>DATDCH010000827.1:0-2141 GCA_036524455.1 Kofleriaceae bacterium | reverse complement strand
GCCTCACAATCGGGCGAGCTTCACCTACACGCACGATCACGTGGAGTCACCATGATCCAGATCGCGCGGGATGGCAGCGCCTCATGGCACGACCCGCGCAGTAGCCCCGTCATATGCGCTCGCTTTGCCTATCGGGGTTCGGTTCGCGTCGCGATATGCGCTCGTTTCGCCCATCGGGGTTCGGCTCGGCTGCGCGTCGCCTCCGCTCCCCTAGCTTGCTGGTCGGCTCCGTCGTGGGGTTCGGCCTGCTTGCCGGATGCGCCGACACCGGCGCGCACCTGACGCTGTCGGCGCCCGATGGGCCGGGGGCCGTGACGTCGTTCAAGGTCGTGCTTGCGACACCCGAGCACGTGCCGAGCGTCGGCGGTCAGCGCACCGCGCCTGCCCTCGTCGAGACGCAGACCGTGTCGTACTACCTGCAGCGCACGATCGCCGGTGGCACGCACGGCAAGATCGACGCCGTCGACGGCTTCGCGATCCGCGTCGAGCCCGACCCGGCGATGACCGAGACGCAGTTCATCCCGTTCGTGCTGATGTACGAAGGCGAGCAGATCGTCGCCGTCGCAACGTTCTATGCGCCCGGCGGCGCGATGCCGTCACCGATCCTCGTGCTGCGCGACGAGATCGACAAGTACGTGCTCGACGTCGAGCCCGTCGTGCAGGTCGGCGATCTCGATCCAGTTGCCACCGGCAACGTGCGCGTCGTCGAGTGCACGCGCGAAGATCAATCGACGTTCACGAGCGGCATCGTGTGGCGGCCGCGCGGCGGCGGCGAGATGCGCTTGTTGTTCCCGAACGACGGCGGGCTCGACGCGACGGAACGCGAGCTCGACCTCGATTGCGATCTGCATCCGGTGACGGTCGAGAGCAGCAACAAAGACTGTGACGACACGCGCGACTGGTTTCATCGCGATATCCAGGACACGTGCGATGGCTACGACACGAACTGCGACGGCCTGCAAAGCCTCGTGGTCGCGTGCACGGGCGCGAACGTGTGTACCGATTCGAACACGACCACCGGCATCGCCCTGTGTAACGACCGCACGGGCGAGCAGAGTCGCTGCGAGAGCGATCCGCAGTGTGCTTGTGCTGCCGGAACGAGTGCGTGCTCGCGCTGCATGCTGAGCAACGAGCTCGGCACGAGCACCGGCATGCTCAAGGCGTGTCAGCCGAGCATCGGCTTCATCCACCTCGAGGGCTGCGAGGACGCCGCGCAGTGCCGCGTGGATGTCGCGTCGGTCGGCGGTGGCTGGAAAGCCGAGGTCTCGCCCGATGTCCAGCCCTATACGTTCGGCTTGTCCGCGCAGATCGGCTACAAGCTGGTGCTGCGCGTGCGGCGGCCGGAGGGCCCGGTGGTCGAGATCCCGGGCATCCGCGGCACGTCGACGGGCGACATCGTGCTCGCCGTGCAGACCGCCAACCTCACGTACCTTCGCGCAATCGATCTGCAGTTCGAGACGGATGGCGCCACCTGCCAGGGCACTGGGCCGTTCCCGATGACCTGTTACTGACGCGTTGGGCAGACGTTGGGCGCTGTGGCGCGCGCGCAGACCGACTGACGCACATTGGGAGTCGCGCTCGCGGCCTGCTACTGTCGCGGCGTGCGCGACGACGTCGGTCAGCTTCTCTGGGTCGGTTTCGCAGGACCAATGATGCCGCCCGCGCTCCGCGCGCGGCTCGATGCAGGCCAAGCCGGCGCGACGATCCTATTCAAACGCAACCTCGTGATCAGCACCGTGGCCGGTGGGCCCCGTGTCATCGATCCGGGCGCGCCTAGCGTTGGCGCGGCGGCCACGGCGGTGCCGCAGGAGGTGATCGACCTCGACGCGCTCGTCGAGCTCAACCGCGAGCTGCATCGCCGCGCACCCGACGGCACGCCGGCGCTGATCGCGGTCGATCAGGAAGGCGGGCTCGTCCAGCGCGTACGCGCGCCGGCGACCATGTGGCCGCCGATGATGGCGCACGACGGCTTGCCCGCCGGCGAGGACGAGCGCACTGCGGAGCAAGTCGGTCGCGCGATGGGCGAGGAGTTGCGCGCGCTCGGCTTCGACATCGACTTCGCGCCGGTGCTCGACGTCCACACGAATCCGCAGAACCCGGTCATCGGCGAGCGCGCGTTCGGGCGCGATGCACAGACTGCC
>DATDCH010000826.1:0-5338 GCA_036524455.1 Kofleriaceae bacterium | reverse complement strand
GCGGCGCGAGTGGCGCGGCTGCGGGTGGCGCGAGCGGCGGAGCAAGCGGTGCGGCTGGCGCACAAAGCGGCGCGAGTGGCGCGGCTGCGGGTGGCGCGAGCGGCGGCATCGGTGGCGGCGCAGCGAGCAGCGGTGCTGGTGGCGCGGGCGGCGGCATCGGTGGCGGCGCAGCGGGCGGCGTCGGTGGCGCGAGCGGTGCGGGTGTCGACGTCGGCGATGTGGCGCGTGGACCGAGTGTCGGCGGCGCTGCAGATGTCGGCGGTGCGTCGAGCGTCGGCGCGTCTGGCGTCGGCGGCGCGAGTGCAGCTGGCGATCTCGGCGGCGCGGCGCGCGGACCGGGTGTCGGCGGCGCGGCAGATGTCGGCGGCGCGGCGAGCGTCGGCACCGCTGGTGTCGGTGGCGCGAACGTCGACGGTGATCTTGCGGGTGCGGCGCGCGCACCGAGTGTCGGCGGTGCTGCAGATGTCGGTGCTGCATCGAGCGTCGGTGCGGGTGGCGTCGGTGGCGCGGATGTCGGCGGTGAGATCGGCGGCGCGACGCGCGGACCGAGCGTCGGCGGTGCCGCGGATGTCAGCGGCGGGGCCGGTGTTGGCGGCGGCTCGTCGAGCATGGGCACCGCGGATATCGACAGTGCGGCGAGCAGTGCGACGCGCAGCCCGAGTGGTGGCGGCGCCGCGAGTGTGAGCGGTGGCTTCGGTAGTACGGGTGGCGTCGGCGTCGGCGACGCGAGCTTCGACAGCGCGGGCTCGGACCTCAGCGGCGGCGGAGGCGTGGGGTCGGCGGGTGGTGCGGGCGGAAGCTTCGACGGCGGAGCCGAGGTCGACGTCCCGCAAGGCGGCGACATCCGCGATGCGGAGCGCGGCGTGACCGACGGCGAGTTCAAGGCCGACAGCCGTCACGCCGAGGCCGGCTTCTATGGCGCGGTCGGCCCGGAGGGCAAGAGCGCGGTGAAGGGCGGCACGGCCGAAGGTGAGATCGACGAGGCGATGTACGATCACGACGTCGCGCGCGAGGGCAAGGGCGAGCTCAAGATGGAAGGTTTCCACTCGCAACGCGCGGGCGAAGCGTCGGTCGACGGTGCGGTGAGCGCGAGCGGCTACAAGGATCCGACTTCGGAAGTCGGCCGCGCCGAGAACCTCGAGTTCAACGAGCGCGATCGCGCGATGGGCAAGGTCTCCGAGGCGCAAGACACAAAGGAAGCTGCGGGTGCGGCGGTCGGCGATCCGAGCGGCACCGCGTCGCGCGTCGGAACCGACGCGGCGACTCGCGAGGCGCGCGAGCGCGCACCGGTAGGCGTGAAGGATGCGAGCGCCAATGTCGACGGTGCGGCCGAGGTGGTTCGCAACCCGGCGACGGCGGGCGAGGCGCAAGCAGAGGTCGTCGTGGACACGAAAGTGACTGGCCTCGACCCGACGAAGAAGAAGTAGAGGCCGGGCTCCCGCGGGCGGGGTTCGCCGGGGACTTCGGCGCTACCGGCGGGCGTCCCGACGCTGACGCACGACCGACAACCACGTACGGAAGATCCGTGTAGGAGCCGCGTCGGGGTGACGGCGGGCCGCTTGCGACGGGCCCGTGAGAGTTGCGTTCACAGGGGAGAGAAAGCGGCGCCCAAGCCGTACGAAGAACTGGTCAACCTGCGAAAAATCCTCGCGTTCGACGCGCTCTGTCGAGGCGTTTTGGGGCAGTCTCAGCGTTGATCGAATTTGGCGGCGTTTCGTATGATGGCGTCTCTTTCGAAGGGGTCGAAAGGAAAGGACTCTCGCAGGTGGACGAGGAAGCCCTGATCGCTTGGCAAGATGTGCTCGACACGGTCGCTGCTGGAAGGCCAGGCGAAGTCAGTTGTCCGTTTTGCAATCATCGTCCGCTCACGATCGAAGAGGTCGAGCATGCGACTCGAATCTCATGCGGCAAGTGCAAGAAGTTCATCCAAGGCCGCTTTCAACCCTGATCGATTTCGACAACGACGATGGCGAATGACCGCGATTTCTTGGGCAAGGGGCTGCGCTTTCCCGTCTCCGTGAATCTGAACGGTGGCGTATCGAGCTCGGCGCTCGAGGAGAACGTTCGGCAGTGCATCTTCATCATTCTCGGTACCGCGCCCGGTGAGCGAATCAACCGCCCGGAGTTCGGCTGCCAGATTCACGACTTGATGTTCGCACCGAACAACGCGCTCACCGCTGCGATGGCAGGGGTGTACTGCGAAGAAGCGATCTACAAGTTCGAGCCGCGCGTGCAAGAGGTGAGCGTTCAGGCCCGCGCCAACGCCGACGAGCCGAACCGTCTCGACATCCGGATCGAGTACGTGATCGCGGGCAAGAACGACAAACGCAACCTCGTCTTCCCGTTCTACCTGAAGCAGGACGAAGACGGCGCGACCGGCCCAACCGGAAAGAACGGCACCTGAACCCATGATCCCACCGCCGAAGCTCGACGACCGCACGTTCCACGACATCGTCGAAGAAGCCATCTCGATGATTCCGCGCTACGCGCCGGAATGGACGAATCACAACCCGTCGGATCCGGGCATCACGCTGATCGAGCTCGCGGCGTGGATGACCGACTTGCTGATCTATCGGCTCAATCAAGTTCCGGACAAGAACTACGTCGCGTTCCTCAATCTGCTCGGCATCAAGCTGCGCGCGCCACGCGCGGCAAAAGCACTGACGCGATTCACGCTCGTCGAAGGCGCCGCGAAGCAGCGCGTGCCGCGCGGTACGCAGGTGTCGACGCCGCACGCGACCGAAGATGTCACCGTCACGTTCGAGACCGCGCGCGACGTGCTGGTCACGACCGCACGTCCGGATCGCTGCTTCTCCTACTACAACGAGAGCTACGCCGAGAACAGCCGCTACATCGATCCGGCACCGGGCACGGTGTTCGACTCGTTCGAGCTGTTTGCCGGTGCGCAGCGCATCGAGCGCTACTTGTATCTGTCGGATCCGCGGCTCGCGAACACCGGCGACGCGTCGCTGTTGCGCATCTTCCTCGGCGCACCCGAGACCGGCAGCCGCGATCTCGCGCGCCTGCTCGAGTGGGAGTACTGGGACGGCACGCGCTGGAAAGAGATGGAGCCGGCGCAGATCGACGTCGATCGGGGCGAAGTCGGCTTCATGGGCCCGCTGCGCTTCGAGCCGACGACGGTGAATCACGTCGAAGGACTGTGGATGCGCGGCCGCCTCGCCGAGGTGCCGGAGTCGCCCGCAGACACCGAGCTCGATACCGTGCGCGCGAAGGTCGAAGTCGTCGGTGAAGGCATCTTGCCGACGCACGCGTACGCGAACCTCGACAACAACGCGTTCCTCCAGCTCGACCTGTCGAAAAACATCTATCCGTTCGGCAAGGAGCCGAAGGTCGACTGCTTGCTCTACCTCGCGTGCGACGAGCTATTGCAGACGGCCGACGCGTACATCTCGATCGAGATGCAGCTCGCAGACAGCTCGGTGATTCCGCGCCCGAACCCGAGCGATCAGCTCGTGCTCGCGTGGGAGTACTGGGACGGCAAGCGCTGGCGTCACCTCGGCCGCACCGCCCCGCGCGGCGCGCTGCCCGGCACCGGCGACGAGCACGGCTTTCACGACGACACGAAGGCGATGTCGCAATCGGGGGCGGTCAACTTCCGCCGCCCGAAGGACATGGAGGCGGTCGAGATCAACGGTGTCGCCAAGAAGTGGGTCCGCGTTCGCATCGAGAAGGGCGACTTCGGCGAGCAGGGCACGTACACGCTCGATAACGAGAAGTGGGTGTTCAAGGATGACCGCCCGGTGCGGCCGCCCGCGCTGCGTTCGCTGACGTTCCGCTATCGCGAGGACTATCGCGACGCGCGGCACGTGCTGTCGTTCAACGACTTCCAGTACACGGACTGCACGGAGGTCGCGCGCACCGAGTACACGATTTTCCAGCCGTTCTCGGCCAAGCCCGAGGAGTCGCCGGCGCTGTACGTGGGCTTTGTCGGCAAGCCGCCGAATGAGGCGATCGGGCTCTACTTCCAGCTCGAAGAAGAGCTCGGGCTCGGCTCGCTGCAGACCGAGGAAGCGGAAGTCACCACGGGCGAGCTGCACAAGTACGAGACGATGCGCCGGCTGTCGTGGGAAGGCGGCCAGCGCGTGGTGTGGGAATACTGGGACGGCCGCGAGTGGGAACCGCTCGCCGTCGACGACGAGACCCACGGCTTCACCGCCAGCGGTCACACGTTCTTCGTCGGGCCCGAGGATTGGCTGATCTCGTCGAAGTTCACCGAGGAGCGTTATTGGTTGCGCGCGCGCCTCGAGCAGGGCGGCTACGTCAAGCCACCGCGCGTGAAGATGGTCGTCACGAATTCGATCGACGCATTCAACTACGAGACGATCCGCAACGAGACGCTCGGCGGTTCCGATGGCTCGCCGCTGCAGACGCACAAGTTCCTGCGCGGTCCGATGCTCGATGACGAAGTGATCGAGGTTCGCGAGAAGCAGATGCCGACGGCGGAGGAGATTGCCGACCTCGGACCGGACCCGGTGCGCAAGGTCGATCCGGACAACCCGCAGAGCAACGAAGTGTGGGTGCGCTACAAGCGCGTCGACAGCTTCTTCGCGTCGCAGCCGCGCGGCCGCCACTACACGCTCGACTACATCAGCGGCACGCTGCAGTTCGGCGACGGTCGCCGGGGCATGGTGCCGCCCGAGGGCAAGAACTCGGTCGTCGCGGCGAGCTATCGCATCGGCGGTGGAGCCGCGGGCAACGTCAATCCCAATACGCTGACGTCGCTCGGCCGTGCGCTCGCGTATATCGAAGGCGTGTCGAATCCGATCCCCGCGACCGGCGGTTCCGATCGCGAGTCGATCGACGAAGCGAAGGCGCGTGCGCCGTACACGATCAAGAGCCGCGATCGCGCGGTGACGACCGAGGACTACGAGATGCTCGCGCTGCGTGCGTCGACGCAGCTCGCGCGCGCGAAGTGCGTGCCGGATCGCTCGAACCGCGGCCACGTCACGCTCGCGCTATTGCCGAAGGCCGATACGCGTGGCGACGAGCTGACGCGCCGGCTCGTACCGAGCAACGAGATCATGCGCTTCGTCAAGAACTACCTCGAGGAGCGCAAGCTCGTCGGCACGGTGCTCAACGTGGTGCGCCCTCGTTACAAGGACATCTCGCTGCGCATCGTGTTGATCCGGCGTTCGGTGGGCACCTCCGAACGCCTGCGTAAAGACATCGAGCTCAAGGTGCGGCGCTTCCTGCACGCGCTGGTCGGCGATCGCAGCGGCAAGGGCTGGGAGTTCGGCAAGCCGGTGCTCAAAGCTGAGCTCATCCACCTCGTCGAGGAAGTGCCTGGCGTCGAAGGCGTCGACTACCTCGAGATTCG
>DATDCH010000825.1:0-24087 GCA_036524455.1 Kofleriaceae bacterium | reverse complement strand
AGTGCGCCTCTTGAGATGTCGCGAGCTGCTGGAACCAGAGCTGCTTGCCCGTGATGTCGTAGAGCGCGACCGAGCTCGGTGCGATTTCGACGTAGCTCTTGCCGCTCGGTTCGGGCGACAGCGTGATCGCGCCGATGTTCGGCAACGTGCGCACCGGCTTGCCGTCGGCGTACAGCACGAGCTCGAGCCGCCCCGTCGGCGTATTGCGCCACATGAACACCTGACCCGCCGCATTTGCGCCCGCGAACGGCCCCTCGACGGTGACGGTTGCGGACGGTTTGTCGAGCGCGCTCGCATCGCGCAGCCACTTGATGACCGAGCGCTCCTTCATCGTGACCTGCACGAGCTGCGTGCCACGCGCGAGCGACGGCGACATCGGCAGGAACATCACTTGCTCGTACGGGCTCGCCTTCTTCACACCCGCAACTCGGTCGAGCTGCCGCTTCTTGCGATCGAGGCGCGCGACCTCCGACTCCGCGCCGAACGACAGCGTCACCAGCTGCGTGCTCGGCTCGTAACCGAGGATCTGCACCTCCTTGATGCCCTTACGGACCGCCGCCGTGCCGAACCTCGGGCTGACGAGACTGATCTGCAGCGTCGCGTCACTCGGTGTGGTGCTCTCGAGCAGCCAATCGTCCTCGCCAATCCAGCGCAGCTCGGCGACCTGACCGACAGCGTTCGTGAACGGATTCGTCGACGCGTTTGCGCGCAAGTCGTTGTCGAGCAGTACGAGATGATCGCCGACGCCGACGAGCAACTGGCCATTCGGGCCGACCTCCGCGATCCGCGGCGACACCGTCTCGTAGCCGAGGAACTGCGTCAGGCTCGGCGTCGACAGCACGAGGTCGCCGTTCATCGCCGTGATCGCGCGGCCACCGCCCGTCGCGAGCGCTGGCTGTGCACGCGACCCGGGCGACGTCGGCGTGACCTGCGACGGCTTGGGCGTGGCGGCGGTGAGATCGATCCATGCCATCCCTTCGAAGCCGCCGATCGCGACGTGATCGTCGTCGATGAAACCGATATCGGCGGTGGCGCTCGCCGCCGCACCGGCTGACCGCGCCTTGCCGGTCGCAATGTCGAACACCGCGACCGCACCGGCAGCCCCCAGCGACGACGGTCGGCCCGGCGTCTGGGCAGTCAGGCGCGACAGCGTCGCCACGCGCTTACCGTTCGGCGACAGCGCGATATCGAGTGACCCCGCGAGCTCGTTGCTGCCGAGCTCGGTGTCGAGTGCCAGCCACGCGCCCCATGCGAGCTTGGGTGCAAGCGTCAGCCAGCGGGCCTGGCGTTTCGTGCCTTCGCGGTCGAGCACCACGACAGCGCGCTTGCCGTTGACCGCGACCGCGACGATGCGCTGTTGCGGCTCGGTGCCGAGCTTGCCTAGCGTCACGCCGTCGCGGTCGACCAGCACGACGGTTTGATCGGCGCGCCACGCGAGTAGCCCGAGCTCGGTCATCGCGATCCCGATGGCGACGGGCTCGGCGGGCAACGAGGTGTGCGAGACCTGGCGGCCGTTCGCATCGAGCTTCGCGATGTAGAGGCCGCCGGCCTCGTCACGCGAGACTGCAGCGTAGTGCTCGCCGAACCGACCGACCGCGAGCTGTTTGGGCGGCGGCATGTCGATGACCTTCGGCTCGGCGCTGCCGTCGAGCGCAGGCCATAGCCGCACGCCGCCGAGCTCGTCGGCGCTGATCGCGGTCTGCCCATCCGGCGCCAATGCGAGCGTCTGGATCGCGCCGCCGTGAGGCGCTTCGCGCACGCTCGAGTCGGCATGCAGCGTCGGAATCGGCCTGGGCTCGGGTTTGGCAACCGGTGGCTGCGCGACCACGACCGGGCGCACCGGCTCGGGCGCTCGCGCAGGAGAGCTGCAGGCAACCAGCGCGAGCGCGGCGAGATGTCTCATTACAGCATCGGATCTTCGCACACCGGTGCCGACGCGAGTGCGTTCGTCGGTGGCGGCGTGCTGGTCAGGCCGAACGACCAGCCGCATTCCATCGCAGTGCGCTCGCCCGTAGCGGCGTCGAGCATCACGAGACCGCCGTTCGCGCGAACCGCGAGGTATTTGCCGTCGTTGGTGAACACCAGCTGGTTCGTGCCCCACAGCGGCTTGCGCCATTGCTCCGCGCCGGTCGCGTCGCGCATCACGATCTCGTGACCGGTCTGCATCGCGATGCGGGTACCGTCCGCGCCGATGCCGACGACCGATCCGAAATACTCGTCGAGCTTCAGGGTCGATACCTTCTTGTCACCGTGGTGGACGACTAGCTCTTTGCCGTCGATCGTGTAGACGTTGCCGCGAGCGTCGATGTCGATGAGGCGGCCCTTGAACGGGCGGATGCGGGTGGGCTTGCCTTTGGCGCGATGCACGGTGAGCGTGTAGTGCTCGTCGAACTCGTGATACCAGCCCACCGTGATCGCGGTGATGCCGTCGGCGGTCTCGGGATCGAGTAGTCGCAGCGACGTGATCGACGGTTGCGTGCGAATCGGCTCGAGCTTCGTGAGCTGATTGGTCGCGAGGTCGACCTTGAAGCGATGGATCTTGCGCCCTGCACTGATGCCGAGCAGGCCGGTCTCTTGCGAGAGCTCGATGCGGCCGACGCGCGAGAACGTGCCGATCGGCACCGGCTTGTCGGGCGTCTCGAGGTCGACCAGCTCGATGCGATACTGCGTATCGCTCGGCGTCTGTGTGATGATGTGGCGATCGCCAACCGGTGTCGCGTTGATCCACGGCCCGCTCTGATCCTTGCGCAGCTCGATGTCGCGCTTGACCGCGAGCTTGTCGTCGAGCCACACGATGTGCGAGCCGCTCATCATCACCCACAGCGAGTCTTTCGCCGCGCCGACCGCGCCGACGCCGTGTTCCTTGTAGCCGAGGTATCGGGTCTTGTCCTTGTCGATCAACGCGAGGGCGGCGCCGAACCCGAGCACCGCCACGTCATCAGCGGCCGCGCCACCGAACATCATGTGCGACGACGCCGGCGTCGGCATGCTCGGCGCAGCGGTCGCCCACGGATCGTTCGCCGGCTTCTTCTGCGGCATCACCCACCACAGCACCGAGCGGCCCATGATCGCGACGCGATCTTCGTCGATGAAACCGATTTCGGACGCGTCGCCGCCGAACATGGTGATGCCAAGCTGCGTCGGTACGAGGCCGAGCTCGTACACGTTGACCGTCGCTTTGTCGTCGATGATCGCGAGCCTGCGATGCGATGGCGACAGCGCGATCAGGTCGCTCTTCACCGGCTTTGGCAGCGTCACCGACGCGCCCCACGTCAGGTTGCTCGCCAGCATGAGTAGCCAGCGCAGCTCGTGCTTGTCGCCGCCGCTGATCACCGCAACCGCACGGCCGCGGCGCGCCGCGATCGCTTGGATCCGCCGGCCCGGCTCGGCGACAAGCTTGCCGCGCGAGATGCCATCGGGCGAGAACCACTCGATCGTTTGATCCTCGCTGCGCACGAGCGCACCCTCGTCGAGCGCGATCACTTGTTGATACGGAACGTCGGCGGGAAGCTGCACGTTGCCGCGCACCGAGCCGTCACGCCCCAGACGCATGAGTCGCACGCTGCCCGCTTCGTCGAGGATCGTCGCGAGCAAGTCGCGACCGGCGTGGGCGAGCCCGACCTGCTCGGGCGCGACGACTGACACCGGCACCGGCGTGCGCGAGCCGTCGAGTGCGGGCCACAAGCGCACGCCACCCGCGGTGTCGAACGTCAGCGCGGCGTCGGCGTTCTCGGTCGTCGCGACCTTGTCGATGTGACCACCGTGCGGCACGCCTTTCACGATCGGATCGGGCTTCGGGGGCGCTGGCGGAACGGGAGCCGCTGGAGCTGCGGGCGCGGGTGCTTCGACCGCCGGAGCTGTTGATGCTTTCTCGATCGGTTCGCCGGGCTGACCGCAGGCGGCGGCACACATCAGAACGAGCACGCTACGGCGCGTCACAAATCGAGTCTCCCGCGAGCTGGAGCTGGTCATTCGTAGACAACGCGCCGATGCCAAAGCTCCATCCACAGGTACGCTTGATCAACGCACCAGTGGCGGCATCGATCTTGCCGAGACCACCGGCATAATCGACCACCAGCTCGTCGCCCAACCATGCGATTCGCTGGGCCAGCGGCGCGGCGAGCAGCCAGATCTGGGCTCCCGTCGCGTCGTACATGCGAATGCGGTTGTCGCCGTAGATCGCGATGTAGGTGCCGTCTGGGCGTGGCGTGACCCGCGCGTCGCCCACCTCCGCGATGTCCGCGACGCGCATGCCCGCGCGGTACACGACGAGGTTGCCGTGCTCGATCACGTAGACGTTGCCGCGCCGATCAACCGCGACCCCGCGGCCGTTCACCCGATACCAGTGGCGTGCCTCCACCGGCGCACCCACCTCGAGATCTGCGCCGTGGATCTCGCCGATGTCGAGCGTCCCGTCGGTTGCCGTCAGCGCGAGCGCGACGAGGCCGTCGTTGCGCGCCGGATCGAGCAGGTGGACGTCCGCCGCACCGCCCGCGAGTCGATACCAGATGTCGAACTTGTGCTGCTGCGGATCCCAGCGCGTCAGGTACGACGCGGCGCTGTCGGTCACTTCGAGCAGACGCGTCGTCGGATCGTAGCGAAGCTCGCCGCGCGCGATCGCGTGCTGCAGCACCTGTTGGGTCTGGTTGCCCGCGAGATCGAGCACCGACACGCTCGACCACGGCTGCTCGCCGAGCGTATGGCTCGCGAGCGCGAACTGCGCATCGATCGGTTGCACGTCGACCAGCGTGCGACCGTCGGTGGGGAGCGCGAACCATGCGTGTGGCTCGAGTGCCGCATCGAGCGTCGCCGCGAGGACCCCGGCGGCGACGATCACGCGCTCGCCGTCGACGTGCATGCCTTGCACGTCCGCGATGCCGTAGCCGAGCTGGCGCACGCCCTCCGGCGTGTGAAGGGCAAGCGAGCCGCCGTGCGCGCTCACGATGACACCATCGCCGACGGCCATCGGAAGCGACGAGTGCGAAGCCTCTTCGCCGTACTTCTCGAAAGACGAACCCTTGGTCCGCTTGCGCCACAGGATCTTCTCGGGCACGCCTGGCTGTACCGATGGAAACTGCGGGTGAACTGTCGCCAGCGTGTCGCCGTCGACGAAGCCGACGAACGAGACGATCTCGAACTTCGCGAGGCTGCGCCCGGTCGCCAGGTCAAACAAGTACGGTTCGGTCTCGAAGTCGACGGTCAATCGATCACCGCGCGGCGACAGTGCGGGCGAAGAGCGCGGCTCGGTGTCGAGAAACCTCGGATCGATCGCGAGCGCCGGCGTGTCGCTGCCCCAGCGCTCACCGTCGAGCCAGCGACCGTGCAGCGCGTGGCCCTTGTCGAGCTGCGCCGACAGCAGCACGAGCGTGCGTGTACCGCGCGCGATGACGAAGTGGATGCGCTTGCCGGCCGGTGCTTCGAGCCGCCCGACCTGTGCGCCGCTGGCATCGAAGATCGCCAGCGTCTGATCGGCGCGCGCGGCGATCAAACCCTGCGACGCGATCGTGATCGATTCGATCGGCGGCTCGGGCGCGATGCTCGTGCGCGTGATCACCGCACCGTTGTTTGCGAGGCGCACGAGCTCTGCGCCACCGCCTTCGTCGAGCGCCGCGATCACGTAGCTGTCGCCGTCGCGACCGATCGCCAGCGACGTGGCTGTCGCGATGTGCACGACGATCGGCTCGCGCGTGCCATCGAGCGTGGGCCACAACCGCGTGGCGCCGACCGCGTCTTGCGTCACGACCGCCGAGCCGTCGTCGGTGATCGCGAGCAGCTCGATTTGCGCACCGTGCGCAGCGGTCAGCGGTGGCTCCTCGAGGCCCAGCGCCGTTGCACTGCCGACGCCTGCCACCTCTGGCGCGGATCGCGTCGAGCACGCGACCAACACCAGCAGTAGCCCTCGCTTCATGAAGACTAGAAACGTGTCGACCTGTGCAGTTGTTCTGTAACGTTGCGGCGCGATCCGTGATGTCGGTTACCCGTGTGCTTTCGGGTGTTTCGTCATGGGTGAACAATTGCAGGGCTCGGTCGCTTTCCTCGAAATTCTCGTTGAGCCATTGCTCGCCAAATGTTCAAACCGTTCTGCGCAGGCCACGTGGGGTCGGCCGCGAAGTAGCAGGAGGCAGTAAGATGGCGCTGGGTACCGTGAAGTGGTTCAACGATGCCAAGGGCTATGGATTCATCAGCCGCGCTGACGATGGCAAGGACGTGTTCGTCCACTACTCGTCGATCTCGGGGGATGGGTTCCGTACGCTCAATCAGGGACAGACCGTGGAGTACGAAGAGCAGCAAGGGCCGAAGGGCCTGTTTGCCGCCAAAGTACTCAAGGTCATTCCCAGCTAGCGCTCAGCGCGCGAGCTGGGAAGCTCGATAATCGCCGGACTTGGTCTTGGTGAGCACGACCGCGAAGCTCTCCTTCGCGGTGCGTACTTGAAGAACGACGTTGCCTTCGGGCAGCCCGCCGCCGCCGCTGCTGTACTCACTCGACGAGAGCAGCTTCCAGTCCTTGAGCGGACCGGACTCGACGACGAGGCCGGCGTACATGTCTTTGAGATCGGACTGCGTTTGCGCGGCGACCTTGCCGCCCGCGTAGAACGGCACCGTCGAGTACTTCACGAGCTTGTCGACCTGAGCGGTCGCAAACGCGCTGACCCACAGGTTCGCCGCGAACAGCGCCTGCTTGTCGGTGACCGACGAATCCGGCGACACCTTCTGCTTCGCGCGGCCGTCATCGGGCGTCACCGTCGGGCCGCTCGCAGCTTCGGCGAGCTCTTTCTTCTTCTGCTTGCCCGGCAGCTTCGCGACGTTCGCGACCATCGTGCCGTCATCGAGGTGGCCCTTGCCGCCGTCGTCGGGAACCGACGTCAGAATGTACGGCTCGACGTTGAACGTGCCGCACTGGCGCCAGTTGCGATAGAAGCCCCAGCGCAGATAGATGCGGCCATCGACGGAGCGAATCGCTTCGGGTGTCGATTCGAACGGCGCTGACGAGATCACCGTGTCGATCGCCGCGACGTCGAACTCGGTCTTGCCGGAGGTCTTCGCGATCGTGACCTTGTGGAGCGTGCCGTCTGCGTTGACCGACACTTCGAGGTTCACCCACAGGTTCGGATCGTTGAGCGGATAGTCGGCGCTCTTCTCGTCGAGATCCTCGAGGAAGCCAAAGCCCCACAGCTCGTGGATGCGGCGGTGCATGCGCGCGATGTAGAGCGCGAACGGATGCGCGCGCGTCTTGAGCGCCGTCTGATTGCCGGGCCGCACGTCGGGCACGAAGTTCTCGAGCGAGCTCTTGATCGCGTCGAGCTTGCGCTCCCAGCGCCCCTTCTTGCTCGACATCTTGCGCGCTGCGACCTGACGCTCGTCGTCGACCTTCTCCTTGCCCATGATGCGTTCGTAGTCCTGGAACGCCATGTTCGTGTTGATGCCGGGCAGGCCCTTCTTGCCGGCCTTCTTGCCGTCGTTCTTTTGATCGACGATGTTGCCGCGGCCGCCGATACCGCGCATCGCGAGGACGCCCGGGTTCTGCTCGCCGGTGCCTTCTTGCCCGTTGTCGCCCTGCTCGCCTTGGATCGCGCCCTTCGCGACTTCCTTGTCACCCGAGTGATCGGTCGCCTTGAGTCGCTGGTCGGTCGTCTTCTCGGTCTCTTCGAGCTGGCGGATCTTGTCCTCGGGTCCGCCGATCTCCGCGCTCTTGGTGTCTTCGCTCTCGCGCGACGCTTCCGTCTTGCCCTCGGATTCCTTGTCGAGGTTCGTCTTCGTCGCGCGCGTTTCTTCGGCGACGTCGCGGTTCTTGTCCGAGAGGTGCGTCGCGTCTTCGGGTGCTTTGTCGACGATGTTCTTGTCCTGCACCTCGACCATCGTCATGTTCGGCGGCGGCTCCTTCGGCGGCGGAGGAGCCTGCTTCTTCTCCTCGGGCGGCGGCGGAGGCGGCGGCTGGATCTGTTTGAGCTGCGGCGGAATCGGTGCGATCGCGACCTCGAGCGGTGCCTCTTCGAGCTTCTCGGCGTCGATCGGCGCCGGCGGCGGTTTGGGAATCGCGGGCTGGATCAGCTTCTGGATCTCGGCTGGATCGGCGAACGCGACATCGACTTGCTTCGGCACTTCTCCGAACTCCGCGACGAGGTCGGTGTCGGCTTTGATCGTGACCGCGCAGTCGAGGACGTCGCCGCGCATCGCGCGATCGATGACATCGCCGCCGAGGCAGCTCTCCAGCGGATCGCCGAGCCACGGCACCAGCGCGGCCGGCGTGCGCATCGGAAATTGGTCGTAGCCCGCGAACGTCGCGTCTTCGCCGAGCACGGCGGTCAGCTTGAGCTGCGTGCCCTTCGCGACCTCGACCGAGCAGCGCGTCTTCGCGCAGCGCAGCAGGGGCGCAACATCGCCAACCCTGGTCACGAGCACCTGGCCATCGCCGATGCCGTCGAGGCGGATCGTCAAGCGCGGCTTGGGCTCGGGACGCGTCGCTTCATACGCGATGTATGCGCCGCCTTGCGCGGTGGCCGAGATGACAACCGCGGGGACCCACAGCCATCGGCTGCGATATGCGCGCGTTCGGACCACCGGCGTTCAGTTTGACACAAGCAAACCAGAAAGCTGTTGCCCGAAATCACCAGGCGCGATCGAAGGGTAGACCACGTGAGGCGCCCTGATTTTCCTACGTGCGTAGCTGACTCATTCTGTCTGTTTGATGCGCCCCGTCGACCACGATTGACGCACCTTGTTGCGTCATCCCGAGGTGGACTCGCGAGTCTACCCGTACGTGTCGACCGCTCAGGTGAGCTTACGGTACACGCCGACCACGATGCCGATGATGTCGACGCTCTTGAAGTCGGCCCGGCGCACGATGATCGGGCTCATGTTCTGATTCGCCGGCTGGAACCGAATCCGGTCACCTTCCGGATAGTAGCGCTTCACCGTCGCCTCACCCTCGATCATCGCAACCACGATGTCGCCGGTGTGGGCAGTGGCGGTCTTCTTCACGAAGACGTAGTCGCCGTCGAAGATGCCATCCTCGATCATCGACTCGCCAACGATCCGGAGTCCGAACACTTCGCGATGATTTCCGATCAGCACCCGATCGACCTTGACGGTGTCGGTGGCGTTCTCGACGGCGAGGATCGGCTGACCGGCGGCGACTTTGCCGAGGATCGGAATGTCGGCCATGTCGTCACGGTCCGACACGACTTGCACGTCACCTGTCCCCATCGCCCGCCGCTGCATCGGAATGATCTCGCCACTGCCATCCGGCAGCACGGGACGCATCGCGCGCGATTTCAGATCTTCTCGACGGAGATGACCCTTCTTCTCGAGCGCCTTGAGATGGTCATTCACCCCGTTTGTGGACCTGATGTTAAAGTGCTCCCCGATCTCACGTAGCGTCGGCGGAAAGCCGCGCTCCACGATCGAAGCGGAAATAAAGTCGAGGATTTCCCGCTGTCTTTGAGTCAACGCTTCGGCCATGGCACCCCTGGGGTCACTGAACGCGTGGTACTGAACGCATTGACGGTACTGAACGCATCATCACCATGTCAATTTTTTCGCTAGGCTTTTTCGGAGCATTTGCGCTCGCCGGGATCGCGACGATGACCGACGCCTACGAGCGCGGCGACGTCGACGAAGCAAGCCGGCAAGGCGTGCTCGCGGGACCCACGATCGTCGAGGAGGGCCTGCGCTCGCCGGTGCGCTCGACCCGGCTCGCTGCGATCGCGGCGGCCCCTGCCGTCGTGGCAAGCCCCGAGCTGTTACCGGCGCTCGCAGAGGTCGCGAGCGGCGCCGATCGGCGCAGCGCGATTCCGGCTGTGCTCGCTGCGCGCGCGATCGCGCGCGAGCTCGCGAAGACCGACCTGCCCGACGACATCGGCGACGACGACGTGATGACCTGGCGCGCGCTGTTCGATCAGATCGCACACAACCAGGCGCGCTTCATCGAGGTGCGCGTGTACGCGCTCGACACCGTGGCGTCGCTCGCGCAGACGCTATCGCCGACGAGCATTGGCTTCGATCTCGCCTCCGCGCTCCGCGATCGCGATCCTGCATTTCGCGCAGCCGCCGTGCAGCTCGTGCCGCGCCCGACGCCGGCCGCGTTGCGCACCCCGCTCGCCGATGCGGTCAAAGACGACGCCGATGCCAAGGTTGCACTCGGTGCAGCGCAAGCGTTGTGCGGCGACCATCGCGATCCTGCGCTCGCGCTGCTCGGTGCTCGCGGGATCGAGCGCATCAAGAAGCTCGTCGCCGGCAAGCCCGCGCGGCTGACGCGCGACGCGACGAAGTGCTTGAAAAAGTGACCCGTCGCCGACGGTAATCAGCGCTGCAGCCGTCGGGCGACGGCCAGCCCACCTGCCACGCGTCGTCGGGCAACCGCTGGCGATCGCACGATCGACCGGTGGCATATGCGGTGCACTGCTGTGGAGTCGAAAGGACTCGCCATGACAACCATCGAGACGATCGACTCGTCACTGCTCGCCACCGCGATCGGCGGCGCGACCGGTTCGCGTGCCCCCGACATCGAGGCTCCCGGCCTGCGCGCACGAGCGTCGGCTTGCGGGCAGGTCCTCCGCGATCCGATCGGCGAGCTCGGTGCCGCCGTCATCGGTCACCCGTCGCGCGAACTGAGCCGCTGCTTCCGCTGATACCCGACCCGCTCGACGCGGTAATCTCTTCGCGTGCGGGCGGGGTTTCTCTTGGTGCTGGGCGCTTGCCGCATCAACTTCGATCCAGGTCTCGACGACGCCGGCGATGGCCCCATCGCGACGATCACGTTCGGCGAGCGCCCAACGTCACAGCGCAAAGCCGTGACGCGCGACGCCTCGCTCTCCGAAATGGACCCGACGATCAACTTCGGCCGCGCCGACGATCTGTCGATCTCCCAGTTCACGGCGAACCGCGAGCACGCGCTGGTTCGATTCGATGTCTCGTCGCTGCCCGCGACTTCGCAGGTCGTCGGCGCGCGGCTGCACTTGCGCCTGCTCGACTACGGTGACGAGATGCCGGGCCCGGTCGAGGTTCGCGTCATGCGCGAGAGTTGGATGGAAGGCACGGGCAACGATGATCCGGCGACCGATGGTGCGAGCTGGAACACGCGCGACGGTGTCCAACCGTGGAGCACGCCGGGTGGCACCGCGAGCGGGCCGCTCGTGACGGCCGCGTCGAACGGTGGCGAGCTCGTGATCGAGCTACCAGCGTCGCTCGTCGAGACGTGGGTGAGCATGGCGGTGGCTAACGACGGCCTGATGATCACCGCCGCCACCGCGCAAACCCATTACCACTTCCACGCCGGCAACTCGGCCCAGAACGCGAGCGCGCGTCCCGAGCTGGCGATCGATATCGCGCAGTGACTATGCGTCCAGGATCTCGTTCGCCGCGTCGATGCCGCTGAGCAGCGCGCCTTCCATGAAGCCCTGCCAGATGTAGAACGAGTTGGTGTGCTCGCCGGCGAAGTGGAGGTTGCCGACGGGCTTGCCTTCGTTTTCCGCGATCGTCGTGAACTGGCCCGGCGTGTAACAGGTGTAGCTGCCGCGCGTGAGTGGGTTCGACGGCCAATGCTCGAGCGCCGCGAGCACGTTGTTGCCTTGCTTGGCGACGTTCGCCGCGGCGCCCGGGTAGACCTTCTCGAGATCGGCGAGGAACCGCGCTGCCTCGGCCTGCACGTTGGTCGACAATGACTTGCCGCGCACGCCGCTCGCGTAGTCCGTCAGGATCGCGCGTGCGCTGGTGGCCAGGGACGGGTTGGTCTCCCACGTCGTCTGGTGGTTCGCGAGGTCCGAGTACGAACCGCCGTTGCTGCCGAGCTCGAGCCAGTACGGACCCTTGAAGCCGACCATCATCTTCGCGTTGTCGCCGTAACCGAGCGTGTCGATCGCTGTTCGCTTCCACGGCGGCAGCTGGAGGCTCGCGTCGAGCTCGACGGTGCGCAGCACGGTGAACGGAATCGCGAGCACGACTCGATCGTGCGTACGCGTGACCGTGGTGTTGCCGTTCTTGAGGGTGAGCTCGATGCGGCCGCCGCTGGTCTTGCGGACGCGGACGAGTGACATCCCCAATTCCGGCGCACGAGGCAAGAGGCCCGCGATGCCGGTCGCGATCCGATCGTTACCCTCGACGACGTGGAAGCGCTCGTCGGACCACACGCCGAACGGCGAGAACTTCGAGCGCTTGTCGGCGTGAATGAACAGCAGGAAGTTGAGGCTGCTCTGCTCGCTGCACTCGCGGCCGTACTCGGCGAGGTACGCCTCTTCGATTGCCTTTCGCGCGATCCGTCCCGCGCCGCGGCTGATCAAGTAGTCACTCAGGTTCATGCGATCGAGCGCCTGGTCGGCGGCGTTGCACGACGTCGCGGTCGGCGCACCGGTGCTCGCCTGCAGGTCATCGCGCATTGCCGCGACGAATGCGCGGTACTCGTCGACGACCGCCGACTCGGCCACGTGCTGGCCATCGAAGTAGTACGTGGTCTCGCCCGTGGAGGCGCGCGTGACGTCCTCACGTGTGAGGTTGAGCCGGTTCACCCAACCGAGCATTGCCTTGTGGCCGGTGTCGATGAACTCGCCGCCGAGCTCGGCCACTTGCCCGGGAAAGAATCCGCGCAGCGACTTCTGGCGACCGCCGACCCGGTTGCTCGCTTCGTAGAGCGCAGCATTCACGCCATACGTCGACAACGTATACGCACACTGCAGACCAGCGAGGCCGGCACCGACGATGCCGACGTCGGGCGGAGGTGGCTTGTTCGGCGCAGCGAGCGCGCGGCGCGAGGTCAACGCAAGCGCGGAGGTCGCGGCGGCACCGGCGAGGAATTTGCGGCGCGAAAATGCTGCGCGCTCGGCGTCGCGGGCTTGCTCGACAGCCTCTTGCGAGGACATCCCGGTGCGGTCTGCTTCGTGCGCGATGCGCAGCAGGCGTTGGAGCTGGCGAAGGGCTTTACTACGACCACCGAAAATCGACATAGCTCAGTCGCAACTGCACGAACCGTGCTGTGTTGGCAATGTCAGCCAGTTCACGCCAGAGCGGTCGGTTTCGGGTGTTTCGATGACGATGGCGAGTCGAGTTGACTCCACGCCGGCGACCTCAGTAGTCAGCGCAAATTTCGCGCTTCGCCGACGTCGAGGATCCACAAGCGGTCCGGAGACAGATCGCGATCGCGCCAGTAGCCGCGCAACCGCTCGGGCGGTTCTCCGATCGCTTCATCGGTGAGCCGAAACGTACCCCAGTGCATCGCGAGCAGATGCCTGGCGCCGAGCGCCTCGAAACCGCGCGCAGCTTCGACAGGGTCGACATGCTGCGACTCCATGAACCAGCGCGGGTTGTAGCCGCCGATCGGCAGCATCGCCCAGTCGATCGCGCCGACGCGCTGCGCGATCTGCGCAAAGTGCTCGCCGAACGCGGTATCGCCCGAGTGATAGGCGGTGCCTTCGGGCGCGCGCACGACGAAGCCGCCCCACAGCGTCGCGTTCTTGTTCCATGGCTCGCGCATCGACCAGTGTCGCGCAGGCACGAGCGTGATCGCGATGCCGTCAACTTCGTGCGTCTGCCACCAATCGAGCTCGACGACGTTTGGATGTTTGATCCGCGCACCGTTGCCGAGCGGCACGATGTAGAGCGGCGCGTCACCGAGCCTGGCGAGCGTCGGCAGATCCATGTGGTCGCGGTGATCGTGCGTGACGAGCACGATGTCGATCGGCGGCATGTCGGCGAGCGCGACGCCGGGTGGCACGAGCCGTGGCACGACGCCCGACAGCGTCTTCGACCACACCGGATCGGTGACGATGAGCTTGCCGCCGACGCGCAGCGCCCACGTCGCGTGGCCGATCCACACCGCAACCGGCGCGCCGCTCGCGAGTGCCGCCGCGCCGCCATCGCGCACACCGGGACGGACCGCGTCGAGTCCGGCGAAGTCGTCGGGGCGCGGATCGCTTCGCCGCAGCAGTTTCCACTTGAGCATGTCGGCAGGCCCGCGCGCGGGCTGCGTCGCGCGATCGTCGAAGCGCGCCATCAGCTCAGACCGAGCATGCGCGCGACATCGGCGTACGCCGCGCGGCGAAACTCGGTGACTTCACCCGCGGCGGTGAGCTGCGCGAGCGTCGCGTCCTCGCCGTCGGCGACGAACAGCCGATCCCAACCGAGGATCAGCGGCCCCGCCGGCTTGTCTGCGATCCGACCTTGGCACGTCGCCGACACGACCTGGATCTCGTTCGAGCCCGCCTGGCGCAGCGCGATCCGCAGCTGCATCTGTGCGGGCGTCTCGCGCCACCACTTGCAGAACCGATTGTCGTTCTCGCTGTCGAGCTCGAGCCGCAAGCTCTTACCATCCATCGTGGTGAGATCGACGGCCTCGGCGAAGCACGCGGCTGCGACTTTGTGTGCGAGCACTTTGTCGCGAGCCTTGTGATCGGGCTCTGGGGCGCTGGTCGCGAACCCGGTTTGCAGCGCTTCGACGACGAGGTCGAGGTTTGGAACGATCTGCCGGATCTCCGCGGCGCGGAGGTCGTTGCCGTCGATGAAGATCACTGCCACGGCGAGACCCTACTACCGAATCGATGCGTCGTGCTCGCGACGGCGCGGGAACAGCCCTGCGCATCTGTAACTCGCGGCGCAACAGCGGGCGCGCGTGTCGCGCGTGGTTGCTCGCGGTTACCGCGTGGCGCGTCGCTTGCTGAGCGCGCCGGCCAAAGGAGAACGAGGATGAAACGGTTTTACGTGATGATTGCACTCTCGCTTGCCGCTTGCGCGATGGACGAGGACACGGACCCGGCTGGGACGATCGGTGACGAGGAGTGGTGGGACGAAGGACCAAGTGAAGAGAACGCGACCTCGGATGTCGACGACGTTCCGGTCGTGATCCCCGAGGACGAGCTCGACGAGATCTTCGCGGGCCGGCCGAATTTCCAGCTGCCGTTCCCGTGCGGCCAAGTCTGGGCCGGTCAAACGCGCGCGACCCACAGCCCGGAGCGCGCCGTCGACTTCAATCGCACGAACGATATCGGTGACGCCGTGCTCGCCGCCGCGGGCGGCACGGTCACGCGCGTCGCCAACGAAGGCAACGCGAGCTACGGTCGCTGGATCGAGATCGCACACGGCAACGGCTTCCGGACGCGCTACGCGCATCTCTCGGGGCAAGCCGTCCGCGTAGGCCAGCACGTACGCCGCGGCCAGCGCATCGGTGCCGTCGGCAGCACCGGCAATTCGTCGGGCCCGCACTTGCACTACGAACAGCGCCGCAACGGCGTCGCGGTCAGCGCGGTCTTCAACGGCAACCCCGCGTTCTACTTCGGGACGAGGAACTACCGCAGCCGGAACTGCCGCTGACACCGGGGCCGGCACTGCAACGCGCCGCGTGCACCTGTAACACGCGGCGCCACAGTGGCTTGTCGACGAGCCAGTGGTTGCTCGCAGTTACCGTTCGGCGCGTCGCTTGCTGAAGCCGGCGCGCATGAGGACTATCACCCTGCTCTGCGCGGTGCTGCTTGCAGCATGCGCGACCGATGACATCGAAGATCTGGATCCGGCCGGCACGAACGGCGACGAACAATGGTGGGACGAAGGTCCGACGCCAGAGTACGAAGCGTCAGACGTCGAAGATGTCCCGGTCGTGATTCCCGAGGAGGAGCTCGGCGAGATCTACGCGGGCCGCCCGAACTTTCAGCTGCCGTTCCCGTGCGGCCAAGTCTGGGCCGGTCAGACGCGCACCAACCACAGTCCGACACGCTCCGTCGATTTCAATCGCAGCAACGATAGCGGCGACACGGTCGTTGCGGCCGCCGGTGGAACCGTCACGGTGCGCGGCAACACGGGCAGCACGAGCTACGGGCGTTGGATCGAGATCGCGCACGGCAGCGGCTATCGCACGCGCTACGCGCATCTGTCGTCGCAGACGGTGAGCGTGGGCCAGAACGTGCGCCGCGGCCAGAAGATCGGCACGGTGGGCACGACGGGCGGCTCGACCGGTCCGCACCTGCACTACGAGCAGCGCCTCAACGGTGTCGCGCAAAGCGCGATCTTCAACGGCCGCACCGCGCTCTACTTCGGCACGCGGAACTATACGAGCCAGAACTGCCAGTCCGGCGGCGGCGGAGGAGTCGTCGGTCGCGTCAACACCGCGGGCTCTGCGTTGACGATCCGCGCCGGCGCCAGCACGAGCACCGCAGCCGTTGGCTCGGTCGCCGACGGTGCGACGGTCACGATCACGTGCCAGAAGCGCGGCCAGAGCGTGACCGGCACGTACGGCACGTCGACGCTGTGGGACAAGATCGGCAGCGGCTACATCGCCGACGCGTACGTGTCGACGGGCTCCGACGGCCAAGTCGCGCCCGATTGTCCTTAGCGGCAGTAGTCGTCTTCGCCGGGCGGCGCGACCACGCAGCCGTCTGGGCAGATCATTCGATCGGCGCCGACGCCGCCGGTGCAGCGGTAGCGGCTCTGCGGATCTCCGGCGAGCTTGTCGCCGCCACAGTAGTAGCCGCCTTCGATGCAAGCGGCGCTGCCGCCTTCGCATTGATCGTCGAGCGTCGGCCGCACCGTACAGCCGTGCATGCAGCGGCCACGTGCGAGCGGTACGCCGCCGCCGTTGCATTGGTACAGCGTGTCCGCATCGCCGGCGAGCTTGTCACCACCGCAGTAGTAGCCGCCGGCTTCGCAGTCGCCCGTCGGCGCGAGCTCGATCGTGACGTCGACGCGCGCGCCTGGCTCGCTCGTGGTCTGCGCCGCGCCGGTGCCGAGCACCACACCGGCGAGCTTGCCTGCCGCGACGATGCCGACGGGCAGCGAGCCGCTGCCTTGCACCTCGATCGCCGTCGTCAGTGGCAGCTCGACGACGCCATCGCTCGTCGTGGCGGTGCCGTGGCGATCGCCGTACAGCACGTCGAGCTCGAGCTGATCGATACGATCGACGGTCGCCGACTCGACCTGCAGCGCGATGCAGCGGCCGGTGATCGCGTCGCACGGATCGCTGCCGCCACACGCGGTGAGAAGCGCGAGCAACGCGAGCCGCATCATCGACACCCCGTCGCATCGCAGCGGATCGGCGGCAGCATCGTCGCCTCGTCGCCGCGCGTCACGGCGTAGACCGTGACACCGGTGATCGTGAGCGCAGCAACGCCGATGACGGGCCAGAACCACCAGCGCTGGCGCAGCTGCGTGTCCTCGGGAGGCGACGGCTGCGCGAGCGCCTGGGTGCCGGTCAGCTGCGGCGATTGCGCAGGCTGCGCGAGCTCGCGGCGACAGAATTCGCGCCAGCGTGTCATCTCGGCGACGCGGGTGTCGGCCGGCGGCACCCGGGCGATGAAGCCGTCGATGTGGCCGACCGCACTCTTGCAGTTGCCGAGCTGGATCTCGCTCAGCGCGAGCCAGCGATACGGGTTGGCCTTGTCGGGCACGAGCTGGTGCGCAGCCGCGAATTCGCGCTCCGCGGTCGAGAAGTCCTTTGCGTTGAACGCGGCAATCCCACGATCGAGGTGCAACAGCGCGGCATCCTCCGCAGGGTCCGCATGTGCGGGCAGCTGCAGCGCGACGACGATCGCGACGACGAACACGCGCATCTCGTGCGACGATAACGCGCACGTTGGACGTCGGCAATTACACGCTCTCAGACTTGCTCGGCCGTGGTGGCACGAGCGAGGTCTATGCGGCCCAGCACCGCTTCCTCGGCGACTCGGTCGCGGTGAAGCTGCTCCGGGCGTCGCTCGGGGACGACGAGCGTGCGCGCGATGCGTTCGTCGCCGAAGCCGCACGCACGCGCGAGATCCAGCATCCGAACGTCGTCCGCGTGCTCGACTTCGGTCACGATCCGGCGACGGGTTCCTGCTACCTCGTGATGGAGCGAATCGAGGGCGAGTCGCTGGCCGCGCGGCTACGCCGAGTGGGTCGCCTCGACGAGACTGCTTTGCGCGAGCTCGCCGCGCACATCGCCGAGGGCATGCAAGCGGCGCACGAGCGCGGCATCGTGCATCGCGATCTCAAGCCGGGCAACGTGATGCTGCGCGGCGACACGCCGACGATCATCGACTTCGGGATCGCGAAGAGCCTCGGCGACACGACCGCCGCGGTGACCGAGCGGCGCATCGGCACGGTCGCGTACATGGCGCCGGAGCAGCTCGTCGATGGCTTGATCACGCCGGCCGTCGATATCTGGGCGCTCGGCGTCATCCTCTATGAAGCCGCGACCGGGCAAGCTCCGTTCGCGAGCTTCAGCGATGGCCGGTTGCCGCAGCTGTTCGAGTCGCCGCGTCGCGCGAGCTCGCTCGCACCGATCTCGCCTGCGCTCGATGATCTGATCGCGCGCTGCCTCGACCGCGATCCGGGCAAGCGGCCGGCGTCGATGGGCGATGTGGCCCGGTGGTTGCGCGAAGGCGACGGCGAGCGCGTCACCGAGGATATCGGTGCGCCGGCGATCGTGCGGCCCGCGCCGAACGCGCCCCGCCGCCGCTGGTGGCCGCTCGCCGCGGGCGCTGTGTTAATCGCCGCCGTCGGCGCAGCGACGATCGTGCTCGTGACCGATGACGATCCGCAGCGCGAGACGGTGCCGGCGGAACCGCCGATCGTGCTGCCCGCGTCGCCGCCACCCTCTGCACCGTCGCCCGTCCCGGAACCCACACCGGCTGTCACGCCTGCGCCGACACCGGCATCGGAGGCGCGCGTCGAACGCAAGCGAACCAAGCCGCGCGTAAAGAAGACGAAGACCACTCGTCAGGGAGAGACGCTCGATTGATCGACGACCCGCGCACCACCGAGGCCCTGCCCGGCTCTGCGCCCAAGCACGTGTTCGTGCGCGAGTGTCGGCTGACGATCATCGGCGGCGATCACGTCGGTCGTAAGCACGAGTTCGCAGCGCATCGGCTCGTCGTCGGCGCCGATCCGCGTGCGGACTTCGTGATCGACGACTCGACGCTGTCGAAGTTCCACTGCGAGCTGTCGATCGTCGACGGTGTCATCTACGTGCG
The DNA here is from genome assembly GCA_036524455.1 of Kofleriaceae bacterium. GTDB lineage: Bacteria > Myxococcota_A > Polyangia > Haliangiales > Haliangiaceae > JABFXX01. The sequence continues at coordinate 5,164 of DATDCH010000825.1, read as the reverse complement.
CGATCTCAACAGCCGCAACCGCACGCTCGTCGATCAAGTGCCAGTGATCGAGGCCCAGCTGCGCGACGGTGCGGTGCTCACGCTCGGCCGCACGATCTTGCGCTTCGATGTCGGCTCGCGCGATGTCGAAGTCGCGCTGTCACCGCGCACGAGCTTCGGCAAGCTGCGCGGCGGCTCGATCGCGATGCGTACTATCTATCCAGTGCTCGAAGCGGCGGCGGCGTCGGCGTCGGCGAGCACGGTGCTGCTGCAGGGTGAGAGCGGCAGCGGCAAGGACCTCGCCGCCGAATCGATTCATGCCGAGAGCTCGCGCCGCGACGGTCCGTTCATCGTCGTCGATTGCGGCGCGATTCCCGGCCAGCTGCTCGAGACCGAGCTGTTCGGCCACGAGGCCGGCGCGTTCACCGGCGCGAATGCCGCGCGCGTGGGTGCGTTCGAAGCGGCCGCGGGCGGCACGCTCCTGCTCGACGAGATCGGTGAGCTCGCGCTCGATCTGCAGCCGAAGCTGCTGCGCGCGATCGACCGCCGCGAGATCCAGCGCATCGGTGGCACGCAGCGGATTCCCGTCGACGTTCGATTGATCGCGGCGACGAACCGCGAGCTCAAGTCCGAGGTCAACGCGCGTCGCTTCCGCTCGGATCTCTACTTCAGACTCGCGGTGATCGTCGTGACGATGCCGCCATTGCGCCACCGTACCGTCGATATCCCGGTGCTCGTCGAGGCGATCCTCGATGCGCTCGGCGATCGCGAATCACCGATGGCCCGCTCGCTCGCGGGTGGCGAGCTGATGCCCGAGATCATGCGTCACGGCTGGCCCGGCAACGTGCGCGAGCTACGCAACTACGTCGAGTCGTGTCTCGCCCGTCAGGAGAGCTCGCTGGCGCCGACGCCGGCCGCCGAGCCAACGATCGATGTCTCGCTGCCGCTGCGGCTGGTGCGCGAGCGCTACATCCGCCATGTCGAGCGCCGCTACCTCGAGGAGCTACTCGCGGCGCACAACGGCAACGTCAGCGCCGCAGCGCGCGCGGCCGGCGTCGACCGCGTGCACATGCACCGTCTGCTCGTGAAGCTCGGGCTGCGCTAGGTGCTACGGGCTCGAATGCTGTGCGATCCAGCTGTCGACCTCGGCGAGCTGAGACTTGTTCTTGTCCGCTGACGCGGCGAGCTCCTCGCGTGCACGAATCGCGAGCGAGCGAGCGCGCTGGGTGTCGCCAAGACCGTGCAGCGCCTGCGCGAGACCGAACCGGGTCTCGCCGAGATCTGACGGATCGGCGCTCGCGGAGCCGTGCTCGAGCGTCGCGAGGGACGGTTCGAGCAGTGGCAGCGCCTCCGCGAACCGCTTGGCGCGGTTGTACGCGATGCCGAGGCTGACGTTCGCTGCGAGCCGCTTGTGGTTCTGCGGCGGCAGCGTTTCGGCGAGCGAGACCGCGCGGCGCAGCGCAGCGATGCCATCGTCGTGCTTGCCGAGCTGGCTGTACGCGCTACCGATCAGATTCAGCGTGCTGAGCAGCTTCGCGCTCTTCGGGCCGGACTCGAGCTCGTCGATCTCGAGCGCGCGTTGGGCGAACGCAACGGCCTGCTCGTAGTCGTGCGACCGGAACCGCTCGAGGCCGAGGTTGCCGTATGCGGTCGCGACCTTTGGATGCGGCCCGAACTCTTTCGAAAAGATCGCGAGTGCGCGCTGGAACCGCTTGCGCGCCTCCGCGTGGTTTCCCGCCTCGAGCAGCGTGAGCCCCGAGCTGTTCAGCCACGAGCCGACCTGCGTGTGCTGAGGTCCGTAGATCTTCTCGCCCAGCTCGAGCGCACGATCGATGTGGCGTAGTGATTCGTCGTAGCGGCCGAGTCGTCGATAGATGATCGACAGGTCGCCGGCGAGCATCGCCTCGAGCCGCTTGTCGCCGCCAAGCCGATCGATGAATGCGCGCCCGTGTTGCGACAGGCGCAGGCCGTCTTCGTACTGGCCCTTCTCGATGCCGACGACCGTGGCCATCCGAATCCACGCGCGCGCGGCGACGTCGTCGTGCCGGGTTGCAACCGCCGCGACGATCGCCTGCTCCAGCGTAGCGGCCGCGTTCATGTCACCGCTGCGGCGTTGCAGCTCGCCGAGCTGATACAGCGCCTCCGCCTCGATCGCGCGATCGGGAATCGCACGCGCCTGCGCCACGACGGCCTGTACGATCGCGATGCCCTCCGGAAGCTTGCCAAGATCCTCGAGCGCCTTCGCGACCGACAGTTGCTTGCGGAGCCCGCGGCCCGGCGCACCGCCGGTCGTGCTCGCCGCCGAGGTATGCGCGCACTCGTTCGGATCGATCAGCGAGCTCGCTGCAGCTACCGCGAGCTCGACGGTGCGAGGATCGGCCTTTGCGAACAGCTCGGTTTGCGCACGCAGATCCTCGAGGCGGAGCTCGAGACAGTCGCGCCGGGCGTCGTTGCGATCGCGCAGCTCGCACGAGGCCGCTTGCATCTCGAGCCAACCGGCGACATAGGCATCGAGCGTGCGCTCGACGCTGCGAAAGCTCGCCTCCGCATACGGCTTCTTGGTGGCGAGGAACGCGTCGTGGATCGTCCGCTTCGTCGAGTCGTCCCACACGCCCGCGAGCTTTGCTTTCTCGTCGGGGCACGTGCGCTGGTCATCACGGATCAGCAGCAGTGGAATCGCGACCGCGATCACGGCTCCCGTCGCGATCACCGGGATCAACGGAATGCGGCGAGGCTCCTGCAGCTCGCCGAGCAGCGCATCCATCGACGGATACCGCGTGCTCGGATCCGGCGACAGGCCGCGCACGAGCACGCGACGCACCCACGGCGGGACCTTCGTTCCTTCGGGCGGATCGGGAGGGCGCCACTCCGCCAGCCGCTTCGGATCGCGTTTCGAGCACGGGTTCACACCGTAGAGTCCGCGATAGAACGTGGCGCAGAAGCTGAACTGATCGGTGCGCGGATCTGCAACCTGACCGTCGAGCTGCTCGGGCGCCATGTACGCGATCGTGCCGATGAGCATGCCGTAGCGAGTGAGCTCTGGGCCGAGCGAGTGCGACGGCCGCGATCGGCGTTCGCTTGGCTCCGTGCCGTCAATCGAAGGGTCCGTGCGTTCGACGCTCGCGTCACCGACCTCCTTGACGACGCCGAAATCGGTCAGCCGCGCGCGGCCATCGTTACCGATCAGAATGTTGTCGGGCTTGACGTCGCGATGGACGAGGCCGGCTTCGTGCGCTGCGGCGAGCCCGCGCCCGACCTGGCGAAACACGTCGACGATCTCGCGCCACGCAGGTGTCCGCGCGCTGAGCCACTCGCGCAGTGTGAGCCCCTCGACGAGCTCCATCGCGATGAACACTTGATGGCCGAGCTCGCCGATGTCGTAGATCGGCACTACGTTCGGGTGGCTGACGCGCGCCATTGCACGCGCTTCGCGCAGCAGACGCTCCTGCCACAGCGGCGACCCGACCGGCGTGCGTGGTGACAGGAGCTTGATCGCGACCTTGCGCTGGAGCTCGCGGTCGTACGCCTCGAACACCACACCCATGCCGCCCTTGCCGAGGATCCGCTCGATCACATAGCGGCCGATCTCGGAGCCGATCTCGAGCGGCAGCGGTTCGTCGTCGTCCTCGTCGCTCGGCGTTTGCGCTTGGATGCGCTTCGACTTCACCGACGCCGGGTATTCGGCGGCGGTCTCTTGCTCGTCCGACGGCGCGTCGAGCGTAGTGGCGGCGTCGTCCTCGCGCACACCGAAAGCTTACACCCCGGGGCTACGAGACTCTCAGCGGATTACTCCACAACGACGCGATCGCTGCCGCCGCGCCCGAACGTCTCGGGCATGTACATCTCTTCCGCCTTGGTCGGTGGCACGACGAAGTTACCGGGAGTCGTCGCACGCGCGATGTACTCGTACTCGTGGTTGCCTTCCCACACGAGCGGCGAGAACGCTTCGACGCGCTCGTCGCGCATGTTCTGGTGATCGTACCAAGGGCCGTACCACCACCAGTAACGACCACCGCCAGACTTCTCGGCCTTCGGTTGGACCGGAATTGGTCCGGTGGTCGCGAGCGCGGGATTCATCGGCTCGAGACCGGCGGGCAGCGGATCGACGAGCGCGACGTGGTAGCGCCGGTTCTCGTTGACCATGTTGAGCTTGACGCGCACGCGCGTGCCCGCCTTGATGTGCCACACGCCATCCTTGTCCTGCGTGACGTCCTTCGGATCGTCGACGGCTTCGTAGCGGCGCTCGACCGCGAAGCCATAGTCCGCCGGGAACTGCTTGAGGTCGGCGGGCGCGTACTTCATGCCGATCCGGTAATAGAGCCGGCCCGCGCCGTCCTTGTGGATCGTCAGGTCTTGCTTGTCGTGACTGACGACGTCCTTCATCGCGATATCGACCTGGTAGTACTCGGTCGTGCGGCCGCGGAACGCGTGGTCACCCGCGTAGTCGTTGCCGAGCCACACGCGCGAGATGAAGTTCGGCGTCACCTTCTCGTACGTCTTGAAGTAGAGGTCGAGCGCCATCAGCACGAACGTGTTCTCTTGCGTGTTGAGCCAGCGGCCGCGCTTGCGATGCGCCATCAGACCGACGACGAGCTTCGGGATCAGATCGTTGTTCTTCTGCTCCTGGATCAGCGACTCGAGCATGATCGCGTCGACGCGGCGGTCGCTCGCGAGTAGCAGATACGCGCCGTCGCCGTAGCTCGTCGTGAAGTTCGCCGCACCCGCGGTCTCGCTCACCTTGTTGAGCGCGTGGCGCAGGATCGCCTGGCGCTCCGCCGCCGCGCCCGCGTTACCGGCGAGCGTGCCGAGCAGCCAGCCGTTCGCTTCCATCGACAGCTTCTCGGGACCGCCGACGCGCTGGAGCAGCGCCTTGGCCTTCGCGATGTCGAGGTCGCCCATCTGTTTGCGGACGTAGAGCGCATAGGCAGAAATCGAGTTGCGCACGTCCTCGGAGTAATAGATGTCGTAGTGGCTCTCGATATTTTGCAGGTAGCTCTTCGAACGCTGGACCATCGCGTCCTTGATCGAGAATCGCTTCGCCTTCGCCTTGAGCAGCGCCTGCGTCACGTAGACCGTCAGATACGGATTGCTCGGATAACCGCGCTCCCAGAACGCGTAGCCACCGTCGTAGTTCTGCATCTGCGACAACCGTTCGATGTCGCGATCAACGCTCGACTCCATCGCC
>DATDCH010000824.1:0-4507 GCA_036524455.1 Kofleriaceae bacterium | reverse complement strand
GATGTACGCGCGCGGCTCGGCAAGCTCGACGCGAAGCTCGGCGTGCGCGCACGGCTCGCCAAGCTCGATCGCAAGCACAAGCTGATGATCGGCGCTGGTGCGGCTGCGGTGCTGCTGGTCATCGTGCTCGCGGTCGCACTGAGCGGCGGAGACGACAAGGCTGCGCCTGCATCCGCGCCTGCGGCAACGCCTGCAGCGAACCCCGACGTTGCGGAGCGTGCACGCGCATATGTCGAGCAGGCAGCGGCAGCACTGGACGCCGGCAAGGAGCGCGAAGCGCTTACCGCGTACCAGCAGGCGATCGTGCTTGCACCCGCGCTCGCGGAGAAGGCGCCGGTCGTCGCGAAGCTGAGCAAGCTTGCCGGTGCGAACGACAGCGCACTCGCGATCGCCACGCTCGATCTCGTGGCGCAGCGCAGCGGTGCCGCCGGCCACGCCGCGCTCGCCGCGCATGCATCCACCCATCCACTCGCCGACGTTCGTCGGCACGCCTGGTCGCTCGCCGAGCGTGCAGGTGCCGGTGCGCGGATCGATCGTGTTGCGAGCTTCACGCTCGATCTCGACCAAGCGACTACCTGTGACCAACGCCGCACCGCGATCGGCAAGCTGGCCGACACCGGCGACCCGCGCGCGGCAGAGCCACTGCGCAAGGCGAAGGCACACAAGTGCGTCGAGCGCGATGCGGACGCCGCGCTCCAGCGCATCACGAAGACGCGGTAGCGATCATGAGAAGACTGCGCCGGCGGTGATACGATGACATCAATGCGGTCCATCGGAGTGGCGGTGCTCTGCGCGATGACGGCGTGTTACTCGCCGAGCTACAAGGACTGCGAAGTCTCGTGCAGCACCGGAACCTGTCCTGCGGGTCTGCTCTGCGATCAAGGCGTGTGTCGAACGCCAGGTTTCCAGCAGGCCTGCGGCGCGTTGCCCGACGACGCCGGCATGATGGACGCATCGATCGACGGCCCGCCGGGCGACGTCGACTCCGACGGCGTGATGAATGCGATGGACAACTGCCCGAACAAGTCCAACGCGAACCAGGCGAACGAAGACGGGGACATGTTCGGCGACGTCTGCGATCCGTGCCCGCCGTTCTCTGGCGCTGCCGACAACATGGATTCGGATGGCGACGGCGTCGGCAATTCGTGCGATCCGTCGCAGGACACACCCGGCAACGCGATCGCCGTGTTCGAGGGCTTCCGGGAGGCAACAAGGCCGCCGGGCGTCTTGGTCGACGCCAGTTGGACATTCCCGGGCGGTCACGCGGTCGTCACGAACAACACGGCGATGGGGTCGGTACTGCACTGGCCGAAGCCGGCCGGGCCGGGCGAGACCATCCTCGCGCGATTTATCGTCGATGGCATCCTTAACCAGCCGCCGGTTGGAATGGGCGTCTTCACGGAGAGCGGCTTCGATCTGCAGCCGCCCACCGCCATTGTTTGCTGGGTGATGAAGCCCGACTCAGCGAACCCGGGACTGCTCCGCTTGTCCCAGCTCAACATGGCGGAGATCGGACAGACAGGGGATCCACTGACGATCGGCCGCATGTATCGCACCGATCTCAGCCGGCGCAACCAGAACTACAACTGCAACGAAGCCGGCTTGCCCGTGGGCATGAACCTCAGCGGCACGGCGCCCAACGTCAACTCGGCCAACCCGCGCGTCGGCGTGATCAGCTTTGGGGTCACCGCGCGGGTCGAGTGGGTGTTGATCGTGTCGGGCACCTAAGCGCTTTCTCACGACTTAGCGACGGAGCCAGCCGCGCGGATACAACGCGGCCGCGAAGCACGCGACCAGATCGAGCGCCATCCAGATCGGCCCGGTGAACAGCGCGAACAAGATCGTGGTGCCGATCGTGACGTTGATCAATTGCTGGCCGCTCAGCGCGACCATGCCGTGCAGCACGAGCGGGGCGTTTGGAAACTGCCGTGCCCACGTGATCACGAGTACATTGATCACGGCCCAGCCACCGACGCGACGCATGTACATCGCGCCGGTCAGCGCGGCGAGCACGAGTGTAATCGCGGCTGCGACAATCGCGATCTGGAGCACGAACCGGCGCAGCCGGCGATCGCCCCAGCGGACCGCGAGCTCGCCGCCGAACTTGTAGATCGCGAGACAGGTCAGCACGATCTGCAACGGGCTCGCTTCGATGAGCGGCCACGTCACGAGTCGCCACACCTGGCCGTGGAAGATCTTCGACGGCACGAACGACAGCCAGCTCGCGAGCCAACCGCCATCGAGGACGCTGAAGATCGAGGCACCGAGCGTGACGAACAGCCACCTCGTCACGAATTCAGATTGCGCGCGCGGAAACACGGTCAGCGCAGAAACCGCGGCTCACCCGGCTTCGGCTCGCCTTCGGAGGAGCTCGGCGCGCGCGGCGGTGCGATCGGTGCCGCGACAACCGGCGGCGGCGGCGGCATCGCGACTTGCGCGTCTTGCACCGGCGGCTGCGAGGGACGAGCCGGTAGCTGCACGGGCGGACGCGCCGGCAACGGCTGCGAGGGGCGCGCCGGCAACGGTTGCGACGACGACCCGATCACCGGTTGCGACGTTCGTGCGATCGCTGGCTGCGACGTGCGAGGCGCCGCCTTCTTCACGGGCTTACCGGTGCGCTCCGGGATGTTGCGCGCCGTCGCGGTCGGCAAGTTGTGCGGCTCGTTCATGAAGTACGCGGCGTTGTAGAGGAAGCGCTGCAGCTTGACGTGACACCAGATCCAATAGCCGCCGACAAGCAGCGATGCGATGAGGCCGGTGATACCGACGCCGCCTTCGCTGAGGCCATACGTCAGCTGATAGAACAAATCGCCGACGAGCATCACGAGCAACGCGCGGCCCATGCTTGCAGCGTCGTCGCGCAGTGCGAGCTGATCGTTGGCGATCGCCGATACCCGCACGCTGCCGATCATCGACAGCAGGCCGAACGCGTACGCGAAGTCCTTGATGATGACGACGTACGCCAGCGATTCGAGACCCTTCGCCGCCGCCACCACGTCGTCGAGCGAGCTTTCGGGATTGAGCGCGACGTCGACGAAGGTCGAGATCGTCGAGTAGCTCCAGTACATCGCGGCCGCGGTGATGCCAAAGCCCGCTGCAGCGAACATCAGCTTGCCGGTGGCGACCTTCGCGCGCCGCAGCTCGGGAATCGCGCGCACCATGCCGATGAACATCGCGAGCGCCGCGCCGATGTTCGCGAGGAAGAAGTACTGCGTCCACTTGATCGCGTCTTTGGCGTCCTCCGCGCTGTCGATGCCGATCGCTTTGACCGTCATCACGATCGAGAGCACGAGCTGCAGCAGCATCACGAACACGCCGATGCGGACGAGCTTCAAGCCACTCGAGTACTTCGGAAGGGTTGCCAGCACCGTGCGAATCTAGCGATCCGGCCGCCGAAATGCCCGGCAATTCGCACGGCAAGAGAGCGGGCGATTTCGAGCACTTCGCGGCTAATGCGCGGCGATCCAGGCGTCGAGCTCGGCGCGCACTTGCACGCTCATCGGATCGCGGGCGTCGCCGAGCTCCTCGTGCGCCTGCTGCGCGAGCGTGCGCGCTCGTTTGCGATCACGCTTGCTGTCCCAGAGTGCGCGCACGAGCAACCACCGCGGCACGGCCCTGAGTGCTGACTTCGCGCCACTGGCCTCGAGGATCGTGATCGCGCGCTCGAGGATCGGGAGCGCGCCCGCTGCGTCGCGGCGCTCGATCATCGCCTGGCCCAGCCCGGTGAGCGCCAGCGCGGTCATCTCGTGCTTGGGGCCGATCGTCTTCTCGTGATTCGCGATCGCGCGTTCGTAGTGGTCTTGCGCTTCGCGCCACCGCTTCAAGCCCGCATACGCGGCGCCGAGGTTGCCGTGCTGCACGCCGATCTCGGGGTGGTCGGGTCCGTACGCGGCGGTCGTGATCGCGAGCGCAGCCTCGAGGTCGGCGATCGCCTGCGGCGTGCCCATCGCGAGCTGCGCGCGCTGGCGCAACGCGATCGCGACCTGTGGATGCTCCGGCCCGAGCACCTTGCGATAGAGCGCGAGTGCGCGTTCGTAGTGCTCGCGCCCGGCAGCGACGTTGCCCTGCGCGACCAGCACCATGCCGAGGTTGATCAGCGAGTCGCCGACGTGTTGATCGTCGGGATTCGTGCGCTGCCGGATCGCGAGTGCGCGTTCGTGGTGTGCGCGTGCTTCGTCGAGCTGGCCGAGCGCGAGCGCAGCGTTGCCAAGCCCTTCGATCGCTTCTGTCGTGTTGTAGCCGGCGGGCTCGCCGAGCTTGTCGAGGATCGCGAGCGCGCGCCGATACTGGCGCTGGGCGTCGGCGAACTGGCCGGCGTCGTAGTAGATGCCGCCCAATGCGTCGAGTGCAAATGCGAGGTCGGGGTGGTCTGGACCGAGCTTCTTCTCGATCAATGCGATCGCGCGCTCCGCTGGTCCGCGCGCCTCGGCGAACAGACCTGCCGCATCGAGTACGGCCGCAAGCTTCGACAGCTGATCGGCGAGCCGGTCACGCGCCGGCCCGTTCG
>DATDCH010000823.1:0-11618 GCA_036524455.1 Kofleriaceae bacterium | reverse complement strand
TGACGTCCCAACTCACGCCGCCGACCAACTGCGTGTGATGGTACGCGAGCTCGTCGGCGACTTGCACGACGTCGCGCACGATGGCTCGGTCCGCCCCGCAACACAGGGCCTGGAGCGACGACAGGTTGCCAGTCAACCGCGCGGTCGTTTGCTGGAGGCGGTCGAGCGCCTTGGTCATCGCGACGATCGACTGATGCGCTCCGCTGCGGGCCTCGACCGAATCCGCGACGAGTCGCTGCAGTCGGTTCTTGGCCTCCGTGATTTCAGCCTGCATCGGCGTCAGATCGTTGCGAATCTCCGCAAACGCTGGCCGCATCGCGAGATCGAGCAGCCGGTTGCTCGGCTGCCGCCGGCGCGCGAGCACCGCGAGGCGCGCGCTCGCGACCTCGGCGAGATCGATGAGCTCGTCGATACGACTCGTGTCGATTGCTCTCTCGCGTGCATGAAACCCACACAACGCTCCCACCACCGCGTCGTCGATCACGAGCGGTGCGCCGATAAACGAACGCACCGTGGTGCCCCGCGTCGCGAACACGGTCGCGCGCGGGTCGTGCCCGGCGTCCTCGACGACGAGTGGTCGACCGTCGCGGATCACGGAGGTGCAGAACGTGAGCGTATCGTCGAGAGGAAGCGGATTCGGCAGCGCTTTGGGAAGACAGTGGCTCGCACGCAGCAGCAACGTGCGCCGCAACTGGAGCGCGATCGCCGCCCACTCGGCGCCCGTGAGGTTCGCCGCCTGTGCAGCGACCTGCTGGAGGATCGGATCGGGTACGAGATCGAGAACGTCGCCCTGTAAGACCGCCATCCGCAGCTGGCTGGATGGGTCTCCGCTCGCCATCGTGCGAGCGTAGCTCCGCCGCGCGCCGCGGTGTGGGCTTATTGGACGCGAGTTAGCCGGCGTGAGACGAAGCTAGGCCCGGCGCGACAGCGCAACGACCATCGCCAGCTGCATCGCCTGCTGGTTCTGGTCCTGCTTGGGACGACCAAGCTCCTTGATATCGTTGCCCAGCTTCGAGATCACGAGCTCGAGCTGCTGGTCGGACTTCTTCTGCGCGACAGAGCTCGCGCCGCCCATGACGAGCATGAGCTGCTGCGGATTGACTTCCTTCATGACGTTCTCCTGGTTAGGACCGCGCCGATCATGAGCACGCGATGTGCCATCGAACCGATGTCTACGTCGGTTTGCGAGCTGCCTACGCGAGGCAACGATCGACGATTTCCCGACGACGATTTTCGTTACCCGCAGTAATCGAAACACGGGTCTGAACGACGCGGATACGCAGGGTTTCGTCGCACTGCGTGGCGACTCGAAACGCCACGACGGCTCGACCTGCCGGTCACAGCATGCGACTAACGGTGGACGTTTCGTAGCCACGCGCACGCAGCGCCGGAACGAGTAGCCGCACGGCCTCGACGGTGACTTCGCCGCCGGCGCGCGCTTCGTGGAGCAAGATGATGCTGCCCGGGCGCACACGCGCGAGCACGCGCTCGGCGATCGTCGCCGCGCACTTGCCCTTCCAGTCGAAGCTGTTCACGTCCCACAGCACGACGCGCTTTCCCTTTCGATCAAAAACGCAAACGTTGCGCGGCGATCGACCGCCATACGGCGGCCGCGCGAGCACAGGCACGATGCCGGTGGCGCGGGCGATCGCGGCATCGGTCGCAGCGAGCTCACGCGCGACCGTCTTCGAGCGCGACAGCGGCAGGTACGGATGGCTGTACGTGTGATTGCCGAGCTCGTGCCCTTCGCGCGCGATCCGCGCGGCGAGCGCGGGATGCTCGTCGACGCGCTTGCCGAGCAGGAAGAAGGTCGCCGGCGCGCCCAGCTCGGCGAGCGCGTCGAGCAGTGCCGGTGTGCGCAGCGGATCGGGACCGTCGTCGAACGTGAGCGCAACCCGCCGCTGGTCACGCGAGCCGTGCGTTGCCGTGTTCATCGCCCAATCGATCGGGCCTTCGAACCCGCCGTAGCAGAACAGATAGGCGAGCGCACCGACGACGACAGGCGCGAGCAACCACAGGAGCACGTTGTCACCATGCAGCGCGTCACGAGTCGCGGCCAATGCAAGAACTGGCAAACCCGGGTATCGTGATCGACGGTGGGACGCATCCTCGTCATTTGCTGGGTGCTCGGCTGCGGAGGCGGCGACACCAACGTCCCGGGCGGTGACTGCAGCGAGCCAGCGCCCGAGGCCAGTGGCGAAGCCACGTATTACGACGCCGACGGCACGGGCAATTGCAGCTTCGCCGCGTCGCCAAACGATCTGCTCGTCGCAGCGATGAATGCAGCCGACTACAACACCGCCGCGTGGTGTGGCGCGTGCGTTGCCGTCACTGGACCTGACGGCAGCGTCGTCGTTCGCGTCGTCGATCAGTGTCCCGGCTGCGCCCACGGCGATCTGGATCTCAGCCGCGAGGCATTCGCGATGATCGCGCCGCTGGCCGCGGGCCGCGTACCGATCACGTGGCACGAGGTCGCGTGCGACGTGAGTGGACCGATCGAGTATCACTTCAAGGACGGTGCGAACGCATACTGGACGGCGATCCAGGTCCGCAACCACCGCTATCCGATCGCGACGTTCGAGGCGCAGGACGGCGCGAGCTGGCGGCTGATCGAGCGGCTCTCGTACAACTACTTCGTCGAGAGCGCCGGGCTCGGGACCGGCCCATATGGGTTGCGAGTGACCGACACCCGCGGTCATGTCCTCGAGGACGTGGCCGTCGCGCTCGGCGACAACGTGACCCGGACCGGTGCCGCGCAGTTTCCGGCTTGTCCCTGAGAAAAACTGCCCCGAAATGCCAGCCCGTGCGTGCAACTGGCATGGCCGTCGCCCAGCTCGTACTCGCCATCGTCGCAGCGGCCTCCACGCCCGCCTCCAAAGCGGACGTCCATAGCCGCGGCGTCAACCTCTACGTCGGCGACCTCAGCGCGGTGTTCGGCTACGTCCCGGCGCTCGATGGGCTCGATCCGGCCTCCGCCGAGCGCGCCCGCGTGCGCGGTCACCTGCTGTTCGCTCACGACATCCTCGCGTCCGTCGATACGTCGACCTGGTCCGCCGACCGGCGCGCCGCCCGCGCTCGCAACCTCGAGCGACTCCGGGTCTACGCGCAAGCCGGCGAGTTTCCGCACAACGACGATCACGCCGACACCTATCGCCCGACGTTCGTCGACAAGGCCGGCACGCTGTGCGCCGTCGGTGCACTGCTCGCTGCCGACCGCGGTCGTGGCGCCGCCGAGCGCATCGCAGCGGCCGACAAGTACGGGTTCGTCGCCCAGCTCCAGGACCCCGAGCTCGCCGCGTGGCAGCAGACGTCGGGCCTCTCGGTCGCCGAGCTCGGCTTGATTCAACCGACGTACGACGATCCGCCCGACAGCGTGACCCACAAAGTGTGGCTGCCGTTCGGTCTGCTCGACCGCGTGCAGATCGCACCGCCGCGCTTCAGCGCGACGACCGAGATGACCTCTGCGGATCGATTCGACTCGGCCACGACCACGTTGCACGCGCAAGCGTCGACGAGCTGCGACTGCAAGATCGGCGGGTACGGCACGCTGCCGATCTCGATCAATCTCGCCGAAGCGCCGAGCGGCGTCGCGATGGCGCCCGGTCCGTTTCGCATGGACTCGCGCACCGCACTCGGCACCGCCGAGATCGGGGTGTTCGGCGGCAGCGAGAAGTACACCGGCGACCAGACCATCTACCGGCTCGGTATCTTGCTGCCAACCGCGTCGCGCGAGCAGGGGCGGCTGTTTCCGAGTGCTCGCGTCGGCGACGCGGTGCTCGAATTGCCACGTACCGCCGGCGTACGCATCAGCAGCTCGATGCTGCAGCGCTGGCGTTCGTTCCCCGGTCGCGATAGCGGCGCCGCGATGCGCGCGGATATCGGCCTCGACGTCGCCGTCGAGTACGCAAACGAAGTCCACGATCGCATCGTCCACGTGATGCCGCGCGTGGGCCTCGGCTCGATGATCGCCACCGACGCCACGACGTGGTCGTTCGATACCGCGTTGTCGGTCGATCCGCTCGTCGACTTCGAGCCCAAGCTGCGCTGGAGCGCGGGCGTCACCGGCAGACTCGCGAGCCGCGACGGCAACGGCTGGCGCGTGATGCCCGGCCTGACGCTCGCGACCGTCCGCACGCCCGAAGGCTGGGCCGGTACGCTCAGCCTCGATCTCGCGATCAGTGGCCGAGCGAAGCCTCGCTACAACGGCGGCTAGCTACACGTAGCGGCGGCGCCTGATCATCAGGTGCGCGAGCAGGAACAGGCCGAGCGCGAAGCCGACGTCGCGCGTGCTCGAGCAACCGCCGTTGAGCCCATCATCGCCGTTCATGTCGTCTTCGTCGACGTCACCATCACCGTCGGTGTCGCTGCCACTACCGTCGCCACTTCCGCTACCGCCGCCGCCGGGCTTCGCGACCGTGATGTGATGCGTCTGCCGCTGCACGTTGCGGCCATCGGTGACCTCGACGCTGATCGTGTGCGGGCCTTCGGCGAGCAGCGCGTCGGTCGGGAACACGTACGGTCCGGCGCCCGGCGTCGTCGTGATCATCACGTCGTCGAGGAAGAACGTCGCTTGCGTGACCGCGACGTTGTCACTCGCCGTCGCCTCGACGTTGAAGCCGGGCTCCACGGTGGCACCGTCTGCCGGCGACGTGATTGTCATCATCGGCGCGACCGCGTCCGCGATCCCGAGCCGCGCGTTGAGCAGCTGCACCGAGTTCTGGTTGGGCCGGCATACCGAGCCGCCGATCCCGCACGGACGGTTCTGGTACTCGCCGCACGACACGGTCTGGTCCTTGAACGTGCGCTTGCCGCTGTAGCTCAAGTACGTCATCGGATCGGACGCGAGCATCTGGTGATCGAGGCCGTAGCTGTGCGCGACCTCCTGCGCCATCACCTCGCACAGCGTCTGCGCGTTGTTGCCGAACGCGTTCGTGAACGTGAACACGATCGAGTTCTCGATCACGCTGCAGTCCTGGGTGAACGGCGATACACCGCCGACGCCCGACGACATGCCGATGCTCGACGGCGAGCCGGTGAAGATCGCTTCCATGTGCGGAACGTTGCCCGGATCGACGTCGACGACCGATACGTCCCAGCGCGAGAACATGTCCTTCATGCATGTCATCACGCCGGTCCACGTGGTCGCGCTCGGGTTCCACGCCGGGATCGCGCGCGTCGAGCTGACGAGGGTCGAGCGATTCGTGCGCGCGTCGTTGTTGCCGGGGGTCAGCGTCACGCCGCCCTTGTTCATGTAAATGATGCGGCTCTGCGAGACCGCCGCGATCGTGTTCGTCGACGGCGGGAGCAACTGCCGTACGAACGTCATGTGTGTGTCGGTGGGCGGAGATGCGATGAGCTCAAAGTATTGAGGCGCGTCTGATTTCTCCGCGGCGGCGAGCGAAGGAACGACGACGAGAGCGCTGGTTAGAATCGTCGCGAGGCGCATGCCTCCGCACTCATCACGAGGTGTGCCACGCTGCACGATTCGCGCTTCCTCGTCGAGAAAGCGCGAGAAACCGCACGTTGCACAACTCGTGCACCTACATGATCAGTGCGCCGAGCTGTCACTCCAAACGGGGCGTAGTTCTCCGTAAACGAGGAATCTCACTGCTGTGAGTCGACGAAAGTCAGACAGGAGTGATGCCTCGGGTCTCGGGCTCGGAGTGAGGGCGCCAGCCGCGACGGGTGACGAGCCCACCCCGCAGGTTCGTTGACGTACGCTCGCGGCATGCTCTCCGAAGGCGACCTCGCACCCGACTTCGAATGCGCCGCGCATGACGGCTCGCGCGTCAAGCTCTCCGACCTCGCCGGCAAGTACGTCCTGCTCTGGTTTTACCCGGCGGCCGACACCCCTGGTTGAACGCTCGAGGGCAAAGGATTCCGTGATCGAATCCAAGAGTTCTCCGACAAGAACGTGGTCGTGCTCGGCGCCAGCTTCGACGACGTTGCAGCCAACAGAGCGTTCGCCGAGAAGTTCAGTTATCCGTACCGATTGCTCAGCTTCGATAAATCCGACGGCAAGACCTACGGCGCGCACGACGACGCCGACAGCGATTACGCGCGGCGCATCTCGTACCTGATCGGGCCGGATCGCAGGATCGTGAAGGCCTATCCAAAGGTCAAACCCGCGGATCACCCGGCGCAGGTGCTCGCCGACGTTCCCTAGGTTCAGGCCGGGCGATAGCGGAACCGCCGCGGGTCCTCGAGCCGGATGTACGTCACCGGCGGCGTGTGCTTGCGGAACCGTGCGCGCAGCTCGGGGCCGAGCGTGCGAAACGCCGGGACCGAGAGCGCGACGCCGGTCGAGTCGAGCATCGCCGCCGTATTGACTTCGCGACCGATCACGTCGAGCCGGCCGTTGAACGGGCCGACGATCACGTCGCCGACGTGAATCTTGATCGTGAGCTGACAGCCCCAGCCGAGCTGGGCGAGCCAATCGTCGAGCTCGGCCTTGAGCGCGAGGAACGTATCGACTGCTGTGTCGGCTGCCTCGCGGCGAAACACGATCAGCGCGCCGTCGCCGATGAACTTGATGACGTAGCCACCTGCCGCGGTCACCCGCTGCGCGATGCGTCCGTAATAGCCGTCGATATGCTCGGCGAGCTCGGCATCGGGTAAGCGCGCGGCCTGCGCGGCGTAGCCTTTGAGATCGAGGAACGCGACGACGAGCGACTGCTCGCCGCGCACCGCGTACGCGGTGGGATCAAAACGCATGGCATCTCCTGGTTGATGGATCCAGCGTCGGCCCGGGTGTCCGACAGAGACGAGGAGAATCGCGGGCCCGATGTCCCGCAGTTGCCTCTAGCCTAGCACTCGGTCAGCGGCGCTTGCGGCGCAATCCGAGCAAGCCGAGCAGCGCGAGCCATCCGCCACCCGCGGCGTTGCACCCGCCGTCGCCCGAGCCCGAGCCGTCGCCATCTCCATCGCCGTCGCCATCTCCATCGCCGTCGCCTCCGCCGAGCAATCCGAAGAACTGCGCCGCGCGCAGCGTCGAGCAGATCTTGACGTCCGCGTAGAACGCGCCCCCGGTCGCCGGGCATGCACCCATCGCATCGGCGCCGATCGCGATCGCGTGGCCCATCCCATTCACCATGTAGAGCTCGACCGCCACCGTGTTGCCGGATTTGTGCTGCGTGCGCGCGGCCGTGCTGATCGTGTCCATCGCATCGGCGGTCTGATCGATGCCCCACACATCGGTCCATTGGTCGACGAGCTCGGCGGCGTTCGCCGTCGCGACCGTGTAGTCCATCGAGCCGTGCCAGATCTGAACGCGCGGGTACGTACCGGAGAAGCTCGGCAGCGCACCGCGCACGAGGGCGCCCCACTCCTGCGGCGTCTTGCCGGGCGACGAGCACGTCGACGCCGTCGAGATATCGGTCGCGCATTTGTACGGCAACCCCGCCATCACGCTGCCGCCGCGAAACCGATCCGGATACGCCGCGAGCATGACCGCGGTGAACGCACCGCCCGCGGATACGCCGGTGACGTAGACGCGGCCCGGATCGATACCGTGCTTCGTGATCGCCTTGTCGACCATCTGCACGACCGACTCCGCCTCGCCTGCCCCGCGCGCGATATCGGCCGCGTCGAACCAGGTGAAGCAATAGATCTGGTTGTTCGCGGTGCGCTGCTGCGGGTAGACGACTGCGAACTGATGTTTGTCGGCAAGTGCATTCCAGCCCGCGGGCTCCATCGACGCAGCGGTCTGCGTGCAGCCGTGCAACACGACGACGAGTGGCGCACCGCTCGGCAGGTTCGCGGGCACGTACTCGAACATGTCGAGCGCGCCGGGGTTAGAACCAAAGTCTGTGACCGGCGTCAGTGTAGCGCCGGCGTCTGCGGTCATCGCGGCGAGCACAACGAAGCACGTGACCAAACGCATGTTGCCCTCCGGCACTTCGCGAGTGCACCGCACGTGCCCGCGTTACGCGAGAGCTATGTCCTGGATAATTTCACCAGACGCACATTCGCGTATAAACCGGCGCCTGTTGGCTCGTGCCATCAGGTGCGTGCGTACTGCCTGCGATGCTCGACGACGCCGGTGAACCGAAACGCGCCCGGCTGTGGCGGCAAGCCGAGCGGTGCGGTCAGCGCCATGATGCTCTCGTACTCCGCGATCGAGATTCGCTCGCGACCGGCGAGCACCTCGGCGATCGGTGCGGCAATCACGCGCTCGGCCGCACGCGAGGCGACGACGCCGGAGAAGAACTCGCTCGTACAACCGCTCCCGTACGAGAACAGGCCGATCCGTTTACCGGTGAGCGGAAACGCCTGGGTCTCGAGCAGCCCGGCGAGCGACAGGTACAGCGAGCCAGTATAGACGTTGCCGACGCGCGAGCACGCAGCGAGCGAAGGCTCGACTTGCTCGCGGAAGCTGAGCATGGCGCGCTCGTCCTCGACGGCGGTGTCCCACGGTACGCGACCATCCTCGAGATCGCAGCGCCGCACGTGCAGGTGCGCCTTCTTCGCCATCTTGCAGAACGGCACGTGGTAACAGATGCGCGCGAGCTTCTCGCTGATCAGCTCGTCGCCGCGCACCAGCTCGCGCGCGATCGCACGCCGCTTCCAGCCGCGATACGCGTCGGCGAGCGCCTCGAGGTAGCACTGCACGCTGTAGTGACCGTCGACCTGCGCTTCGCGCTGGCCAAGCGGGCGCCAGAAGTCATGGACGTGCGAGCTCGACGCTCCCGAGATACCGACGTCGATCTCGAGCATCGCGGGGTTGTCGCCGATCACCATTGCGACGGCGCCCGCGCCTTGCGTCGGCTCGCCGGCGGTCGCGATGCCGTAGCGCGCGATGTCCGAACAGATCACGAGTGCGCTGCGCCCGGCAGCCGCGCCGGAAGCGATCCACTCGAGCGCGGTCATCAGGCCGGCGGTGCCGCCGTAGCACGCGTGCTGCGTATCGTAGACGCGCATCGTGCTGGGTAGCTCGAGCAGCCCGTGCACGTACGACGCGACTGGCTTGCTGTGATCGACGCCGGTCTCGGTGCCGACGACGAGCAAGCCGAGCTCTCGTCCGTCGAGCTTCGCCGCGGCGAGCGCGCGCCGGCCTGCTTCGGCGGCGAGCGACACGGTGTCTTCGCCTGGTTCGGCAACGGCCATCTCGCGGGCGCCGAGGCCCTGCGTGTACTTCGCCGGATCGATGCCGCGCGCACGCGCGAGGTCCTCGATATCGATGTAGCGACGCGGTACCGCGACCGCCATCGCGTCGATCCCAACTCGAAGCTTCATGGGCTCCCCTTCAGAGAGCGGGCGACGCCTACTGCACGAGCCCGTTGAAGAACAGATCGATCGTGCCGTCGGAGAACTGCTGTGGCGAGATCCGACCGTCGGGCCGGTACCACTTGTACGACCACAGCACGGAGCCGAGGAACGAGAACGACGCGAGCGTCGGATCGACCGTGCGAATCTGTCCGCTCGCCATCGCCTGCTTGAACGCGTCCTCCAAGAACCGCACGTAGCGCTTCTTGCGCCCGTTGATCTTCTTCAGCGCGGCACCGGTCAACGTCTGATGCTCGTGCAGGATGATCGTCACCTCTTTCGAGGAGTCCTGCGTGACGAGCTCGATGTTGCACGCCATCGTCTTGCGCAAGCGCTCGAGCGGATCGCTGATGTGCTCGACCCGCGCGAGCACCACCTCCTCGAACAGATCCATCCCGTACTCCATGATCGCGATCAGGAGCGCTTCCTTCGTCGACACGTGATGGTAGAGGCCCGCCTTCGTGAGCCCGCAGGCATCCGCGATGTCCTGCATGCTGGTGCCCTCGTAGCCCTTCTCGAAGATCAGCCGCGCCGCCCGTTCGAGGATGCGACGCGACTTCGGACTTTCCCCCGAGGACCGCGAATTCACCGAGCTTTCGTAACACGTCGAGCACGTCTAGGCACCTACCGACCGTTCGGTAGGAACGCTACGGCTGCTAACGCTACGTGTCAACCGGCGCGTCGAGAAAATGGCCACGTCGCAACCGCGACAGATTTTGCGCGGCTGCGACGAGCAAGTCGCGAATATCGGCCTCGCTCGGCTCGGCGTAATCGGCGAACCACGCCTGCACCGAGTAGATGTGCTGCGGCGACAGCACGCAGAAAATGTGGTCGGCGGCCGCTTGAAGCAGCGCGTAGACCTGCGGAGACGCCACACCGACCGCTGCGATGACCGTGGTCGCGCCGCCCGCGCGCAGCTTCTCGATCGCGAGAGGCATGCAGCGCGCGTCGTCTCCGTCATCGACGAGCACGACGATCTGGTTTGTGACAACCGGCAAGGTAAGCGCAACCGGTGGCTGATCGTCGCGACTCACCGCCGGGCCGACGCGCGTGCCGCGCGCGAATTCGCGAGGCGGCATGTCGAGCACGTCGAGCGGGAGCGCGAGCCGCGTCGCGACTTCGTAGGCCGCGGGCACGCTCGTGCGCGTGTGCGCGAGCACGACGACATCCGCCGCCTCGGCATAGTGATGCAGCGCCAGCGCGAGCTGGGCACCTGCATCGTGGCGATCCTGAAAAACGCGCATCGTTAGTGCCGCGCGCGCGTACGCGCCGCCTTCTTCGCCGCCGCGCGACGCAACACGGGTCCCTTCGTCCGCACCGCCTTGCGCGCCGCCCTCACGCGCGCAGCGTGGCCGCGCTGCTTCGCCGAGCGATGTGCCTGCGTGGCAAGCGCACGATGCGTTGCCGCGCGACGCGGCTCGTGCTTCAACGCGCGCAACGTGGCCTGCGAACGCTTGCGTGACGGCGCCCGCGGCTTGCGCTTGTGCTGGCCGGTCGCGAGGTCCCGTTTCGCCGATTTCTTCGTCGCGCGCGAGCCACGCTGCGGCGCGCCGAGCGGAACGCCCGCGCGTCGTGCTTTCGACAGACCGATCGCGATCGCTTGCTTCGCCGACCGCGCGCCGTGCTTGCCGTCACGGATGTGGTGCAGCTCTTCGCGCACGAACTCGCCGGCCGCTGTCGACGGCGAGCGCCCATGACGCAGCTTGCTCTTCGCTCTCTGGACCGTCTGACGCTCGGGCATAGATCCTCCGAGCGTGTGGGGTGCAGGTCACGTACCGGTTACAACGCGAGACTGATCGTAATGTCCGGATACACCGAGGAGCAGTTCATCATGCACTCGGATACGAGATGCTCGTACGCAACCCCGAGCCCGACGACGATCGAGCCCGACACGTAAAGTAATCCGCCGCGCGTTCCGATCGCGTCGACATCGTCAAACGCATCGGCGATGAACCAGTGGGTGTAAAACACGCCTACGTACGGAATCAACGGCCAGCGTCCAACGAGCGGCTGCGCGACATAGCGCAGCTCCGGTGTGGTGCGAGTGATCGTCGGCCCGTCACCCCACTGCACCTGTGCGCCCAAGCCTATGCCAATGCCATCGAGCACGTAGTAGCTCGCGCCCGCGCCGATCGCGAAGTAGCGCTCGCCGAATGCGGACGTCGAGCCAGCTCCCGCAGTGAGACCGAACCGACCTTGATCGAACGGTGTGCGCGGCCGCGGCGGCGGGGGCTCGGGTTGCGCCTCCGGATCCGGATCCGGCGCGGGCGGTTCGGACTCGGACTCGGACTCGGACTCGGGCGCGGGCTCGGGTGCGGGCTCGGGCTCAGGCGTGGGTGTTGGCGCGGGCGGGG
>DATDCH010000822.1:0-14693 GCA_036524455.1 Kofleriaceae bacterium | reverse complement strand
ATCGAGGTCCTCGCACGGTGACGTGAGCACGACGTGCGTACGATGTGCTTCCCGGATCGTGAATCGAGGTCCCGCAACGCTGATGTGAGCGCGGCGTGCTTGCCGCGTGCTTACGGTGCTTCCCGGATCTCGATCGAGTTGTGGGCCGTGAAACGTGCATGGGCTACGCTGCCCGCGCTTGATCATCGCGCTCGTCCTGCTGTCGGCGCTGCTCCACGCGACGTGGAACGCACTGTTGCGAGTCGAAGCGGATAAGGATCGTGCGCTCGTCGCAGCGGTCTCGATCGCGACGCTGCTTGCGGCGGCGGTCGGCGGCGCGCGCTGGGTGTCCGGTGAGGTGCCGTTTGCGACGCAGCTATCGCTGTGGTGGACGGTCGCTGCGGGCGTGCTCGAGTGGCTGTACTTCGTATCGCTCGCGAAGGCGCTCGATCGCGGCTCGCTCGGGCCGGTCTACACGATCTCGCGCGGCGGCGCGATCTTGCTCGTGTGGCCGATCTCGATCGCGTTTTTGGGTGAGCCGCTGACGAGTGCGTCGGCGATCGGCAGTGCGGTTGTATTCGCGGGCCTCGCGCTCGCAAGCTCGCGCAGCGGCGACACACGCAAGACCAGCCGCGATGCGCTCGCGTGGGCGATCGCATGCGCCGCGTCGATCGCCGGCTATCACCTCGCGTACAAAGCCGCGTTGCGTGAAGGCGGCAGCGCGTCGGCCGTGTTCGCAGTCGCGCTCGCGGTGGCCTCCGCGATCAACCTCGTGCGGCTCGGCAGCGCCGGTCGCCGCGTCGTCGCGACGCTGCTGCGCACCCGGCTGCCTCGCCTCGCCGTCATGGGCTGCATCTGCGGCGGCTCGTTCCTGATCTTGATGGAAGCGCTCGCCGCGGGCGGCGCCGGGTTCGTGCTGACGCTGCGCAACACGTCGGTGCTATTCGCGATCGGGCTTGCGTTCGCGATCGGCGAGCATCCGCGCCGCGTCGAAATCGCCGGTGCAGCGCTGGTCGCCGCCGGCGCGGTGCTGATGGCATGGCCGACGTGATAGTTTCGCCGTCCCATGAGGCGTGGCTTTCGTGACAGCGGCGAGCCTGCGCTCGACGCAGGCGACATCGTCGCCGCGACGTATCACGTGCGCCGCGAGATCAACCGCGTCCATACCGGCGCGGTGTTCGAGGCGCATGACACGCTGCTCGATCGGCTCGTCGCGCTCAAGCTGGCATGGCGCGATCCGGGCACGCCCTCGCTCGTCAGTGAAGCCCGGCGGTGTGCGTCGCTTCGCGATCCGTGCGCGGTCCAGGTCCATGGCATGGGCATCTATCAGGACGTCGAGTACGCGGTCGCCGAACGCGTGGTCGGTAGGCTGCTCCGCGACGAGCTCGAGCGCGATCCGACCACCGAGCTCTACCTCTCGCGATTTCGCAAGCTGACGGCCGCAGTCGCGCGCGCGCACGAGGCCGGCGTCGCCGTCGGCGTGATTTCTGGCTCGACCGTGCTCATCATGCCTGAAGAGCGGCTCGTGCTCGGGCGGCTGTCGCTGTCGCAGGTACCGTCGGCAGAGCCGCATGGTCAGGACGTGATGGCGGCGCAGCTCGGTGATATCTACAGCCTCGGCCGCGCCGCGATCGAGATGGCAGGCGGCGAGCTCCAGGATCCGCCGCCGCGGCTCGTCGACCTACGGCCCGACGTGCCGAGCGAGCTGGCGGATCTCGTCGCTTGGTTGCTCGTGCCGGAGCCGGCCGCGCGGCCGCAAACGGCACAGGACGTCCTGGCGCAGGTGGAAGCCGTGATCGAGCGGCAGACCAGCAGCGCCCGCTCGCTGCGCATCCTGTTCGTCGACGACGACACCGCCCGTGCGCGCTGGCTGTGGAACCTCGGCAGGCGCGCACACGCCGCCGCGATCGTCGAGACCTCAGGCGAGGGCACCGACGCCGCGCACAAGCTCAATCGCGATCAACCGGACCTCGTGTTCGTCGATGCCGGCCTGCGCGGGGTGATGAACGCGCTCGAGCTCTGCATGTACGCACGCGGTCTCGAGGACGACCACTACAAGCTCGGCCAGATGTTCCTGATCGGCAACGTCTCGGAACGTGATCAAATGCTCTTCTCCGACGTCAACGTCGAAACAATTCCCGACGACGCCCAGCTGCCCGGCGCTATCCTCGCACGGATTCGCGCCGCGTACGCCGCGAAGCCTCGGACCCGCCAGCCGCGCACCACAGTCTCTGGATGAAGCACATCACCGTCGCCTCGATCGTGTCGCTCGTCGCACTCGCCGCATGTGCAGGCGACGATGCGCCCACGGTCTATTTCGATCGCGAGCACGCCAACACACCGGCAACGTTCTGGGACTTTCCGTTCCCGTCGGACGAGCGCCTCGACGCAAATGGCGCCCCCGATATCACGGGGTTTCCGAATCCGCGCAACGTGCCGATCCTGAGCGACCTGTTGTCACTCGTTCCGGATCGCCGCGGCTGGCCGACGATGCCGGCGGTGTACTTCCG
Organism: Kofleriaceae bacterium; assembly: GCA_036524455.1. GTDB lineage: Bacteria > Myxococcota_A > Polyangia > Haliangiales > Haliangiaceae > JABFXX01. Next base: position 12,204 of record DATDCH010000822.1, on the reverse strand, counting down.
TTTCACCCATCCGGTCGAAGTCTCGCTCGACATCGTATACGTCGGCGTCGAAGCACCCGTCGCGCTCATCGATATCGATCCGAGCTCGCCGGAGCGCGGCAGGGTGTTCCCGCTGAAGCTGCGCACGCTCGCAGACGACGCGTACGTCACCAGCAACGTGCTCGCCGCGGCGCCGGTTCCCGGCATCGTGGTGCGCGCGAATACGAAGTACGCGTACGTGATCAACCGCGCCACGATCCACAAGGGGTTTCCCGAGCTCGAGCGGCCCGACGGGTTCAACGAGTCGCTGTACCCGGACCTATGGACCACGCTCGATCTCATCGGCGCGTCGCGCGACACCGTCGTCGCCGCCACCGTGTTCACGACGGGCGACGAGATCGCGCGGATTCGCTCGCGCTCAGAAGCGATTCGCGCCGGCTACGAGCCGACGCTGACCGGCGTGCAGCTCGTCGGCGGTGACACGTACACCGGGTTCTGCCGATTGTCGGCACAGATCACGATGCCGCAGTTCCAGACCGGCACCCCGCCGTTCGACATGGGCGGTCGCTTCGAGCTCGGCGACGACGACGTTCCTGCCAAGCAAGCCGACATGACGATTCCGGTGGTCATCACGCTGCCCAAGCGCACGATGCCGGCGAGCGGCTGGCCGCTGTATCAGTTCTTCCACGGCTCGGGCGGCGTCTCGACCGGCGTCGTCGATCTCGGCTACTCACCAACGTCCGCCGACGAGCCAGAGCCCGGCAAGGGCCCCGGTTACGTCGTCGCGCTACACGGCATCGCGGCTGCCTCGTCGGCGATGCCGGTCAATCCCGAGCGGCTCGGGAACGCGACCGATTACTCGTACCTCAACATCAACAACCTCGCCGCGTTCCCGCAGACGTTCCAGCAAGGCGTGTTCGAGCAGCGGCTGTTGCTCGACGCCCTGCTCGCTCTGCGCGTCCCCGACAGTGTGCTCGCGGGCTGCACCGGCATCGCATCGGGCGGCGGCGAGCACTTCTTCGATCCGCAGAAGCTCGTCGCCGGTGGGCAGTCGATGGGCGGCATGTACACGAACCTCGTCGGCGCCGTCGAAGAACGGTTCGGCGCGCTCGTGCCGACGGGCGCGGGTGGGTTCTGGAACCTGATGATCCTCGAGTCGCAGATCATTCCTGGCGCGCGCGCGCTGCTCGGAACCGCGCTCGGCGTCGACGACTCGGAGCTGACCTTCATGCATCCGGCGATGAACACGGTCGCGCTCGCGTGGGAAATCGCCGAGCCGTTTGCCGCGATGGCGCGCATCGCACGCCGCCCGCTGCCCGGGTTGCCCGCGCGGCACGTCTACGAGCCGATCGCGAAAGACGACGTCTACTTCCCGACGCTGATCTACGACGCCGCCGCGCTCGCGTACGGCAACCAGCAGGCCGGGCCCGACGTGTGGCCGCAGACGCAGACGTCGCTCAACTATGATGGCTTCGGCGGCCGGCTGGACTATCCCGTGACCGCAAACCTCGACGGCAAGACGCGCGTCGTCGTCCAGTTCGAGGGCGATGGCATCATCGATGCGCACTACATCTATCGCCAGCTCGAGACCGTGAAGCATCAGTACGGCTGCTTCTTCGCGACCTACTTCCGCGACGGTGTGCCGACCCTGCCGGCGCCGAATGTCCTCGGCCATCCCTGCCCTTAACCTTTCGCAATGCGGCGGGTCTGCGGGGTATGAAGCTCGCCAGCCTGCTCGTCGTTCTCGTGCTCGGCGGAGTCGCGCACGCGGATCGTCCCGTCGATCCGTTTCAGTCGCAGCCGCCGCAACTGGGCCAGCATGGCCAGCATGGCCAGCATGGCCAGCACGGGCAGCGCGGTCAGCTGCGCCAGATGCTGCTGCACAAGTTCGATCGCAACCAGGACGGCCAGCTCGGCCCGCGCGAGCGCAAGCAGGCCGCACGGGTGCTGCGCCGGCTCGCCGATCGTATGGAGCGCCGCCAGATGCGCCAGCAGGGCCAGCAGGGCCAGCAGGGCCGACAGCGCCAGATGCGCCAGCAGCGCCAGCACAAGTTCATCGATCGCTTCGATCACGATCACGATGGCAACGTCGGTCCGGGCGAGATGCCACCCGGCCTCGCCGACGAGCTGCGCCCGCTCGATCGCGACGGCGATGGCTGGCTGCAAGGCAACGAGCTGCCGTAAAGTTCGGGCGTGAGCACGCCCGCCGTCCACGTTCGCGGCTTACGCAAGAACTACGGCGAGCTCGAAGCAGTCCGCGGCATCGACCTCGAGGTCGCGAGCGGCGAGATTTTCGGCTTCCTCGGCCCGAACGGTGCCGGCAAGTCGACGACGATCAAGATCCTGTGCACGCTCGCGAAGCCCACCGCGGGCGAAGCGAAGGTCGCCGGCTACGACGTCACCACCGAGCGCGACGAGGTGCGCCGCCACATCGGCCTCGTGTTCCAGGAGACCACGCTCGATGATTACCTGACCGCCGAGCAGAACCTCCGCTTCCACGCCGAGCTCTACGGGATTCCGACGGCGACCGTGCCGAAACGGCTGCAGCAGGTCATGGAGATGGTCGGCCTGTGGGATCGCAAAGAGAGCCGCGTGCAGACGTTCTCGGGCGGCATGAAGCGGCGGCTCGAGATCGCGCGCGGCCTCATGCACTCGCCGCGCGTGCTGTTTCTGGACGAGCCAACGGTCGGGCTCGATCCGCAGACGCGTGTGTCGATCTGGAACTACATCCGCGAGCTCAAGCAGCGCGAGACGATCACGATCTTTTTGACCACGCATTACATGGACGAGGCCGAGTATTGCGATCGGATCGCGATCATCGACCACGGCAAGATCGTCGCGCTCGGCACGCCCGAGGCTCTCAAGGCGAAGGTCGGCAAGGACCGCGTGCAGATCGCGACCGCCGACGACGATGCCGCGATCGCGGCGCTGCAGGCGAAATTCGCGATCACCGCCGTGAAGGGCGAGGGATTGGTCAGATTCGGCGTCGAGCAAGGCGAGCAATTCGTGCCGAAGCTGTTCGCCGAGCTCGGCGTGCCGATTCGCTCCGTGCAGGTCGCGCGGCCTTCGCTCGACGACGTATTCCTCGCGTACACCGGCACGACGATCCGCGACGCCGAGGCATCCGCGCTCGAGAAGACCGGGATGGCTCGATTCGCGCGAGTGGGCAGGCGCTGATGGAAGTCGCCGCCGTCGTCGTGCCACCGCGCAGCTGGAAGAGCGACCTGCGCGCGATCCGGATCGTGTGGCATCGCGACTTGATCCGGTTCTGGCACGACAAGCCGCGCATGGCGGCGTCGATCCTGCAGCCGGTGCTCTACCTGTTCGTGTTCGGCACCGGTATGGGCGCCGGGATGAAGCCGACCGGCGACCTCGATCTCCGCGTGTTTCTCTATCCGGGCGTGATGGCGATGGCGACGCTGTTCACGTGCTTCTTCTCGGCCGGCTCGATCGTATGGGATCGCGAGTTTGGCTTCATGCGCGAGATGCTCGTCGCGCCGGTGCGGCGCAGCGCGATCTTGATCGGCAAGGCGTTCGGCGGCGCGACCGCCGGCATGGTGCAAGGCGTGATCGTGCTCGCGATGGGGCCGCTCGTCGGTGTCGAGCTCACGCCGCTGCTCGTGCTCACGCTGCTCGTCGAGCTCACCATCCTTGCGTTCGCGATCACGTCGATCGGCGTGCTCGTCGCCGTGAAGATCAAATCGTTCCAGGCGTTCATGGCGCTCGTGCAGATCATCATCATGCCGATGTTCTTTCTGTCGGGCGCGCTGTTCCCGATCCGCGGGCTGCCGACCTGGCTGCACGTCGCGACGCTACTCGACCCGCTCACCTACGCGGTCGACCCGATGCGCCGCGCGGTGTTGTCCCAGGTTGGCGAAGGGAGTGCGCACGGGGTCACCTGGTCCGGTTGGACCGTCCCAACGATCGTCGAGCTCGCGATCGTCGCCGGCACCGGCATCATCGCTCTCGCGTTCGCCGCCAGAGAATTCGGCAAACCGGAGTGATCGTTGGCGGGCGTTAGCGACGGCGGCGCCGGCGCGCGAGCAGCAGGCCTACCAAGCCCGCGAGCGAGAGCGACCCCGCATTGCCACCGCTCGACGAGCAGCAGCCCCCGCCGCCGTCGTCGATGATCGCGCACTTGTCGGAGCACGCGTCGGTGCCCTCGGCGCCTTCGTCGCACTCCTCTTCCGCATCGAGGATGTTGTCACCGCACGTCGGGAACCGACAATCGGTGCGGCAGACATCGGGCCTGTCTGCGTTCTCTACGCCGTTGTCGCACTGCTCGGTATAGGTCTTCACGCCGTCGCCGCAGATCGCGTACGGGTTCGCGACGATGCAGACGTCGTCGAGCTGCCAGCCGCCGAGCTCGAGGCCCTCGTCGCTAACGATTTCCCAGCCGACCTGGACAGAGTGGCCACGGAAGTAACCGGAGAGCGCGACGTCTTGGAACCGCCACTCGCGATCGATGTGATGGATCGCGCTCGAGTCACCCTGATCACTGTCGTAGTTGTTCCACGCCTTCGCGCCGTTCGCGGTGATCCTCGCCTGATCGAAGTGATGATCTTCGACCGCGAGCCAGCGCCGGTAATGCAAGCGCACGTCGCTGTACTGGCCGATGTCGATCACCGGTGTCGTGACGAACGTGCGCTGCTTCGCCACATAGTCGCCGTCGAGCCCGAGCGCCATGATCTTCGAGCCCGAGAACGCGGCGCGCGGATCGGTCGCGCCCGCCGTCGGCACACCCCATTGCCACACGTGCTCCGGGTTGTTGTCCGTGCCTGCGGTCCAACCTTCCGCGAATGGATCGGTCGACTCGAAGTCCGTGCAGTACAGTTTCACGGTCGGGCCGGTGTAGAGCTGGTACCACTCGTCGGCCATGTTGTCGGCGAGCGTCAGCGTCGAGCCGTCGGCGAAGTGGACGCGTGCCTTGTAGAACACCGAGTCTTGCTGCGCGAGCGGCAGCTGCGCGAAGAACTTGTTGGGGCCCGCGGATGTGGCTTCGGCGCTGCCCTTCGGCGGGTTGCCCGTATACGACGTCCAGTCGAGGTGCGCGCCAGAGACCTCGTCGCCGCTGCAGCGATCGGAGAGGCCGGTGACCTCGATGTGGATGCCGATCGCGAGCGCGTTCTCTTCGAGCACGCCCGGCGCGATCACCGTGCCCGATGCGGTGCGCAGGCCGTGGCGGCCGAACGCGGCACGGATCGCGCACTCGTGCGGCGTGCCGTTATCGAGGTTGCCGTCGTCGTCGTCAGCCACGAGCGCTTCGACGAGGCTGGTCGGAATGTTGACCGCGCGGCGCATCGTCGCGACGAACAGCCGATTGACGAGCTGGACGCCGGGGCCTTGGCCGAGGTCTGCGATCAATTGCTTGCGCAGATCCCAGAACACGCCGCCGTAGATCTGACCGGTGCGGTGGACCTCGCCGATGTCGGTCGGCCACAGCCACTCCTTGCCTTCCGGATCGAGCTCGCGCAGCGCGGCGTCGGTGTAGAAGAAGCCGCGGCCCATGCCGTGATCGCCGGTGATGCTCGCCGCGAGGAAGTCAGACGCGCCCTCGCTCATCGCGCCGTCGAAATCGCCGACGCCTGCGATGATCTCGGCGGTGTGAACGCGGTGGCCATACTCGTGATAGACGACGTCGTGGAGCAGGCCGGTGTTCTGGCAGCCCATCGACATCGTCGTTCCTTCGAGCGCCTTGAAGAAATTGATCGTCTTGCCGTCGAAGAACGCGTTGCAGCTCTGGTTGATGTTGACGTTCGCGACCAATTGCTCGTCGAGGGTCGGCATCTCCGCATCGACGAAGTTCCGCACGTAATCTTTCGCGATGTTCGTCGCGATGAACGTGTTGACCTGTGCGTCCTCTTCGACAGAGCCGACCTCCCAGACCAGCGAGCCGCCCGGGGCTAGCGCCAGCTCCGCGCTCGCAAGCGCGTTGCCGTCGGCTTTGTTGACGATCGAGACGAGATCGCCGGTCACCGAGGTGAGCACTGTCGTCGGATTATCCGGTGACCACGTCACGCTGCCGGTCATGTTCGACGTCACCGCCGCGCCGTTGACGGTGAGATGAGCGCGCTGCGCCGGCACCGCGAGCCGGGGCCGCGCCGGGTGCGGAAACCGATCGACGACGTTGTAGAACACGGTGCCGGTTGCGTACGTGTTGAGCTGGCGCACCGCGATCGGCGCACCGGTCGCCACGTCTACGTACGCGAGATAGCGCCCGGCGTAGCCGCCGTCGATCGTGGTCGACCGAGCAAGTCGATAGCCAAGCACGGCGTTGTCACCGACGAGCGGCACGACGACTTCGTCGCCAAGCGCTGCCACCGGCGCGTTCGGCAGCGCGAGCGAGCTGCGCAGCGCGGCGGTCGCGAGGTCCTTCATGCGCGCAGGTGCGAGCTTGCTCTTCGGCACCGCGAGGGTGACGTGCGGCAGCGCCTCCGAGCCAATCGCGAACATCCGATCGGCCTTGAACCGGAAGCTGACCTGACCGCCGATCACGCGGCGTCCCGACACGCGCTGGTAGAAGCCGACCGAGCGCAGCGAGCCGTCGAGGTGGTTCGACGCGAGCACGAAGTCGGTTGCCGCCGCACCGGGCGCGAGCAGCGCGATGTGATCGGCGAGGAATTCGCGCGCGAACCGTTCGGCGATCGCGGCATCGCGCGTCGAGCCAGGCGCTGGGATACCCGCGCCCCAGATCCGGCTCGGCACGCCGGTCGCGACGTCCCACGACGCCTGCCACTTGCTTCCGCGCTGAGTGATGAACCGCGACCACGCGACCGGCGGCGTCGCTTGCGCGTAGCGATACTGCGCCTGCACGCGCAGCGGCTTGTCGATGCCGGCCGCCGGCAGCGCGGTCAGGGTGTTGTCGGTCGATTTTTGATTCCCAGACGGTCCCGACTTCGGCACGTAGGCGTGCGCGGTGTGCGTCAACGCGAGGAGAAGACAGGCCCACGCGGCGCGACGTACCGGAACAGCCATAGCCTCGGATTAGAGCGCATTCGCGGCCGTTGGCGAAGCACTCCGTTTGACCTCCACTGGCATTATTTCGGACCGACCGAGGCGTCGGCCTCGGCCGCCGTCACCCCATCGACCCGGCCGCCGTGAGGTGCGTTACACGCCGACCACTTGCAAGGCGTCCTGACGCGCCGCGCGGACCGCCAATCCGAGTGCGAGCTGACCGCGGGCGCGAACCAAGTTGTGCACGCGCCGCGACGGAAACCGCGCCGGATCCCAGCCAAAGTAGCGATCATCGAACGCATCGACGGCGAACCGCGCCGCGAGCTCGATACACACTGTTTCGAGGCCGTCGACGATCGAGCGCCGCTCCTCGCTGCTCGTGATCGCGTCGGCCTCACTACGAAACCCACCGATGGCGGCCGCGAAGATCGCGAGGTCGAACTTCACGCTGCCGGCGTCCTCGCCTTGCGGGTTGCACCACGAGCGCATCGCGTCGCCGAGCTCGAACGCCATCGTGCCCGTCGCGACGGTATCGAGGTCGACGAGGCACACGCCGCGCAGCGGTGCATCGCGAAAGATCAGGTTCGAGATCTTGAGATCGCCGTGGACGTGGCGCCTCGGCGTCGCCGCCAAGGCCGGCAGCACGGCCGCCGCGTCGAGGATGTCGCGGCCGAGATCGCTCGCCTCGTCGCTGCCGAAGGCCGCGACACGGTCGCGCAGCTTTGCGAGATGCGCCGCGGTGTCGTGCACGCCGGCGCGCGTGAACTTGTAGTCGTACGCGAGGTCGTGGACCGCGCGATGGAATTTTCCGACGAGGATGCCGCCTGCCTCGGCCCATGCCGGCGACGGCACCGCGTGCACCGACTCGCCGGCGACCCACGACAGCGCGCGCCACACAGCGCCTTCATGCGCGAGCCACGCGCGGTCATCACGCGTGCGAAGCAGCCGCGGCGTGTCGAGCCCGCGGGCGGCGAGGTGCGCGGTCACCGCTTCGATGTCGAGGTTGACCTCGGCTGCGAAGATCGGGTGCAGCTGCTGGAGCGCTGCGATCGGTGCGCCCGCGGCGTCGCGCACGACGAACGTCTTGTTGATCAGCCCACCGGCGAGCGGCGCGATCGCGCTGCCCTGCCAGCCCCACGCGGCGCCGATCGCGTCGAGGTTCAATGCCCGTGGCCGCCGTGTGGATTGCCGCCGTGCGGATTGTCGGGAGCCGCGGCGGGCTTGATCTCGATCAGCTCGACTTCGAACACGAGCATGCCTTGCGGGCGATCGGGCTGGCCCTTGTACGCCATGTGATCGGGGATCCAGAACCGGAACCGATCGCCGACCGACATCAGCGGAATGCCCTCCGTCCAACCGGCGATCACGCCGCGCAGTTGGAACTCTGCCGGCTCGCCCTTGAGGACCGACGAGTCGAACATGCGGCCGTCGGTGGTCCAGCCGGTGTAGTGCACGCGCACCGCGTCGTTCGGGGTCGGCTTCGGGCCGCCCTTCCCCGCCTTGAGCACTTTGTAGAAGATGCCCTTCTCGCTCTTCTTCGCGTCGCCGGGCGGCTTCGCGACGTCAAACGGCGTCGGCGGCGGTGGATTCTTCGACTTCTCGATCGTGACGAGATCGACCTCGTAGGTGAGCAGACCCGTCGCCGGTCCCACTTGCGGCTTCTTCATCTTCTCCGCCTCGACCCAGAACCGGACGCGCTGGCCGCCCGTCATCGTCAGCAGCACTTCCTCGAACGGCTGCGGCTGGCGAAACGCCGGCGACTTGACCGGCCGATTCTTCATCTCGGTCGTCTCGAGCATGCGGCCTTCGGTGTTCCACGCGCTGTAGTTGAACGTGACGTCGTCGGCGCTGGTCGGTTTGTCCTTACCGGTGCCCGCGCGAACCTCGAGATACTTGATGCCCGACTTCGTGGTCTTCGCGGCGACCGGCGGCTGAGCGGTATCGGGTGGAATTGCCGGCGCGGCGACGATGTCGACGACCTCGACTTCGTAGACAAGGGTCTCGGCCGGGCCGTCCTTCGGCTTCTCCTTGAGCCCGATCTCCGGCGGCAGCCACAGCATCGCGCGCTCGCCTTTTTTCACCTGCTGCATGCCCTCGGTGAAGCCCGGCGCCGTCGACGACAAGTTGAGCGGCATCGCCTGCTCGGCGGTCTTGTTCGAGAAGAACGTCTCGCCGCTGCTCTGGCGCCAGCCGGTGTACTTGATCATCACCGTGTCGTTGCGCTTTGGTGCCGTGCCCGCTGCATTGGCGACGAGCGTCTTGTAGATGAGACCCGAGGGCGCGCGCACCGCATCGGCCGGCGGGTTCTTGATGTCGAGCGGTGCCTCGACCTGCGGCGTCTTTGGCCGCTTGACCTCGGCCATCTTCGCGGCGGTCGGATCTTGCTTCTTGCCATCCGATTTCTGGCAGCCGGTCACGAGCAACAAGCTGATCAGAACTAAGCGACTCATGCTTGATAGGCCTCACGAGTGAGATTGCGGGTGCCTTTGGTCTCGACGAGCACGTTGTCCTCGATGCGAATCCCACCGAACGGGCGCAGCTCGTCGACAAACTTCCAATCGATCATCCGCGCGCGCTCGTCGTCCTTGAGCGGCGCGAGCAACGCGTCGATGACATAGAAGCCCGGCTCGATCGTGAACACCTGACCGGGCTCGATCACCGACGTGTTGCGCAAGAACTTGTTGTTGTCGCGCGGCGGATGCAGCTTCATGCCGACGTCGTGCGTGACCACGCCGAGCGAGTGGCCAAGGCCGTGCGGGAAGAACACGCGCGTGATGCCGCGATCGACGAGCTCTGCGCTCGTGCCCTTGCCGATGCCGAGCTCGCGCAGCACGTCGGCGAGCAGGCGGTGTGAATCGTCGTGCAGATCCTCGTACGGCATACCGGGCTTGATGCGGCGAATGATCTCGAGCTGTAACTGATCCATGCGTGCGAGCAATTCCCCGAACCGCTTCGCCGGCGCGCTACCACCGCGCACGTAACTCCGCGTGATGTCGCTGCCGTAGCCCAAGCACCGCGCGCCGGCGTCGACGAGCAGCGATGTATCACCGCTAACCTTCGTCTTCTCGTACGCGACATAATGAAGGACGGCTGAGTGCGCGCCGAGCGCGACGATGTTCTTGTACGGCGTCCACTGATCGTCCTGATCCGACGCCTCGAGATACGCGAGGTGGATGCCGAGCTCGGAGACCGGACCTGCCTTGAACACTTCGCCGGTACGCTTGTGACCGCGCACCGCGCGCCGCGTTGCCTCGGCGAGGCACTCGATCTCGTAGGCCGACTTCTTCGTGCGCAGCGCGTCGAGCGCCGCGATCAGCGCCGGCGGATTGACCTCGCCGGGCGGCGCTTGCCCCGGATCGCGGGTGACCACCGCGACCCGGCCGCCGGGCAGCACGTCGCCAGCGTGACCTGGACCGACGGTGACGACGTCGAACGAGCTCCAGAAATGATCGCTCTCCGGTGGCGGCGTGGTCTCCCAGAAATCGTCGACGACGGTGCGGATCAGCGTCGGCTTGCGGCCGGCGCGTACGACCAGGTATGCGTCGGGCTCCGCGAGCGGGCACCAGTGGGAGAATGCCGGCGTCGCCGACAGCGGCCACGACTGATCGTCGAAGCGATTCTTCGATTGCGCTGCACCGCTGCACAACACGAGCGCTTCGTACTTCTGCGCGGCGAGGATGGCCTCGGTGGATCGCTGCAGGTGCGCGACGTGGTCCGGATAAGTCGTCTCGAAGGTCACGCGCGGAGCCTAGCGCGGTTTGGCCGCGAATGCGGTCACAGGCGTACGCTCGATCACCAGCTTGCGTCCCTCGACTAAATCACCGACGAGTAAGCGGATCGCGGGCACCGCGAGCGGGCCGCGCTTGGCCGCCACGACGAAGCGCCGTGCGATTTGCTTCACCGCGTCGGGGTCGGCCGGCTTGAACCCCGCGATCGTCGGGTCACCCTTGAAGCTCGTGAGCGCGGCCGCCAGGGTTTGCCGCTGTTGCGCGGTCACGCTCCCGTACGTCACGAGCACCGGCCCCGAGAGGCTCGGCAGCTTGAGCACCACGACCGCACCCGACGGCAATTCCACGCCGGCCGGCACGACCGCCGCATCGGCCTTGCCGAGCCCGAGTGCCGCGAGTGCCGACACCGTATCCGGCGCGGTCTCGATCTTGGCGAAGTAATCCTTCGGCACCTCGCCGCCGAACAGGGCATTGAGCACGAAGTCGGGCTCGCGGCCGCCGATGCCAGGCACGAGGACGCGCTTGCCCTTGAGCCCGCCGAGCTTGTCGGTGCCACGCGCGACGAGCTGCCAACCGTGCGTGGTGTCGCCGCCACGCACCGCCGCTGCGATCACCGTGTAGTTACCGCCAGCGACGGCGAGATACGCGGCATCGACGAGTGCCACGCCGACTTCGCCCTTGCGCACCGCCGCCGCGAAGTCGCCACCGCGCGCGAACACCTTGCCACTTCCGGTCTTGCCGAGCGCCTTGCCGACATGATCGCCGAGCCGCGTCGCGAGCTCGACGCGCGCTGACGTCGAAGGAAACGGCGCCGTCGGTGCGAACAACCCGACGGTGATGCCATCGGCGCTCGCCGCACGCGGATCGACCACGAGGACGAGCACGAGCAGTACAGCGACGCGCACGATGGTTGTCACGGCGTGCCCTCCCCGTAGATCCGTTCTTTCGACTCGATCCACTCGGTGAGCTGGCCGAACCGCGCGCCGGCCTTCTTCGCGCGCCGCCACGCATCGAGCGCCTTCACATGATCGCCCTTGCGCTCGTACGCGATGCCGAGGTTGACGTACGCGTCGGGCACCTTGGGCGCGAGCTTCTCGAGCTGCGCGATCGCGGAGTCGTACTTGCCATCGGCGAGATCGAGCACGGCAAGGTTGTGTGCGACTTCGTCGGCACCAACGCGCGCGTTCGCTGCTTTCGCACTCGCGAGGTACTTGCGAGCCTGCGCGAGCTGACCGTTGCGATACGCGTCCTGCGCGGCGTTGAGCGCGACGACGCGCATCGCAGTGCCGAGCATCTGCGCCGCTATGCCCGACGCCTTGCCGGTCAGCGCGGTCAGCCGATCGAGCGCCTTGCCCGCACGCTTGGGATTGAGGCCCTCGGAAAACGCGATCAGGATCGGTGCGGCCTGCGTGTCGGCGGGCGACGGAAACGGGCAGCTCTGACCCTGGATTGCTTTGAGCGCGGTCAGTGCGGCGGTGACGTCGCCGGCGACGACGGTGGCAACCGCGAGATCACACTTGCGCACGAGCGTCGCTTCGCCGGG
>DATDCH010000821.1:0-17942 GCA_036524455.1 Kofleriaceae bacterium | reverse complement strand
CAGAAACGTCATGCCCTGCGGCACGAGCTCGCTCTTGAACTTGGCAAGCAGCTCTTCGCGCACCTTCTCGTCGAGCGGCTTGAACAGCTCCGACGTGCGCAGCACGTTCGCGAGCAAGCGTGCACGCGCATGAAACGCGATCACCTCGGCGAGCTGCGGATGCTTTTGCGCCGCGTTCTCGACGGCACGCGCCGGAATCTCGAGCAGCCACACATCCTCGGCGGCGAGCACGTTCGCGGTGCGCTTCGTGCCACCGACGAGCGCGATCTCGCCGAAGAATGCGCCGGAGTGCAGCTCGGCGAGCTGCGCGATCGGCCCCGACGCGGCGGTACCGGGTTGCAGCTTCGGCCGCGACACCGTCACGGTGCCGTGCGCGAGCCAGTACAGCGCGGTCGCCGGTGCACCGATGTCGATGATCTGCGCCATCGCCGGATACGCCCGCGCGGTCATCACGCCGACGAGTGCACGCGCGCCCGGCTTCGACAGCGCCGACAGTAGCGGTGCCGGCGGCACCTGTTTCGGTTGCCGCGCGGTCAGCCACTTGCCGAGCTCTTCGATCACCGCGCGCGCTTGCGGAAGCGGATCGCCGGGCGGCCAGTCGATCGCCGGCGGATCTTCGGGCGACGGTGGCGTGGTGAACGCGAAGTGTGGGCCACCCGTCGCATAGGTGTCGATCACCTGCTCGATCAGCTCCGGTCCGCGCACGCTACCGAGCTCGGCGAGGTGACGGCCGCACGCGACGGCAAGCGCGACCCGCCCGGTGACACGCGCGCCTTCACCGATCGTCGCGAACGCGAGCTCGACTTCATCGGTGGCGCCGAGCGCCTGCAGAATGGCCGCGACCTCCAGCCACGCGCCCCAGTCGCCGGGGGCCAGGCGCAGCCGCTGCGTCGCGCGCACGAGGTCGTCGGTGGTTACCGCCACGCTGTCGTTATATCGCGTAACTCGCCGCGATACGCACGCGGGCTCGCGAATCGGAAACGCGGGGTTAGAACCGTTTAGAAGCGCCTAGTGCCCTGGATCAGAAGTTCGCAAGCGCGCCTTGGGACTCCAGAGTGCGTCCGCAGAACCGTTTGAGGTTGTCGAGGATGTCGTCCGCGGACTTCGTCCAGAGGTACGGCCGCGGCTCTTCGTTACTCACCTCGATGAATTCGTAGATCGCCTTCTCGAGCTCCGCCGTGCTGCGGTGCACGCCGCGCTTGAGCGCCTTTTGCTCGAGCAGGGCGAACCAACGCTCGACCTGGTTGAGCCACGAGCTGTACGTCGGCGTGAAGTGGACGTGGAACCGTGGATGGCGCAGAAACCAACGGTGTGCCGCCGGCGTCTTGTGCGTCTGCAGGTTGTCGAGGATCACGTGCACTTCGAGGTCATCCGGGACGCTCTCGTCGATCTGCTGCAGGAACTTCACGAACTCTGTCGACCGGTGCCGGCGTCGACATTTGCCGATGATACGTCCGGTCGCTACATCCAACGCTGCGAACAACGATGTCGTTCCGTGCCGCACGTACGTGTGTGTCTGCTTCTCTGACGAGGCAGGCATCATCGGCAACACTGGCTGCATGCGATTGAGTGCCTGCACTTGTGATTTCTCGTCGACGCAGAGCACGACGGCGCTCTCGGGCGGATTCAAGTAGAGGCCGACGATGTCGCGCACCTTGTCGATGAACAACGGGTCATTCGATAGCTGGAACGCATCGGAGCGATGCGGCTGTAGACCGAACGCGCGCCAAATTCGTCCGATCGTCGAGTGGCTAAGGCCTGAGCGCTTCGCCATGTCGCGAGTGCTCCAGTGCGTCGCACCCTTCGGCTTGGACTCCAGCGTGTCCACGATGACGCGCTCCACTTTCGCGTCGGCAATCTTGCGAGGCGTGCCCGGCCGTGGCTCGTCGTGCATTCCTTGCAACCGCAGCTTTGCAAAGCGTGCACGCCAACGAATCACCGTGCCTCGCGCCAGCTTCATCTCAGCCGCAATCGCGGTCGTTTCACCCCCTTCTGCACAGCGAAGAACGATGCGAGCGCGCACCGCGAGAGCTTGGGCTGTCGTGCGTCTACGTGTGTAGCCCTCCAGAGTTTCGCGTTCTTCTTCGGTCAGCTTGATCTCAGGTGCGCGTCTGCTTGCTCCCATTCAGCAAGCGGATCACACCCCTCTGACGATCAAGGACTTCCGGTCCAGGGCACTAGAAGCGAAAGAGCGTCGCGCCGCCGGGTGCCGCCGGGCTCGGCGTCGGCGGGCCTTCGAGGCTGCGCGACACGTTGCTGTTCGAGCCTTCGCTCGCGATCGAGTACACGACGTACGCGCTCACCGCGACGACGGCCCAGAACCACCACTTCTTGTAGACCGGTGTCGGCTTCTTCGGCGGCGCCTGGTCGAGCGGCGCGGGCTCACCTTGCGGCTGCGGGCCCTGCGGACCTTGCGGACCTGCGCCGGTCTGCGCGCCACCTGCGACGCCACCTTGCGCGACGGCGGGGCCACCACGATTGTCGGGCATCCCGCTCGCGGCGCCACCGGCACGCTGATCGCGCACCGTGTTGACATCGATCCCGCTCACGCGATCGAGCTGCGCGTCACCGGTCGAGACTGCCTGGCCCGTGCCCGGCGTTCCCGTCGAGCCAACGCCCGGCGTGGTCACGCCCGCGCCGACACCGCCGACCGCATACGGATCGTTCGTCGGTGCCGCGGGACGCGAGGCTTCGCCACGGCGAGCTTCTTCGGCGCGGCGAGCTTCTTCAGCGCGACGTGCTTCATCGGCGGCGCGTTGTTCCTCCGCGCGCTTTGCGGCCGCCGACTTCAGCGCCGCTTCGAGACGAGCAACGCTCGCTTCGATCTCGGTGCGGTTCGCGACGTTCGGCTGCTTGTTCAGGAACTCGCGGTAGTACTGGATCGCGGGCTCCGCCTCGCCGAGCTTGTCGTAGCAGAGCGCGAGGTTGTAATTGTTGAGATCGGCGGGCATGAGACTCTGCGCCGCGGAAAATTCTTTGATCGCACCGCGGTAATCCGCCGCGGCGTAGAGTTTTTGGCCGGACTGGTAATGCGCGCGCGCATCGCTACGCGCGTCGGCAAATGCGGCGCGCGGAGCGGCGGCGACCGCGAACAGCGCCAGCAGGAGCACGATAATTCGGGGGGCAGGTTGGCGCATGGTCGTCCTCGGAGTTTGCTTGAAAAGGTGTGCCACATGCGGTGACGCTTGCCACCTGCAATGATGAAGGTCACTCGGCGTCGCAGCGCATGTCGTCAGGATGGCTTGCACAGAATTGCTGGATGCATTTCTTGTTCTTGGGGTCCTTGATCGTCGACGAGCAGTCGATACCCGGGGGCTTTCCGGTATCCGGCGGCGGTCGAGAGCCACCTTTGGACTCGAGCTTGACGCGCACGCGCTTCTTCTTGCCGTCGACCGTAATCGGCTTGGAGTCCTTGAAGCCCTTGGCTTTGACCACGATCTTGCGCGGCGTGCCCGGCGTGATCGCGAGGTCCTCGTCGCCGCTTTGCAGCTTCTTGCCGCCTTCCCAGATCTCGAACTCGTTGACGAACGGTTCGGTGAAGATCGCGACATCGAGTGTGTCGGGGTTCGGCGGTACCGTGGCAGATCCGACATCAGTGCCCTGGTTGCCGCTGCCCAGATCATTCGTCGGCGTCCCGCTGCCGCTGCCGCCGTTTGCCTGCGTATCCGAGCCCGCTCCCGAGCCGGAGCCTTGGTCATTGACCGCGACCTGCGAGCCGGAGCCTTTGTCGGGCGGCGAAACGACGTCGTCGCTGCCCTTGGTGTTGTCGGCCACCTCGGAGCCCGAGCCGTCACCGGTCGGGCCTTTTTCCTTCTTGCCGCCGAGCACCATGACGGCGGCAATGCCGCCACCGACCGCGATCAGCACCGCGATCGCGACGATCAAGCCGGTCTTGCTCTTCTTGACGACGACCGAGCCGCTCGGATCGTAGAGACCCGAAGACGACGGCGACAGCGCCGCGCTTGGTCCCGAGCCGCCGAACTGCGGCTGCACCACCGGCTGCGACTGGCCCGGCGTCGGATGCGGATAGCCTGCGGCCATCGTCGGCGATTGCGCGCCCGACATCTGCGCCATCTGCGCGCCGGTCATCGGCGCGGGCGTCGGCTGCGCCATGTGCGCCGCGCTCCCGACAGGGAACGCTTCCATATACGTGCTCATGCCGGCGCCGGCGATCCCGCGATAGACCTGGATGAGCGCGTTGACCAGCTCGTCCATCGTCTGGAAGCGCTGCTTCGGATCCTTCTGCATGCAGCGCGTGATGATGTCGCCGATGCCGTGCGGCAATGCGCGACCGGCTTTTGCGGCGCGCTGCGCGACCGGCTCGGGCTCGGTCGTGATGTGCTGCGTGAGAATGCCCATGAACGACTCGCCTTGAAACGGCAGCGAGCCGGCGAAGCACTCGTACATGATGACGCCCATCGCGTAGATGTCGGTGCGCGCGTCGACGGGATTCCCGAGCGCTTGCTCCGGTGCCATGTAGAACGGCGTGCCGAAGATCGTGCCGGTGCGCGTCAGGTTGTTCTGGCCATCGTTGCCCGCGACCTTCGCGATGCCGAAGTCGAGCAGCTTGGGTACGTCGCCGGATCCGTCCTGCGTGACGTAGATGTTCTCCGGCTTCATATCGCGGTGCACGATGCCCTTGGCGTGTGCGGCCGCGAGACCGTGACCTGATTGGATCAAAATGTTGAGCAGCCGATCGGCAGCCATCGGCTGCTGGATCATGTCGTTGAGCGGCAGACCGCCCAACAGCTCCATGCACATGTAGATGCGACCGTCGGGCAGCCGGCCGAAGTCTTCGACTGCGATGATGTTGCGATGCTTGATCGACGACGACGATCGCGCCTCTTGCTGGAAGCGCTTGACCGCTTCAGCGTTCGAGACGATCTCCGCTTTGAGCAGCTTGAGCGCGAACTTCTTTTCGATGTGCACGTGCTCGGCGGCGTAGACCTCGCCCATGCCGCCTTCGCCGAGCTTCTTGAAAATCCGGTAGCGCCCGTCAATCACCTCGCCGACCAACGACGGGGCGGCGGGAGCCTGCGGAAACGACCCCGATGCAGGAGGGTCAAAACTCATGTGGCCAGCATTATAACGCGGCCCTGGGCCGTAATGGTCTGACCTCAAGGCGGCAGACACACACCGACACCCTGCATCGTCGCCGGATCGCTCGCGTTGACCGTACAGACTTCACCCTGCGGGCAAGCCGGTAGATCCGGGCGACCACATGCGTTGGGCGGCAGCGCCCCGGCCACCAGTGTGCACTCGCCGGCGACACAACGCGCTGCCAGGTCGGGAGCGCAGGTGTCGACCATCGGGCACGAAGGATTCGTAGGGCACATCAACAATTGTTCCCACGCGCTAACCGCGTCGACAGGCACCGAGGTGTCGTTGCCCCCGAGCGCGCAGCCGCAGCAGTCGGCGCGGACGCGGGCGCACTGGTTGTCCATCGAGCACTCGGTGGCCGTCGGCATCGCGCACGCGTCGACGAGGCAGCCATTGGCGTCGCTCGCAAATCCGTCGACGCAGTCCATCGTCGTCACCGTCGGCGAGCAAACGAGCACGCACATGCCGCTCTCGCACGCGGCCTCCATCGGGCTACCGCACGACGGCACCGGACACGCGACGTTCTCGCAGGCGCGCTGCGCCGGATCGTCGAGCGGCACGGCGTGCGTCGGGCAATCGCAGCACTTGGGCCCCGCCGGCACGCAATCGCTCGCGTAGCGGCACTCCGTCGGCAACGCGCCGCCGGCGCCCGAGCCGTCGCCGCTGCCCTGGTCGTCTCCCTCGCTGGACGCGCGACTATCGAGCGCACCGAAACATCCGGCGAGCGCGACGAGCAGCACGAGCAAGAGAGAACGCATGGCGGTTGGGGATATCAGCAGGAGACGTGCCCAGTCTAACCAATCGAGATCGTGAGGTCTGCCCTCAGTTTTCCGAGGCTATCAGACCCGCCGTTTAGGGTGCTTCAGCGATGGGCGCCAACATCATCACGAAGACTGATCGGCAGATGGAAGATCGCTTGCTTGCGGTGTCAGGAGACCCGCTCCGCGCAGATACGCTGCAGAAGGCACGGGCATTCAAGCGTACGTGGCTCGAGCTCGCCGAGGCCCTCACCAAGGTCCAGGCCAGCCGGTCGTGGGAGCCGTGGGGCTTCACCGACTTCGACGCGTATTGCCGCAAGGAGCTCCACCTCCGCGGATCGACGGTCGCCAAGCTGCTCGGCAGCTTCCGCTTCCTCGAGACCAGCGCACCGCGCGTGATCGAGCGTGCGCGTCACGACGGCTTCGAAGCGCCGATTCCGTCCCTGCCCGCCGTCGAGTTCGTGCAGAAAGCGACCGAGCGCGCGGCCGCCGATGCCGAGACGCTCGAGACGATCCAGCGCGTCGCGTTCGACGAAGGGCTCGATGCGTCGCTGCTCGCGCGCAAGTTCAAAGACGTCGCGTTCCCCGAGACCGATCGCGATCGCCGCGAGAAGCTGCGCTCGAACATCGCACAGACCGCGCGCAAGCTGTCGTCGCTGATCGCGGAGGAAGGCTCGCCGGTGCCGAAGAAGCTCGCGATCCGCGTCGAGGAGATCGTAGGCGAGCTACTCGAAGCGATCGAGAACTGATCGCGGCGGTCACGATCGACGACGAAGCGATCGAGAACTGATCGCGGCGGGCACGAGCGGATCACTGATAGGCCCAGAGCGATCCGAACGCAGCTTGGGCCTCGGTGGTGGCAACGCCAACGCTGCCGCTGATCCAGCTGCCGTTCATGCCGGAGATCATCGCCGTCGGATAGCCGCGCAGGCAGCACGTCATGTTCATGCCGTCGATGTTGATCTCCATCGTCAGCATTGCGTTCGCGTCGGTGATCGAGACAGTTTTCGACGCGACCGGAAGGTCGGTTCCCTGCTGCCAGGACTTCAGCTCGAGCTGACCCGTGCCCGGCGCGATCGTGCACGTGTACAGGTTTCCCTGCATCCCGCTGACGCGAAACGCGATGCCCAACCCCGCATCGCTAAACCCAGCGATCAGGCGCATGGTCGCGACCACGCGATAGTTGGCGTTGCTGTTGCCGATCGAGTGCGAGAGCCACGCGATTGGGAGCGTCGCGTTGGTCCCTTTGACCTCGCCTTGCTCCAGGTTCCACTGTCCGCTCGAACCGAGCCAGGCTTGCGGGAAATCCGTGAACCCAACCGACGAGTACACGAGGTTCGATTTCGGATTCGGCAGGCAGCTGTCACCCTGGATGACCGAACCGTCGGTCGCGTCTTGGCTGTCATTTCCTGCGTCGCCGACGAGCTGTTTCGTGCACGTGTTCGTCGATCGGTTGCAGTCGTAGTCCTCGGGACACGGGCATTGCTTGCCGGTGTAATCGATCGGCTTGATCGAGCACGCCGCGAGCGCGACGACCACGAGCACGCGCATCATCACGGCAGCCTCCACTCGACCGCAAGGCCACGGCCGCTTGCGAGCGGGCGCAGCGTGACTGCGTCGCTCTTCTTGCTCTGTGCGCGCAGCTCGAAGATCTCCCACACGATGCCGGTCGCGAGCACCGCGCCGCCGGCGACGAACAAGATGTTCGCGGTGTTCGCGAAGCTCACCGCGCGGGCGCGATCCTCGCTCGCGTCGAGACCGACCATCTGTTCGCGTGCGCTCTTCTCGAATTCGAGCGCGCGCCAGCCGAGCCCGAAGCCCGTGCCGATCGTCGCGACGCCGACACCGATCACGAGCAACGGCAACCTGCTCGGCGGCGTGACCCTCTCCGCCGGCAGTGGCGAGAACGGATCCGCGAGTGGCGCGCTGGTGCCGATCGGCTCGTCACGATCGACGGGGCGGGATGGCGGTGGCTCGAACGTCGGCTCCGCAAGCGGAGACGTCGTGCCGACAGCGACATGCTTCGCCGTGGCGTCGGGCTTGGTCCTGTCGGTCTTGTTGAAGCCGGGCTTCGTCTTGTCGGCGTCGGTCTTGCCGAGGTCGCGCCTGGGCTTGTCCCCGTCGAGTTGCGCCGGAGCCTGACCTCCGAGCTCGCGCTCGAGCAGCTTGATGCGACGTTCGAGCGCCCCCCGATCCTCGATGCGCTTCGCGTTCGCGAGGTACCTCTTATACGCGTCGACCGCGCCGCGCTTGTCGGCCATGCCCTCGAGCGAGCGAGCGAGGTTGTAGAGAAGATTCGGCTCCGGGTACAACGCGTACGCTTGGCGCAGTAACGCGACTGACACTTCGAATTCGCCGCGTTTGTAGTGCTTCGCGCTCTCGGTCGCGAGCTCCCCCGCGCGTTTGCGTTTTGCCGGGGTGGGCTGCGCCAGCGCCGCCGCCGACGCCAACAGCAGCACGAAGCCGGCGAGGGCAGCGCGCGACATGGCTATACTCACCCTACCATGGCGGACGGCGTGGTCAGCGCGGCGAGGCTTCCGCCCAGGATCGGGCGGCACGCCGTGATCGGCTACCTGGCCGATGGCGGCATGGCCGAAATCTTCCTCGGTAAAGAGCCGGATGGCCGGCCGGTCGTGATCAAGCGAATCCTGCCGCACCTCGCACGCCAACAAAACTTCGTCTCGATGTTCATCGACGAGGCGCGCATCGGCTCGCAGGTCAAACACCCGAACGTCGTCGAGATCTACGAGCTCGGTCAGGTCGGCGGCGACTTGTTCATGGTGATGGAGTACCTCGCCGGCGAGAGCGTGTCGGGGCTGCTGCGCCGCATGGAGCTGCGCAAAGATCGCTTGCACATCGCGCTCGGCGCATACGTGATCGCCGAAGCCGCCGCCGGTCTACATGCCGCGCACGATCTGCGCGACGCGGCGGGCAACACGCTCGGCATCGTGCACCGCGACATCTCGCCGTCGAACCTGTTCGTCACATACAGCGGCGACGTCAAGGTGCTCGACTTCGGCATCGCGACCGCGGCCGATCGGATCTCGCGCACCGCGACCGGGCACGTCAAAGGCAAGTTCTCCTATATGTCGCCCGAGCAGTGCATGGGCATGCCGCTCGATCCGCGCAGCGATCTGTGGTCGCTCGGCGTCGTGCTCTACGAGCTGACCACGCAGCGCCGGCTGTTCAAGCTTCCGAACGAATTGTTGGTGCTCAAAGCCGTGACGCAGGATCCGATTCCGCGCCCGCGTCGCGAGCAGCCGCAGTTCCCGCAGTTCATGGAGCAGATCGTGATGAAGGCGCTGCAGCGCGAGCCGACGCGACGGCACGGCTCGGCCGCCGAGCTGCGCGACGAGCTGGTCGACGCGATGGCCAAGCTCGGCTTCACGAACGATCCGAAGACCGAGCTCGCCCGCGTGATGGCAGAGCTGTTCCCGGAACGCATCGCCGAGAAGCGCGCACTGTTCTCGGATCTGCGCGCCGGCACCGAGCAGTTCGCCACGCTACCGCCGGCCGAAGTCGACCAGCACATCGACCTCGCGCAGATGCCGGAGCAGAGTGCGACCGCCGCGCCACCGCGCAAACAGCGCACGTCGATGCTCGTCGTGGCGGCAGCGATTGTCGCGGTCATGTGCGCGGGTATCGGCACGTGGCTATACATGCACCGCGAGCGGCCCAAGCCGCCGCAGACCACCGCCTCCGTCGAGCCCGTCGTGACGATGCCGGTCGCGGCACCGCCGCCGACGCCAGCGCCCGTCGAGGTCGCGCCCGCGCCGAAGCCGAGCGGCCTCGTGCTGCACATCGATACCGTGCCGCCCGGTGCGTCGATCGAGATCGATGGCGTGTTCCGCGGTCAGGCGCCGCTCGATCACCAGCTCGCCGAGGCCGCGAGCGTCGAGCTATCGCTGTCGTTGCCGGGCTACATGCCCGTCAACCAGCGCGTCCGCATCGAGCACGATCAGCGCATCTTGATCCCGCTCGCCGCGAAGCCGAAATCGGGAGCCACGAAGCAGCCGGCGAAGAAGCCGAAGAAGAAGGATCCGAAGGATCCGTTTCAGCGCTTCGACTGATCGCAGCGTTCACGTTGGCTTCACGTTTCGCGACGCACACTAGGCGCGTCTACGAAGGGCGTGCGATGACGATCAAGCTCGACAATGACTATGACCTCGAGGTGCACGAGCTCGCTGGCACGGATCAGTACTGGGCGAGGATCGTCGACAGACAGACGAGACGGAACGTCGGCGATCGCCTGCTCGCCAGCGGGACCAGCAAGGACCTCGTGATCGAGGAGCTCAAGCACGACGCCCTCGCATCGCTGCCGTTGCAGCGGCGATGACTGCTTACGGATCGAGCGACACGAGTACGGGGAACATAAACCACGGCGGGAAGTACGGCGCCGCGCGGAGGGTCGCCCAGATGCGACCCGATGGTGCGATCGTTCCACCGGCTGTGAGGCCGTGCTCGCCAAAGCCGACGTCGCCCCAGTACCCGAGGTGGGTGCCCGCGTTGTCGAACTGATGCAGCTCCGCATACGGGAACTGAGTCCAGTGATCGGCCACGACGAGGATCCGCTGCCCGTTGGTGGAGACGCCCGTAACCGAGTTGGCCGGGATATGTCGCGAGAACCGCGTAGCGCCGTCGGCGCCGAACACCGCAACGTAAACGTTCATCGGTCCCTCGGGCGTGTTGTACCGCTCCAACTCGCCATCGCCGAAGTTGGTCACCTCGTAGAAGTCGCCCCCGAGAACCAACGCGCCATCAGGCGCGATCGCCATCGCGTGAATCCAGAACGTGCGCGCGAACGTGCGTTGCCATAGTTGCGCGCCGGCAGACGAATAGGCGGTGACGTACCAAGCCTCCGGGTTCGCTACAACGGTAACGATGCGGTCGCTTCCCAGCACGACCATGTCACCAAGCCACATGTTGTCGTAGGTGAACGTGCCATCGACGCCGATGCGCAGCAGACGCTCAGGCACGAAGCCGCGACTGTCGTCGAAGCGTTGCACCAGGACGCGAGCGCCGCCGCCTTCGATACCCTTGGCGCCACCCATGATGAGTGTTCCGTAGTCGTTGCCGAAGATGCGAGTCCAGCGTGGCTGCAGTGTCGCCGTGTACGAATCGACGACCAGTGCACCGTTAGTGATCCTCGCGATGTAGAAGTTGCCGAGGCTGTCCTGCGCGAGCGAACCGGCAACCGGGAGGGTTGCAGCGACCGGACCGTTCGGCGCCAGCCGCAACGAACGCGCACCGTCAGTAATCAGCGCGCCATCATCGGCGAGCGGAAGGACCTGGTACACGCCCGCGAGCGCGGTGCGCAACTTCGGTGTTGCGGTGTTGGCGGCGCCGCACACATCGAGCCGACCGGCGGGCGAAGCGATGATGCTAGCGACGCGATCGAGCCGTGCGACGGCGAGCTGCTGCGGAC
Organism: Kofleriaceae bacterium; assembly: GCA_036524455.1. GTDB lineage: Bacteria > Myxococcota_A > Polyangia > Haliangiales > Haliangiaceae > JABFXX01. The sequence continues at coordinate 6,659 of DATDCH010000821.1, read as the reverse complement.
GGAACTTGTAGTTCTGCGCCAGCACGATCGCCTCGTAGCTGTCGCCCTCGGCCATGTAGACCGAATACGTCTTCGTTGGAACGTCGATGACGAATGTGAAGTTGTAGATCTGGCCAGGCACGTACGCGATGTCGAGGTCGGCACGATAGACATCGCCGTCGCGCACCTCGATCTTGCCGTTCGTCCAAAAGCGAACTGCGGCCGCGAGATCGTTGTACGCATCGACGTCGCCGCCCCCGAGACCGATGACGCCATCCATGAAGCCTTGCCGCGGCGTGCCGCTGACACCGACGATCAGTGCGCCGCTCGACGCAGTGATTGGCGTGTTTGCGAACCCGCTGCCGGCGACACTCGTCGTGCAACTCGAGCCCGGCGTACCCGCGGTCGTGACATCGAACCCGCACACCTGGACGCTTCCGTTCGCTGCGCCCGTCTGCGGGTTGACGAAGCTCGCGACGTTGTTGAGGCGCGTAACGGCCGCCTGCTCGGTGCGGAACGGATATTCGCGCGCCAGGATCTGCCATGTCGGCGACGACACATCGAGCTTCACCCACACGGAGTAGACATGCCGTGTGATGTCGACTTCCATGCGGAAGTAGACCGGTCGGTCAACGAGGTACTGGTAGTCGATCGCGACGTCGGCCTTGTACTCCGCGCCGCTGCGCGCGTCGATAAAGCCCTGTGGGTTGAAGCGAACGATCGCCGCGAGGCTTGTCCACCTTGTTGTCGCGCCACTGCTCAGGCCGATCACCGCATCGATGTTCGGTGCCGAGGGCACCGCAGCAAACTCGACCTGGAACGAGCTCGTCTGCTCCAAGAACGCCTGATTCCACCATGCGGTGGTGCCAACGATGGCGCAGCCGGTCGCCGTCGACTCGTTCGTTGCTCCCTGATCTGCGCCGTCGTCACAGCCGGGCACCGCCGCTACACACGCCGCGCACACCGCTAAGCTAATTTGTAAGGACTGCATCGCACGACCTCCGTGAGAGGCCGTAGTGCAAAAGTTTCGCCCGAACGAACTAAGAAGCGCTGCTACTCGCCGGGCGGAAGCGGATCACGCGCGCGCTTGATGAAGTCAGAGTCCTTCGTCAGGTCGACGTGGAAATGGTTTCGGTGCGCCGTGTTGTAGTTCGGCGTCAGCACGATGTTCCACACGCGCGCTGCTTTGAGCTCGCAGATCACGGTGTGGAGGAACGCGTCCTTGTCGTTCGAGGTATCGGCCGCGCACGTCGCCATCGTGTCGATCACCCAGTCGTTGAGCACGCTGTAGTGCGTGCCGTCGCTGGTGACGAGCTCGGCGATGTCGATCGCCTTCGCGTAAGCGTGCTGTGACATCGTGCAGTTCGGCGGCGTCATCGATTGGTCGATGCAACGATAGTTGTAGATGCCGATGTCGACGATCTCGGTGACGTCGTGAGCGCGCACGATCGGCGCGGCCTCGGCGAGCGACTTCATCAGCGTGCAGTCGCCGTACAGCGTCTTGCGCTGGCTCGTGTTTGTGCTGTAGCGGAACGCGACGCCGTTGAGCGGCAGCGTGACCGTGATCGGATCGGCGATGCCCTGATTCGCCGGGCCGGTCGTGTAGTCGAGCTGATAGAGATCGAGCCAGCCTTTGCAGTCGGCGACCGTCGGATCGGTGACCGTGACGTCGACCGATGCGGTGAGTAGCTCGGCGCCGTCGGCCGCAAACGCGGTCGCGGTCAGCGTGACCGCCCCCGATTGCGCGAGCTCGGCCGCGAGCTTTTCGTCCGCGAGATCGCCGAGCACGACATCGTTCGCGCTGATCGCGACGCGCGCGACGTCGCCACCGACATCGACCTCGACGCCGATCGGCGCGACGAGCGCACCCGACGCAGCCAGCTGATCGCGCATATGAGACGAGCCCGGCGCGGGCGACACGAACGACAGCGCCGCGACCTCGACCTCGACCGAGCAGCCACCTGACGCTCCGACAACCAACAATGCCAATGTGCTCGAAGTCCGCCTCATCGCTTCGTGGCGTAGATGAACACCGAGCGTGAACTCCGGTCAAGCGCAACCGGTCGGGCCAGCTAGGCGATCACGATTTTCACGGCTTTGAACAGCAGCCAGAGCGCGTAGCCCATGAGGGCGATCCCGACGACGCGCGGGATCCAGGCGGCCTTGTCGCCGAGCACGTGCTTGCCCTTGTGGGTCAGGTACGCGACGAGCGCGAACCAACCGAAGCTGCCGACGAGCACGCCGATCGCGCACGCCATGCCTTCCCAGTTGTTTTCGATCGTCGGCAACAGCTGGCCGATGATCACGACCCACGTCACCATCGCGGCGGGGTTGAGCACGATCAGCGCGACGCCGACCTTCGCGCCCTGCATCAGCTCGCGCTTCTTGATCATGTCGACCTGCGAAGCCGAGATCGGTTCCTCGGCAACGGCAGGCGTGACCGGCTGACTGCGCGCGGTGAGGAAGCCGTAGACGAGCAGCACGATGCCGCTCACCGCGTAGAGGATCGGCGGAACCGATGGCCACTTCGCGAGCACCGGCGTAACGCCGATCATGCCGAGCCCCGCGTAGAACGCATCCGCGACTGCGCCGCCGAGCCCGACGCCGATCGCGCGTCGCATCGTGTGCCTGTACGCCGCGTCGATCACAGCGACGTTCACCGGCCCGATCGGTACGCCGGTCAGAGCGCCGGCGAGCACGCCGAACACGAGAAACATGAGCACAGGCTGTCCCGTGCTATACAGCAGCGTGACGTCGACTGCCACGTCGAACATGCGATCTTCCGCCGGAGATTCGCCACTTTCGGACACTCGGGCGGGCACTCCGGCGGGCACACCGCGTCAAACCGCGGAAGGCGCCGAAGACGACATGCGGGCGCTCCCTACGGGCGGTCCTGGGGTCACGTGGTTGGGCCATGCGACGGCAGTGGCCGAGTTCGATGCCGCTCGCGTCGTGTTCGATCCGCTGCTTCCGTGGCGTGCGCGCGCCGCCGGTCGGGTCAACGCCGTGCTGATCACGCACTCGCACGTCGATCACTTGAATCGCTGGAGTCTCAAGGCGATCGATCGCGACACCCACCTCGTCGTCCCGATGGGCTGCAAGGGCATCGTCACGGACCTCGGCTTTGCGAAGGTCAGCGAAGTGACCGCCGGCGATCAGCTCGACATCGACGGGCTCGAGGTCCAAGCGGTCGCGACTCGTCACGACAACGGACGCTGGCGCAAGGGCGACAAGCCGGAGTGCGTCGGCTATGTCGTCGGCAAGGACAAGCATCGCGTCCATCACGCCGGCGATGTCGATTTCTCGGATCACTCGGTGTTCGACGACATCGGCAAGCAGTTCGCGATCGATGCGACGCTGTTGCCGATCGGCGGCATGATGCCGGTCTGGTACTACCGGGCGCGCCGCCACTTGATCGACAGGGGCGTGCACATCGATCCCGACTGCGCGCTCGACATCTACGAGCGGCTCGGCGCGCGCAACATGGTGCCGGTGCACTGGGGCACGCTGCATCTGCGGCTCGGGCTGCCGTCGATGCCGCGCCGCCGACTCGCGAAGATCGTGAACGCGCGCAACCAGGCGGGCGTGCGCATCCTCGCCCACGGCGAACGGCTGGCGTTAGACGACGTCGTGGAACCGTAGGCAGCCGAGCACGCCGACGATTCCGATCAGAATTCCGATCACGTAGCCGAAGTGCTTGTCGCGCATGACCGCATCGCGGCGATCTGCGTTGCGGGTGCGGATCAAGTTGATCGTGTCGTAGATCAGCCACGCGCCGGCAAGTCCACCGGTGAGGATCGTGAGGAACCACTTGAACGCGATCGGCGACATCAGGTCGTTCATACCTTCGCTCCTGGGATCGGATCGATCAGCATGCGCTTGGTGTCGTACGCGACGGTCGCGAGCATGAGCGGCACGAACGCCCAGTAGAAGTACTCGACCTCCATGCCGCCGGTCGCAAAACCGATCAGGTAACCGGTGTACGCGACGAGCCGCTCCATCGCGTAGCTCTTGTAGTTCGTTGCGCGGCCCGCGCGCCGCACGTAGACGAGGCGCATCAGCGTGTTCGCGACACCGAGGAAGATGATCGCGACGACCGGAATCCACGGTGCCCGGCCGTACGCGGCGACGACGATCAACGCGAAGCCATAGCAGATGCCGTCGGTGATCGCGTCGAACAGCTCGCCGAACGCGCTGCGGCAGTTGAAGATCTTCGCAACCAGACCGTCGACCTTGTCGAGCAGGCCGCAGATCAAAATGAACAGGGTCGCCCACTGGTGATAGCCGTTGTCGATCGCCCAGAATAGCGGCGGCAGCGTGAGGAACCGCGACGCGGTGACCGCGTTCGCCGGATTGAGCCGCGATACTTTGCGCGGCGCCACAGGCCCGCCGTCGACGACCACTGCCGTCGACATCAGCGTGCCTCGGCTTGATCGTCGTCGGCGACTACGAGCCCAGGATCGACGAACCGATACCGCTTCCACGCGAACCGCACGCGTTGCAGCAGCGACACGTGGCTCATGATCGCGACCGCCCAGCAGCCGGCGAGCAGCGGGCGCGGATCGTCGAGCAGCGCGGTGAAGAACACGCCCGTGCCGTAGTAGATGAGGAACTCGGCGGAGCCGAACAGGCCAACGACGTCGACCGGGTGGCCGATCTTGCCCTTCTCGCGCCAGACGTCTTGCTGGCTCTCGGCGTAGATCGACAGCTTGATGATCACGTTCGTCAGCGCGCCGGTGATGCCGAAGCCGAGCACGATCAGCACGTGCGGATAATCGAACGACAGGTTGAGGCAGCCGCCGGCGTACATGATTCCGAGTACCCAGCGGTCGCAGACGTCGTCCATCACCGCGCCGAACGTGCTGCGCTGGTTGAAGTTGCGCGCCTTGTAGCCGTCGATGTGATCGACGAGGCCGCGGAAGATCAGGACGACAAAGCCCTCCCACCAGTACGCGTAGAAGAACAGCACGCCACCGGCGAGCCCCATGAGCGCGCCGAGCATCGTCCAGGTATTTGCGTGCAGCGGGAGCCTGGCCAACGCAGACACGAGCGGATGGACCATCCGATCGAAGTTCTTGCGAAAGGCGAACAGGTTCATTCGTACGCGACTCTACGTCAGGTCTAGCTTCCCCGCACAGCCGTCAGCACCTTGCGCAGCGCAGCAATGAACTGGTCGACCATCGCCGTTGTAAACGACAGCGGCGGCTGCAGGCGTAGCACGTTGCCGTGCGGGCCCGAAACCGTGATCAGCATGCCCGCGGCGTGCAGACCGTCTTTGATCTTGCTGACGTCCGGCTTGGGCAAGATCTCGCGCGACTCGCGATCCTTGACGAGCTCGATGCCGCCGAGCAGGCCGGTGAACCGAACATCTCCGATCCAAGGATCCTTGAGGGCCCACGCGGCCTCGGTGAAGTACCTGCCGATGTTGGCGGCGTTCTCGACGAGCTTCTCGTCCTCGAGGATGTTGATCAGCTCGAGGCCGGCGGCGGCCGACACCGCGTTGCCGCCCGACGTCGGCGTGGTGCCGCCGAAGTACGCCTTGCTGATCGCTTCGTTCGCCATCATCGCGGCGAGCGATCCGACGCCACCCGACAGGCCCTTGCCGCCGGTCATGATCTCGGGCTGCAGGCCGTAGTGCTCGACGGCGAACATCTTGCCGGTGCGACCGAGGCCGGTCTGGACCTCGTCGGCGATGAACAGAATGCCGCGCGCCTTGCGCAGCTCGTCGAGGCGCTCCCACCACTTCTGCGGCGGTGCGAGGCCGCCGACCGCTTGCACGGGCTCGGCGATCAGCGCAGCGGTATTCGGGCGTGCGTCGAACAGCTTGTCGACGCCGTCGAGGCACTGCACGTTGCACTCTTTGTGCGGGCCGTACTTGCAGCGATAGCAGTACGCGGTCGGAATCGCGTAGTTCTCGTTGCCCATCGGCTTGCCAGCGCTGTCGCGATACTGCTTGCTCGCAGTCACCTCGAGCGCGCCGAGCGTGAGGCCGTGGTAGCCGTTCTCGAGGTACGCGACGTCGGTCTTCTTCGTGTACTGGCGCGCCGCCTTGAGCGCGTTCTCGTTCGCTTCGGAGCCGCCCGTCGTGAAGAACACCTTCGACACCGAGCTCGGGGTCAGCTCGACCAAGCGCTTGGCGAGCTTCACCGCCGCGACGGTGCCGTGCTTGCCCGAGACTTGGAGCACCTCACCGAGCTGCTTCGTCGCGGCTTCTTTGATCCGCTCGTGGCAGTGGCCAGCGTTGTTCACGAAGTACCCGGCCGTGAGGTCGAGATACTCCTTGCCGTGAACATCTGTGATCGTGCAGCCCTTGGCCTTCGCGATGATCACGGGTTCGCCGGCTGGATGCGTCCATGGACGCATCACGTACTTCTTGTCGGCGGCTTCGAGGGATGCGGCGTCTTTGAGGTCGTCGCTCACTTGGCGTGAGGTATCTCATGCCGCAAACCTTTGTCAACTTACATAGTTAGATTGCTGAGAGGTGCCAGCATGTGCCTCGAACCGTCCCGACTCTCGGTTCCACACGCGCACGTAATCGCTGACGATCTTACCGCGCTCGATTTCGAAGATTCTGTACCGCCCGATTCGGTCGGGTTTGTTGTGGTGGTAGGTGCCCGACGCGATCCCGCGAACCGGGATCGGACCACCGGGGCCGGCGAGCGCCTCGGTGAGATCCTGAT
>DATDCH010000820.1:0-9257 GCA_036524455.1 Kofleriaceae bacterium | reverse complement strand
GGGCGCGGCGCACTCGAACTCGACTTCCTTCTCGACCGGCGAGTGCGGCGCGTGGTCGGTCGCGATCGCGTCGATCGTGCCGTCGGCGAGTGCTTCGAGCAGCGCTTCTTGATCGGCGGCGGTGCGCAGCGGCGGCATCACCTTCGTGCGCGTGTCGTAGTGCGTGCACGCCTCGTCGGTGAGCGCGAGGTGGTGCGGCGTGACTTCGCACGTCACCGGCAGGCCGCGGCGCTTGGCATCACGGATCAGCGCGACCGTGCGCGCCGTCGACACGTGCGCGACGTGATAGCGCGCGCCCGTCCACTCGACGATCTCGAGGTCGCGCGCGACCATCGCGCTTTCGGCGCAGGCCGGCTGCCCGCGGATACCGATGCGCGTCGACACCGCGCCTTCGTTCATCGCCCCGCCCTCGCTGAGATCGAGATCCTCGGCGTGCTGGACGAGCGGCAGGTCGAACGTCTTCGCGTACTCGAACGCGCGTCGCATGAGGCCGGAGTTCATCACCGGGCGGCCGTCGTCGGAGATCGCGACGATGCCCGCCTCTTTCATGTCCGCGATGTCGGCCAGCAGCTTGCCCTCGAGGCCCTGCGTGATCGCGCCGATCGGCCGCACGCGTACCGAGCCGACCTCGCGCGCGCGGTGCACGATCAGCTCGGTCACCGCACGCTGGTCGTTGACCGGCTTGGTGTTCGGCATGCAGCAGATCGTCGTGAAGCCGCCGGCGGCCGCCGCGCGCGTGCCGGTCTCGATGTCTTCCTTGTATTCCTGCCCGGGCTCGCGCAGGTGGACGTGCAGGTCGATGAGGCCCGGCACGATCCACAGGTCCTTCACGTCGATGATCCGCGGCGCGACCAGTCCGCGACCGATCTCGACGATCCGGCCGTTCGTGATCCGCACGTCGGCGACTTGATCGACCGGCCGCTGGGCCGCGGGGTCGAACACCCGGCCTCCGCGGAGGACAACGTCGACAACATCGCCGGCAGGCATCGCGTCGGGTCTTACCACATCAGCTATGCTGTCGCCGTGCCGACTGCCGGGATCGTGATCATCGGAGACGAGATCCTGAGCGGCAAATTCGTCGAGGAAAATGCGGCTTTTCTGATCGGTGAATTGCGGGCGCTCGGCGTCGACCTCCGCCGCATCACATTCGTTCCGGATGATCTCGAAGACATCGCGACGACCGTCGTCGCGACCAGCGCCCGCTTCGACCACGTGTTCACCTCGGGCGGCGTCGGCCCGACGCACGACGACGTCACGATGGCCGCGATCGCCCACGCGTTCGGCACGACGATCATTCGCCATCCGGATCTCGAGATGCGCGTGCGCGCGTACTGGAAGGACAAGCTCGCCGACGCGAATCTACGCTTGGCCGACGTCCCCGCCGGCGCCGAGCTCGTCTACGGCAAGGACCAGATCTGGCCGGTCGTCGCCTACAAGAACGTCTACATCATGCCCGGCGTGCCGGCGCTGTTCCGCCGCAAGTTCATCGACATCCGCGACCGGTTCCGCGCCGTGCCGGTCACCGCCGCTCGTATCTATGTCGATCTCGACGAAGGCGAGCTCGCGCCGCACTTGAATGCGGTGGTCGCGCGTTACCCCGGTGTGCGCGTCGGCAGCTATCCGCGATTCTCGGAGAAGGACTTCAAGGTGCTCGTCACACTCGAAGGCGACGACGGCGCGGCCGTCACCGGCGCGTTCGAAGCACTCGCCCAGTCGATCGGTGAGCGCGTCGTGCGCCGCGAGGATCCGGCGAGCGTCGGATCGGCCGTCGGATGACGCGTCGGTTCGTCGCCGTGCTCGATCGCGCACTCGGCATCGTGCTCGGCTTCGTACTCGGCTTCGTTGCGTGCGGCACGCCCGCACCCAACAAGCTCAACCAGCGGCCGTCCCCGCTGCACGCGATCAAGGCCCCGCACATCCCGCTGTTCGTGCGCACCGACGAAGGCCTCGTGCGCGTCTTCCTCGACACCGGTGCACGCGACATCGTCAGCCGGTCGCCGCACGCGATCGTCGTCGACACCGCGACGTTCGTCTACGAAGAAGACGGCCGCTTCGTGATCGAGCGCGGCGGCGAGCGCACGCCACTCGACGGAGTCCAGCCCGCGACGCAGGGGAACGTACGGCTCTCGCCGGATCGCCGCGTTCTCGCGGTCTCACGCGCGATCGAGCCGGCGCCGCTCGACAAGACCCAGCCCGATCAGGAGATCGTGACGTTCGTGCTCGCCGACGCGACGTTGCGGCGCTACCCGATGCCGAACGTCGGGCCCCAGAGCCCGTCCCTCTCGTTCGTGTGGGCGCAGTCGGGCGACGCACTGATCGTCACCTACGACGTGTTGCGCCGCCTCGATCTCGCGAGCGGTACGATGACGCCGATCGATCGTGCCGACTACGCAGCCCAGACCCACGAGCTGCCGCTGAACGAGTGCCCATCGCTTGGCGTTCGCCTCGCCCATCGCGCGCACAAGGATCGCCAGGAGATCGTGCTCGTGCCGACGTCGTCACTGCAGGATCCCGAGCACCTGTCGGCGACCACCGATCGCGTGCTCGTGACCGCGACGAACAATCGCCGTGCGCTCGGCATGGGCGGCCCGCACCTCGGTCCAAAGCGCGCCGGCCCGCTCGAGATCTACGGCTTCACGCCGGGCTGCGAGCACTTCGTGTTCTCCCTCGAAGGCGGCGTCTACGTCGGCAGCGTCAAGACCGGCCGCTACGCACTCGTCATCGAGGGCAGCCAGCCGGAGTTGCTGCGGACCGACGCGCGCGTCCTTCGACAAGCAGCGCCCTGACCTGCAGGGCGAGCTCGGTGCGCGGCACAAGCGGTGACCAGCGGTCAGGTACTCCGCTCGAGCTCGTACTCGAGCTCGAACGCGAACGCGTAGTCGGCGCCGGGCTCGGAGGCACGCGAGCCGCGCCCCGGCGACGGCAAGTACGCCCAGATCGCACCGAGATCGAGCTCGATCGCGTCGAACGGCTCAGCGCGAACTCTCTGGCTGCCTCGGTACGTCCCGACGACCAACCAGTGGCCTTCGTGGAGCCGAAACACCTCGAGCGATCGATTCGCAGCGTCGATCAGCCACGCGTGCCTGACGCCCGCCGCGGCGTAGATGGGAAGCTTCTCGAGCCGATCGTCGACAGCAGTTCTGAGCGACAGCACCTCGCAGACCCAATCGGGCGGCAGCGCGAAGTACGCACCTTCCGGAACGGTCGGCATCCGCTCGACGCGCCACCCGGCAACATCGGGCACCAAGACGTCCTCGCCGAGGTGCAGTTCGGGCTCGACGAGAATGATCCACCCGCCAGGACCGTTTGTCCCCTTCTGAAACGGGCCACCAAGCTCGATCATCAATGACGATGCCGCCGAGGTGTGCGGCGCGCCTGGCCGCGGTGACACGCGCAGCTCGCCGTCGACGATTTCGGCCACCGTGTGCTCGTGCGCATCCCGGACGTCCTGATACGTCGCGCGCTTCTTCACCGGATCCGACATACAGATAGCTTACCAGCCGGCTCCGACGCCGACGACGACTACTTCAGCTGCGCCGCAAGCGCGCTGACCTGTGCGACGAGCTCGGCGCGCGGCACGTCGACCTCGCGGTTCTCGCGCAGGAGCTTCAGCTTGATCACGCCGGCGTCGCGCTCGCGCGAGCCGTAGAGCACCGCGACGGGCACGCCCGCACGATCGGCGTACTTCATCTGCTTGCCGAGCTTGTCGTCGCCGCCGTAGACCTCGGTGTTGAGGCCGGCCGCGCGCAGCTCGTTCGCGATGCTCAGGTACTCGACGGTGAGCGCGGGCTCGACGTTGAGCACGAGCACATGCGCGGTCGTCTTGACGTCGGTCTTGATCAGGCCGAGCTCGAGCAGCTGCGAGAACAGGCGCGTCGCGCCGATCGAGATGCCGACGCCGGGCAGCTTGCTCTTCGTGTAGTGACTCGCGAGGTCGGCGTAGCGGCCGCCCGAGCAGATCGAGCCGACGGCCGGGTGGTCGTTCAAGAACGTCTCGTAGACGGTGCCCGTGTAGTAATCGAGACCGCGCGCGATCGCGAGGTTGATCTTGATCGCGGCCTCGGGCACGCCGAGCGCGCGCGTGGTCATGTACACGGTCTCGAGCTCGCGCAGACCTTCCTTGAAGTTCGCGTTCGCGGGCTCGAACGCGTGCAGCGTCTCGAGCGAGCTCGCGGCGAGCAGCTCGAACAGGCGCGCCGCGGCCTCGGCGCCCGTCAGCGCGGCGACCTCCGCTTCGATCTCCACGCGCTCTTGCTTGCCGAGCTTATCGACCTTTTGCAGCACGTCGGCGTGCTGCTCGGCGGGAACCCCGAGCGACTCGAGCAGCCCGCGCAGCAGCTTGCGGTTATTGATGTGGATCGTGAAGGGACCGAACGCGAGCTGGCTGAAGATGCCGTAGATCACGGCCGGCACCTCAGCGTCGTACGACAGCGGCAGGTTGTCCTTGCCGATCACGTCGATGTCGCACTGATAGAACTCGCGATAGCGGCCCTTCTGGGCGCGCTCGCCGCGATAGACGCGCTGAATCTGGTAGCGCCGAAACGGAAAGTTGAGCTCGTGCTCGTGCTCCGCGACGTAGCGGGCGAGCGGCACGGTGAGGTCGAAGCGCAGCGCGAGCTCGGCGTTCTTGCCCTGCTCGAGCGAGCCGGTCGACTGCACGAAGTACACCTGTTTCTCGGTCTCGCCGCCCGACTTCGTGAGCAGCACCTCGGTGAGCTCGAACACCGGCGTCTCGATCGGCAGGAAGCCGAAGCGTTCGAAGTTCGACCGGATGATGTCCAGCATGTGCTGGAACGCGATCTGCTGGGCAGGAAGCAGCTCGAGCACACCACGCATCGTTCGGGGCTGGACGGACATCGGAGGCGGCTTTATACCGCCTCGATGTTCGATTGTCGCCACCAGCCGCTGCGCCTGCCCGACGATTTGATCGCCAAGCTCGCGGCCTCATACGGCGAATCGCACCGCGCGTATCACAATGCGACCCACATCGCGGAGGTGCTCGGCTGGTTCGATCGCATCGCCGATGACATCGGTTGGCTCGAGCCCGCCGAGGTGTACGTCGCGATCGTATTCCACGATGCGATCTACGCGCCCGGCGCGAAGGACAACGAGGCGCGCTCCGCGAAGTGGGCGCGCGAAGCGAGGCTCGCCACCGGTATCGAGCCAACGAGTGGCCTGCCGCTCGACGCGATCATGGTCGATCGCGATCGCGTCGCGGAACTGATCGAGCTGACGGCGCGCCACGGTCATATCGACAAAGCCGATCACGACGCGTCGCTGTTCCTCGACTGCGACATGGCGATCGTCGGGGCGCCGGCCGCGCAGTTTGCCGCATACGACGAGGCGATCGCGATCGAGTACAAGCACGTTCCGCCCGACGCGTATCGCGCCGGCCGCCGCGCGTTCCTCGAGGGTCTCCTCGCGAAGCCGCGCATCTTCTTGACGGATTACGTCCACAACCGGCTCGATGCACAGGCGCGGACGAACCTCGCCGCGACGTTAGCGACGTGACCACGCTCGCGAGGATGCTAGAGTGACTATCGATGGTCGCCACTTCGCGGAAGCCAGCGACGCTCGCCGATCTGATCGCGCGCGGTGACACCGACCGGCTCGAGATCGTCGCGGGGCAATTGGTCGAGAAAGCGATGCCATCGCCTGCGCATGCTCAGACCGAGGCAAAGCTCGCCGCGGCGTTCGATCCATTCAACCGTCGGCCTGGCGGCAAAGGCGGGCCCGGCGGGTGGTGGTTGTTCACGGAGATCCACGTGAGCTACCCGAACGGCGAAATCTATTGCCACGATGCAGCGGGGTGGCGTCGCGATCGCGTCCCCGAACGCCCGAACGAGTGGCCGGTGCGAATCCGGCCCGACTGGGTCGGCGAGATCGTCTCGCCGAGACACGAGAAGGACGACCTCGTCACCAAGCCGCGTACGCTGCACGCCGCCGAGGGTCCGCACTACTGGGTGATCGATCCCGAGGAGACGGTGTTGCTCGTGCATCGGTGGTCGAGAGACGGCTACATCGTCGTGGTGCGCGCGTCGGTCGGCGAAATCGTCCGCGCGGAGCCGTTCGATGCGATCGAGCTGGACGTCGCGATGTTGTTCGGCATCGAAAGCGACGAGTAGCAGCGACCGGCGTTACTAGCTTCGAAGCGAGCGCACGACAAACACGGCCGCACCGAGCGCGAGCACCAGGCCGACGAGGCCGACCCACAGCGTCTTCTTCGAAGGCTCCGGCTTCGCCGCGATCGCCGCCGGCGCCATCGTCGGCGCACCACTCGCCGCCACCATCGGCCGCTCCTTCGGAGGCTCGGGACCGTCGGTCCACGTCGTGTTCTCGATGATCGTGCCGTCGGGCCGGATCGCGGTCACCTCGATGCGGTTGCCGGTGATCGTCACGCGCAAGTAGTGCAGCGTGCGCTCGAACTTCTTCACGGCCGCAACATCGATCGGATGGCTGCGAGGCCGGCGCGGATACAGCGGCGCACCGCCACCGCCGGTGACGAAGTAATGGATGTTGTGATTCTCGGCGCGCGAGTACACGTGGTCGTGGCCGGAGAACACGGCCGTGACGTCGTACTGCTCGAACAGCGGCGTCCAGCGCTCGCGCAGATCGGCAGCGCCACCGTGTAGCGAGATCGAGAATGGCGGGTGATGCATGACCACGAAGATGTGGCGCATGCGCGAGTCCTGACGCGCCGCGATCAGCTCGCGCTCGATCCACGCGGTTTGGTCGGTGAGCGCGAACGAGTAGGCGTTGCTATCGAGGACGAGGAACCGCGAGCTGCCGTACGTGAACGCGTAGTAGCGCTCGCTGTCGCCGCCGTTTTCGGGCACGGAGAAGAACGCGCGATATGAATCGGCGGTACGGCCGCGTCCTTGGCGATCGTGATTGCCGAGCGCCGGGAAGTAAACGTTGTCGCGGAACATCTCGTTCTCGACGTCGAAGAACTCTTGCCACTGATCCTGGCGATAGCCTTCATCGACCATGTCGCCGGTACCGAGCACGAAGTCAGGCACCTCTTGCGACATGCGCTGGACGACGCGGCGGTGCTGCTGCACGCCACCGCGGCTGTCACCGACGACCACGAACGAGAACGGCACGTCCTTGCCGTCGGGCGGTGCGGTCGCGAACTCGCCGCGCCACACGTCGCTGCCGATCTCGACCCGGTAGCGATAGCGGCTCGCCGGTTTGAGGCCATCGACGCGCGCTTCGCTGATGCGTGCCGGCGCGACTTGCTGCCGGCGCACGCCGCCGGGTCCCTCGACGATCAGCGTCGCCGGGATCAGCTCGTCCATCTGCCACATCACGGTGATCGACTCGGGCGCGAGGTCCTGCAGGTACGGGCCCTTGAGCATCTTCGGCCCCGCCTCCGCCACGTTGGCGAGCAGGCAGACGCATGCGAGCCAGCGCAGCATCATCACCACGATCGAGGATACGGAAAGCCGTGATGTAGGCGCAAGTTCGCTGGGCTAGCTCGGAGGTAGCTCAGCGGTACCGCATCGAGGCCAGCGCCCCGACGAGATCCCGTGCGGACTCCCGCGTATAGCCAAACCTCGTAATCATCGTCGCCAGCGCCTGGTCGGCCCGCGTACGCGATTCGCTCGACAAGCTGCCTTCATTGCCCGACAGCAGCATGACCAGGTCCGAGATCCCCTTGGCGATGGTCTTCTTGTGCTTCTCGAAGTAGGCGTCGCGCAGCTTCCGGAGCAGGTCCGCGAAGATCTCGCTCATCACCGGCTTCTTGCCCTTGTTCGGTGCATCGAGCGACCAGGCGCCGATCTTGGCGATCAGGCTCTGCCGGAAGTCGTCGGCGCGGCCGGGGATTTCGAGGGTGCGCTCGACCTCGCGCATCATGCCCTCGTCGGGATCGTCCTGGCGGCCGGTCGCGACGTTGCGGACCTTCTCCTTCTTGATCGCGTGCATCACATGCGTGATGTAGCGCTCGAACACGCGCGCGTACTCCGACTCCTCGACGAGGCCGACCGCGACGCGCACTTCGTCGTCGATGATGTCGAACAGCTTGCCCTTCGCGACGTCAGCGAGCTTCTTGTGATCGTGATAACCGCCGGGCTGCACGTCCTGGCGGAGGAACTCGTAGAGGCTGGCTTGCTTGCACAGCTCGACGATTTCATCGAGCACGACGAGCGGCGACACGTACACGTAGCGGGTGTTGCCCGCGGCGGCGAGCAGCACGGTCTGCATCTCACGCGGCGACGCACCGACGCGACCCTCGTAGATCGGGTACGTGTCGGACTCGTGAAACAGCTCCTTGATGTGTGCGTGGAGCTCGCGCGCGCGATCGGGTGACAGGTCTTCCGGCACCTGCCCGGTCGAGTACAGCTCGACCTTGTCGAGTGGCGACAGCTTGCCGATCACCTCGGCGAGCGTCGACGGGAAGCGCTCGATCTGCGGCTTGCGCATGCGCGACAGCACGGCCCACAGCGCCGCGACGTACGCGGTGTGCGGCGCGACGTGGCGGCCACCGGCCGATTCGCGCAGCTGCTCGCGGTAGAGCGCCTCCTCGTGCTTGACGTCGAGGATGAACGCCACGCGCACGAGCTCGATACGGCCCTTGAACGACTGGAAGTCGGGAATCTCGCGGAACGCGGCGAGGTGGATGTCGTTGCAGCTGCCGATGAACACGAGGTCGAGCAGCAGCGTCGCGCTCTGCATCGACAGCGCGGCGCGCTCGACGGTAGTAAGCAAATACTTGTAGTGTTCGAGTGGGCGCTTGAGCAGATCGTCGAACTCGATCATGCCGCGGTTCGCGCCGACCACCTCGCCGCCATACTCGTGCAGCGACACCGACTGCAGTGACGGCGGCAACGCGGCGAGCGTGCGATCGGCGGTGATCTGGCGCTCGGTCGCATCGACCGACAGCTGCGGCTCGACGGTGACCCAGCCCTGGCGGTAGCGCGATGACACCTCGAAGCGCTCGATCCGTACGTGGCGCAGCACCTGGACGAAGTCGCCCATATAGCTCGCGAGCAGCGCGTCGTAGATGCCGCGGTTGCGCGGCGACAGCGAGCCGCTGCGCAGGTAGTCGCTGACCTGGAAGTTCCGGGTGGGCGAGCTCTCGAGCATCTTGCTGATCAGCTTCTGGCGCTCGTCGAGTGGGACGAGCAGCAGCGGGTGATCGCGGAGCTCGTCGCCGAGCCGCGCGTCGATCGATTCGTCGGGCAGGTAGGCGAACGAATCGCTGGATTCGAGGGGCGGCGCCTCGCCGGCCTTGCCGCCGAACCCGATGCCGCCGC
>DATDCH010000819.1:0-3844 GCA_036524455.1 Kofleriaceae bacterium | reverse complement strand
GCACGCTGCTACTCGGCGCGCCGACCGATCCGGTACGAGTCAGCGACCCGGCTTCGGCTTCGCCGCCTCGGGCGTGATCCAGCGCAGGTCGAGCAGCGTGCGAGGTGCGCCTTGCCACTGCTTGGCCTTGAACGTCGCGCGGATGTCCTTTGCGCCGGCGAGCTCGAGCAGTCCCTCGAAGAATCCCATCGTCTGATACGACGCTGCTTCTTCGGCGGGCATCCCCATGTAGTAGTGGATCGCGATCTGCGATTCGCCTTCGTGCAACATCAGCA
Organism: Kofleriaceae bacterium; assembly: GCA_036524455.1. GTDB lineage: Bacteria > Myxococcota_A > Polyangia > Haliangiales > Haliangiaceae > JABFXX01. The sequence continues at coordinate 3,569 of DATDCH010000819.1, read as the reverse complement.
CTTGCAGCGCCTCGAAGTCGAAGAACGTCTCGCGCATCACGCGAAATCGCGTGAGCGTCTCGCACGGATCCTTCGGCGCCAGTAGCATCGGGTGCGCGCTCCGGAGCTGCGCCGCCGAGAAGCGTCCCCACAGTTGCACCGGGAGCATCTTGTCCCCAGCGACGAACCTGAGGATCGCGTTGCCCATCCGCTCGAAGGTCGCCATCGGATACCAGGCAGTCGTATCGATCTGCTTTTTCAGGTACTGCACATCGTCGGGCGTAAGAATGGCCTCCCACTCCACGCCCTTGTGCGCCTTGAGCATTCTTACGTAGTCGAGGAACAACACACCTCGAACGTTACGCATGCCGCACTATGGGACGGTCTGTTGTCGGGGGACGAACCCCCTCCGGGTACGTACGGGGTAGCTCGCAGCCAGCACTGTAATCGGGGCCACAGACCATCGTAATTTGCGCGGCGCACGACAGCCTTCTACGATCCATTTATGCGGCGCGCGCTCCTGTGGCTGATGTTGCTCGGCAGTCCTGCGTTCGCCGAGGACACGAAGGACCCGAACGCGCCGAACGCGCCGAACGCCGAAGGCGATTACGGCGGCGTCCAGCCGGGGCAGAAGAAGTCGGAGGCGCCCAAGAAGGCGAAGAAACCGGCGAAGAAGGGCACGTTGTCGTGGATCGGGTTCGAGACCAAGAACGGCGGCTCGGATGTGTTCTTCCAGTCGATCGCCGCGTTCGAGGTCAATCAGCGCGTCGACGGCAATGCGGTGATCGTGACGCTCAGCGGCCTGTCGAAGCTCGGCCACAACACGTGGCGGCCGATCGATACGCGGTTCTTCGAGACGCCGATCGCGCGCATCACGGCGAAGAAGAAGGGCAAGGCGGTCGAGGTGCGCGTCGCGTTCAAGGCTGGCAGTAAAGCGGCGCAGGCCTCGGTGCGCTCGTCGACGGAAGCCGACGGCATGTACTACGCGTACCTGACGTTCGCGGGCGGCGGCAGCACGGCGTCGACGAAGGATCCGGAGAAGTAGCTACACGCGCGGCGGCTTCGGCGATTGCACGCCGAGGCGCGCGAGCTCCGCGATCACGAGCTTGAGATCCGCCCACGCGTCGCGCTTGCGATCGGGCTCGCGCAACAAGTACGCAGGGTGAAACGTCGGCATCACTTTTATGCCGTGCCGGTCGTGGAACTTGCCGCGCAGCGCGCTGATCGGTGCGTCGGTGCCGAGCAGCGTGTTCGCCGCCGGCCGGCCAAGCGCGACGATGATGCGCGGCGCGATCGACGCGATGCGGGCCTCGAGGAATGGCTTGCACGCCGCAACCTCGTCGGGCTGCGGGTTGCGGTTGCCCGGCGGCCGGCAACATAGAATGTTGTTGATGTAGACGGTCTGCCGCGACCAGCCCATCGCGTCGATCATCTTGTCGAGCAGCTCGCCGGCGGGGCCGACGAACGGCTCGCCGCGCTTGTCTTCCTGCTCGCCCGGCGCTTCACCGACGAACATCAGCGGCGCATGCTCGTCGCCGACGCCGAATACGATCGACTTGCGCGTGTCGCTCAGCTTGCATCGCGTGCAGTCGCCGAGCTCGGTGCGAATCTGCGCGAGCGTGCGGCGGCCCAGCGCGACGGTCGCGATCGCAGGCTCGCCCTCGACCAGCTCGGGGGCAGCGTCGGCGGCGAGCTCGGCCGGTTGCTCGGTGCGTACACTCGCGCCGCCCGGGACGGCCCACGTGCCCGCCGCATGATGCCGGGCGAGCTGGTTCTTGAGCTGTCCGACGAGCTCCGCAAGCTCTTCTGCCAATTCCATCTCGCGCATGCTATCAGGCGGGTATGCCATTGCGGCACGCCTCCACGCTAGTGCTCGTGATCGCGCTTGCGATTGCGGGATGCAAACGCAACGACGAGCCCGTTCCGGACGGCGATATCGCGGCGACACTCGCGCTGCCATCGCTCGGCTCGCACTCGTTCGATCCGGCGAGCCTCAAGGGCAAGCCGTCGCTCGTCATGTTCGTGACGCCGACGTGCTCGCACTGCCTCGCGACGATCCCGCGTGGCGCGGCCGCCGCCGAACAACAGGGCGCGAACGTGGTCGCCGTGTTCGTGGCCGGCACGAAGCAAAATGCCGAGGGCGTCGTCAGCCACGCGAAGTTCCCGGGCACCGCGTTGATCGACGACGGCACGCTGCGCAAGAAGTACAACATCCGCGGCGTGCCGTACTCGCTCGTGCTCGGTCCCGACGGCCATGCGCGCGAAGCGTTCCGCGGCGCGCAAGAAGAAGCGACGTTCCGCGAATCGCTCGCCGACGCGAAGTAGCTGCGCTCGCGCCGCTCCCGTCGCTCCGTCGATCCGTCGATCCCGTCGGGGGGGCGCGTCCCGTCGTAGTACGATCCTCCGTATGGGTGAGGAGCCGTGCGACATCTTGCACGCCGAGATGGCGCTCGATCTGCTCGAGGGCGAGCTCGCGGCCGAGTTGCCCGCTCACATGCGTGCCTTCGCACGCGCGCACGCCGAGGGTCGGCCCACACCTCCCGCGCCGCTGATCACGCGTCTCGCCTCGTCGCTGCAGACCGCCCGCAACGCATGCATGCACGACGTGCTCGCCGACCGCGGCCTCGCGCTGATGCGGCTCATCGGCCCACTCATGATCGAGGACGACGCGTTCGTCACCGTCGCACGCGCCGATCGCCCGAGCTGGGACGGCCTCGTGCCGCTCGCGAAGGCGCGCGACGAAGTGGCGCGCGATCGGTTCGACTGCTCCGCGGTCGCGATCCTGCACAAGCTCCACGGCGTTCCGAGCCAGCGCGCCGAGCACGACGTGCCTGGTCCCGCGATCGAAGGTTGGCAGACGCGCGAGACGCCGATCGATCACGGCGCGATCCTCGATGTGTGGAACGCGTTGTCGTCGCGGTTCGGCATCACCGGCACGGTACGCATCGATCGCAGCGCGAAGGCGCATCCACGCGCGTTCGTGATCGAGCCGAACGTCGAGGTCGTGATCGTCGTGCCCGAAGTGATCGACACGGCGGCCGCGCGGTTCGCGGTGCTGCACGAGCTCGGCCACGCGATCGTCGCGCTCGCGCTGCCGGCCGGTACTCCGCGCGTCGTCGACGAAGCGGCCGCTTCATACATCGCGCGGCTCGCTGAACCGCCGAGCTGGTTGCCGCCGCGCTGGCCGAGCGAGCTCGCCGGTGCTGCGCGCCACCGGCGCACGCGGCTCGCCGCGATGCTCGACGACATCGAGCGCAGCTTGCCCGTGCTGACCGACGTACCGGGTGCGCGGCCGCCGTGGGCCGTGTGGAATGACCCGGGCGCGCAAGCCTCCTACGTCGCGGCCGAGACGATCGCCGACAAGTTGCGCGCGGACCTGGGGCCGAACCCGCCGCGCGGCCAGTTCGTGCGTGCGCTCGAGCTCGAACGCGCCGCGATCGATCGACGCACGCGGATCTAGGCCCAATCGCGACCGCGTCAGGATTGTCCGTACCCACGTGGGTATGTTTGCGCCGTCCGTGTGCGCGTGATGGCTCCCCGCGGCTATGATGCCCGCGGTGCGTGTCTTCCTCGCGGTCGTGTTGCTCGTC
>DATDCH010000818.1:0-46204 GCA_036524455.1 Kofleriaceae bacterium | reverse complement strand
AGGATGCGAGCCTGATGATAGAGCGCGTACGCGTAGCGCGGGCCCTTGTCGTCGGGCTGCATCGCCTGGAACGCGGCGAGCGCTTCCTCGAGACCCTGCTGGCGAGCCGCCGCGTCCTTGCCCTGGTCTGCCTTCATTTCGAGCGCGATGCCGAGGCCTTCGCGGGCGAGCACGGCGTCGAGCGTCTTGCCCTTCGTGTGCTTCTTGTACTCGGTGATCGCGTCGTCGAGCTGACCGGCCTGCACGAGCAACGCCGCGCGATGGGCGCCTCCGGCTTTCGCGCCTTCCTTGTCGAGCGCCGACAGGGTCGCGAGCGCGCGCTCCTTGTTACTGCCGAACGTCGGCTCTTTCGCCTTGGGATCGGGCTCGACGCCGGGCGGGCGCACGTCGCGCTGGCTGATATCGATCACCTTCGCGAGCTTCGCGCTTTCCTTCTGGCGCCCGCGCTCCTTGAAGTAGCGGACCGTGAACACCACCGTGATCACGGCGGCGATCACCAGAAGACCGATCACGATCTGCTTCATGTGCGGGAGCAGGCGATCGACGAGCGACTCACCGCCTAGCTGGACCGGTTTCGGGTCGAAACCGGGCTTGGCGGAAGTCGCTGCGGGCTTGGTCGGGTTTTTTTCGTCCTTGTCGGCCACGGCGCCTGGCGATGTAGCACAATTGAGGGGTTTCGTGGCTTGGACCCCGCGACCGACCCAACTGTTGCCCGTGATCGTCTGCGCATTTGCGGCGCCGGCCGCGGCCGAGGGAGAGCGCGCGCTGTCGGGCGGCCTGTCGTGGGCCACGTTCTCGGTGCCTGGCGAGGCGGAGGGCAACATGGAGCCCCCCAACATCACGCCCGACGTCGGCGGCACGCTGGCGCTGATCTACGAGCACGCGATCGGCAGCGACTTTTCGCTGCGCGGCGAGGCCGCCGGTGGCGTGTTCTACGGCGGCCAGAAGATGGACGAGCCCGCGATGTCGTACGCCGGCCTCGCCGATGCAGGTGCGGTGTTTCGCTTCGACGTGCTGAAGTACGTGCCGTACGCGTTCGCCGGCGCAGGTGCCGTCTACACGACCGGTGGACCGATCGGCAGCAACATCGACTTCGTGCTCGCGATCGGCGGCGGCCTCGACATCCTCGTCGATCGCGAGAAGTCGTGGGGCTTCGAAGCGCGGCTCGCGTCGTTCGGCGGTGACGTCACGATCTTCACGCTCGGCATCCGCGCGACGAAGCGCTGGGGATACTTCTGAGACCACTCGCCGCGATGCTCGCGATCGCGATGATCGCGGTCGCGCTGATCGCTGCGGCGCCGCCGACACCGACGCCGAAACTGCTCGAGACCGGCAAGCAGGTCTACGATCTGCAGTGCGCCGCGTGCCACGGCGCGACGGGACAAGGCGACGGCCCGGTCGCGTTCGCGGTCAAGCCGCCGCCGCGCAACCTCGTCAAGGATCCGTTCAAGGCCGGCGACAGTGTCGATCAGATCTTCAAGACCGTCAGCGAAGGACTGCCGAACACGAAGATGGTCGGCTATCCGTCGATCAAGGAAGTCGATCGCTGGGCCGTCGCGTATTACGTGCGCGCGTTTCGGATCAAGCGCTAGAAGGCTAGCGGGAACCCGAAGTCGCGCAGGCGCGGCGAGCGGCCGTCGAGACCGAAGTTCCAGCCGAGCTCGACGAGAAATCCGAGCCGCGCATGGGCGTCCATCGCGCCGGCCGCGAGCGGAATGTCGCCGCGGAATACCATGCGCAGCGGCGCGTGCGCCCATGGCGCTGACAGTACGAGCTCGAGCCGGAGGTCGCGCCGTCCTGCTTCTGTCCCGGCGAGCTCTGCGACGTAACCGGTGCGCAGCTTCATCGTCCATAACAGCAGACCGAGGTTGGCGCCGACGCGCGTATGACCGGTCGCGTACTCGGCTTGCCCGGCGACGCCAAGCCCGAACACGACGCCGCGGGTCCCGCCGGTCGACTTCCAGTCGCCGAACATCCGCAGCACACCGGCCTCACCGCCGAGCGGCAACGACGTGTTGTCCTCGCCCGCGTTGTCGAATCCGAAGTAACCGCTGACCGCGATGATATGCCGCGCGAAGAACTGGTTCTTCGCGTCGCGCACGCTCTCGCAGTCGCCGCCGCGGAGATTGCATTCGGCGCGGAGAAACCGGAGTGCTCGGTTGCGGTCCCGCTTCAGGCGCCCCGCGCCGTAGAGGTAGAGATTGCCGAGTGTCGTGCACGCTTGCGGCGTACCGGCGGCGCACGATGCCGAGTACAGCGCGGCGGCGCACTCCGTCGCGGCGCCGCTGAAGTGTGGTGCCGCGGATTTCACCTGGTCCGGTTTGTCGTGGAGGGCATCCGCGAGGGGCACGCAATCACCGCGGCGACAACCATCGAGGAGCCCGCGCAGCCATTTGATCGCCGGCTCCATGCTCGCAATGTGCTCGGCTTGGCGGCGCGCGTCCGGGTTCGCGAAGATCGAGACATCGTAGGCAAGGTAGTGCGTGAGCTCTTCATCGATCGCGTTCAGACACACGCCCGGATCCGTGGCGGCGTGGCTCGCGGTGGCGCCCAGCAACACAGCAGCAACGGTCAATCGAACGAGCAGGCGTGGCATCGACTCCACAACGCGAGCCGCGCGTTCCGCATACACCACACGCGCTGGCAACGCCCGGCAGCGCAATCGCGCTAGTCGTCGAGTTTGTGTCGGTCTTTGCGCGCTTTGACAAAGATGCGCAAAGGTGTGCCCTTGAAGCCGTAGGCCTGGCGCAACCGGTTCGCGATGAACCGCTTGTAGCTGGGCGCGAGGCCCTCGGCCTTGTTCGCCATCAGAATGAATGTCGGCGGGCGCGTCGCGCCTTGCGTGATGTAGTGGATGCGCACGGCGTGACCGTGGTGCAGCGGCGGCGGCATCTCCTCGATCACGTCGGCGAAGAACCGGTTGAGCTGCGACGTCTGGATCCGCTTGCGGTGTTCCTTCGCGACCTGATCGACGACGTCGAGCAGGCGATCGACGCCGTCGCCGCGCTGCGCCGACAGATTCACAACCGGCGCCCACTCGAGGAAGTGGAACGTGTCCTTCGTGAGCTCGCGCAGTGCTGTCTTCTTCGCTTCGCCTTGCACGAGATCGCTCTTGTTGAGCGCTATCACGAGCGCACGGCCGGCTTCTTCGATCTTGCCCGCGATGCGCGCGTCCTGCTCGGCGGGACCGATGCCCGCATCGATCACGAGCACGGCAACGTCGGCGCGCTCGATCTGACCGAGTGCCATCGTCACCGCGATCTTCTCGATGTCTTCGTCGATGCGTGCCTTGCGGCGGATGCCCGCGGTGTCGACAAGGACGTACTCGCGGCCCCCGATCGAGAACTTCGCGTCGACCGGATCGGTGGTCGTGCCGGCGACGTCGTGGACGAGCGAGCGCTCTTCGCCGAGCAGCCGATTGGTCAGCGACGACTTGCCGGCGTTCGGGCGACCAACAAACGCGACGCGCAGCGGCTCGGCGTCGCGGGCGGCGCGCCTGGCGGCGGCCTCGTCGGTCTCTTCTTCCTCGAGCTCGGGTTCGGGATCGAACAGCGGATCGCGCTCCGGGATCGTCGGCTCGCCCACCGGCACGACCGCGTCGGTGATCGCCTCGAGCAGCGGATCGATGCCGCGGCCGTGCGCCGCCGAGATCGCGTACGCGTCGCCGAGGCCGAGCTCGTGAAACTCGTGCACGAGGTGATCGACCGTGGGGTGATCGATCTTGTTGACCGCGAGGAACACCGGCTTGCCGGTCGCGCGCAGCTGCTTCGCGAGCTCGTGATCGATCGCCGACACGCCGGCGCGGCCGTCGACGACGAGCAGCAGCGCGTCGGCCTCTTCGATCGCGCGCAGTGCTTGGCGATGAATGCCCGCGCCGATTACTTCGGTCGCGGCTTCGGGATCGAGGCCGCCGGTATCGACGAGGCGAATCTCCTTGCCGAAGTAGTCGGCCTCTCCGTAGCGCCGATCGCGGGTCAATCCCGGCGTGTCGTGAACGAGCGCGGGGCGCCCGCCGACGAGCTTGTTGAACAGCGTCGACTTGCCGACGTTGGGTCGGCCGATCACAGCTACGAGCGGCGCGGTCACTTGTCGCCTCCGTAGCCGAGCTCGCGCAGATCGCGTTCGGTCTGGCTCCACGACTCGCGGACCTTGACGAACAGCGACAGGTGCACGGGCTTACCGAGTGCGCTGGCGAGCGCGGTGCGCGCCGCGATGCCGAGCTCTTTGATGCGCGAGCCGCCCTTGCCGACGACGATCGGCTTCTGCGAGTCGCGCTCGACGACGATCACGGCGCCGATCACGAGCTCGCCTTTGCGCTCGGTCCAGGTCTCGACCTGCACCGCACACGCGTACGGCAGCTCCTTGCCGAGCTGGTGATAGAGCTGCTCGCGGATGATCTCCTGCGCGATGAACTGCGGCGACCGATCGGTGACCATCTCGGGCGGAAACAGCGGCGGACCCGCGGGCAGCTTGCTCGCAATCACGCGCTCGAGCGCGTCGACGTTGTCGCCGGTCGCCGCCGAAATCGGCACCACGTCGGAATCGGGATGCGCCTTGTTCCACGCTTCGATTACCGGCAGCAGCTCGGGCTTGGCCACCAGATCGACCTTGTTGAGCGCGATGATCAGCGGCCGCTCCCTCGATGCGTCGCCGATCGCCTGCGTGTCGGACTCGTTCATCCGATCGGGCATCCGCCCTTTGCGAAACGTCGCATCGACGATCAACAGCACGACATCGGCATCGGCGGCGGCGGCGAGCGCGGCCTCGCGCATGTACTTGCGGAGCGGACCGCGGCCCTCCTGCACACCCGGCGTGTCGACGTACGCGATCTGCGCGTGCGTCGGCGTCTGACCCGGCAGCTCGATCGTGTGAACGCCGAGGATCCGATCCCGGGTGGTCTGCGGTTTGGCCGAGACCGCGGCCAGGTGGCGGCCCAACACGCGGTTGAGCAGCGTCGACTTACCGACGTTCGGCAGCCCGACGATCGCGCAGAACCCCGCGCGAACAGCCGTTGCTTCGGGCTCCGGTACATCGGCCATGGCAGCGTCGTGTAGCACAAGCGAGGGCGCTGGATCGACGAACGGGCGAAAACTCGCGCGGTTACGCGGCCAGCGCTAGCGTCGTTACATGAGCCGCCTCGCCCTCACGCTCGCATTCAGCGCGATGGTTGCGGCCGGCCTGCCCTCCCCCGGGCTCTACCTCGCGATCGGCCTTGGCATCGCCGCGATCGGCGCCGGCTGGCTCGGCTACACGCAGAGGACCGCTCCCGGCGCGCGGCGGCTGGTCTCGGCCGCAGCGATCACGGTCGGCGTGCTCGGCGTTTTGCTGGGCAGCGCCCGCGTGGTGATGACGCTTGTCGCGATCGACCGCATCGACGCGATGCTCGGATGACCAGCGCTCGCGGTCGCTAATTAGAGCAGCATGTAGAGCAGCCACACGACGAACGAGCCGACGACGCCGAGCACGAGGATGATCATCGCGAGCCCGCGCGCGAACTTCGCCTTGTCGATGTTCGACAGGATCTCCTTGAGCTCCATCGCCCGCCGGTCGCCTTCGCCGAGCTCGAGATCGATCTGATCGATCGGCGACAGCTGGGCGGCCAGCACCTTCGGGCGATCGACGTAGAGCCGGTCGCCGAGCTCGAACAACGCGATGTCACGGGCCGCCTCGGCGTCGGCCGCTGCACGCTCGACGACCTTGCGCTTTGCACCGATCGCCTCGAGCAGCTCCGAGGTGCGGCGCTGATCTTCGACTTCGCTCTTCTCGAGCTGGCCGCGCTTCTTGCGCAGATCGTTGCGGCTTGCTTCGATCGCCGCGATCCGCGGATTGAGCGCATCGAGCTCCGAGGCGATCATCGGCTCGTCGCGCAACACCGACTGCCGATCGGCCTTGAGCGTCGCGATGTCGGAGAGCACCTGGGCTTTGTCGAGCTTCTCGCCCTTGACCGATGTCAGCAGCGCTTCGGTCTCGCCGATCTTCTTGTCGATCCGCTGCAGCGACTCGCGTAGCTCCTGAGCGCGCTTGCGCGCCGACGTCGCTTCCTTTTCGAGCGGCTCGAGCTTCTTCCCAAGCTCGGCGAGCTCGGCGTCGGTCCCGGACAGACCGGCGACGTACTGTTTGGCCTTGGTCTCGCGATCGCGGCGCACGCGCTCGAGCTCGGCATCGGATGCCGACACCGCACCTGCGTGCCGCGAGCGCTCGTCTTCGATCGCTTGGAGCTGCTCGCGCGACTTACCGAGCGCCGGGTGATCGAACGAGTCGGTGATCACCGCGGCGCGGCCAAGCGTGACGAGGTGGCGCCGCCGCGACGTCTGCCGCAAGCCCTGGCGATGCTCGAGCTCGGCGAGCTCGCGGCGCGATGACCGCACGCCGAACAGCGCGGTGAACACGTAGCGCACGTCACCGGCGAGGCCGCGCTTGCGGCGCAGCGCAGCGCTCGGCCTGAGCGTGCCACCGGAGTGATGGCTGATGCGTTGGCCTGGCCCGCCGATCACGGTCGCATCGGGGCCGCCGAGCGCCGTCGGATCGCCGCGCTCGAAACGCGCCGTCATCGGATCGATCGTCGTCGCGTCGCCGCGCGCGGGCTCGTCCTCGTCATCGTCCTCGAGCAGATCCTCGACCGGCGTCACCTTGTCGGGGATCGCGAGCAACCCGTCGGCGGCGTCGCGCTTGATCGTCTCCTGTTCGATCGTCTGCACTCCGCTGTCGAACTCGCCGACCGGCACCGCGAGCCGCGGATTGCTTGTCGCCGCGGTGATCGAGCCTGACTTCGTCGTCGTCGGCGGCCCGGTCTCGGGGCGCGGCGGCAGCGGCAGCCCGAGCGGCTTGACCGGCCTGGGATCGACGGGCAGCGAATCGTCGACGATCACCGCGGGAGTCGGCGTCTCGACCGCGAAAGGAGTTGCCGGCCCGGCGTAGTCGGCGCGCCTGAACTGCGGCCCGCTGCGCGTGCTCGGGCGGGACGGCGGCGACACGGGCGCGCTGCCCCGCGCTTCACCGGCGACCGGGTTCGCGCTCGTCGACGTCTTGACGCCCGTTGGTCGCGCGGTCTCGACGATCTTGTCTTCGAGCGCTTTGCGCTCGGGCGAGCCCGGGGGCGGCGGTGGATTCGTGCGCGGCTTGCTGCGCGTTGGCCCGGTGGCGGGTGGCGGCGCAGCAGACGGGGCCGCTGGCGGCGGCGGACTCGCGGTCGCCGCGGGAGGCGTGGCGGTCGGCTTCGGTTTTGGGGTCGGGGTGTGCGCAGGTTTCGAGACAGGTGACGGAGGCTCGTCCTTGCCATCGAGCGACCACCCCGAGGCCAGGTCGGCGATCCGCTCCTTCGTCTCGTCTCCGAGACGCCGCCGTCGGCGCTCGTCGTCCGGCACGGGCAGACCATAACATGGCTGAACCCCTCACCCTAGAGAAGCACCTGAAACACCTAAGCCAATTCCGTTGACAGGAACTGCCAATCAAGTTGACATGATCGAGTGGCGGTGCCAACGGCGCGCGATTCCCTGCTCGGACGCTATCGCGTCGCCGAGCTGATCGGGCGCGGCTCGTTTGGCCGTGTCCTCAAGGTGATCGACACGCAAACGTCGGAACCGCGCGCGCTCAAGATCGCGCTCGGCCCCGCGAAGCACCGCATCGGTGCGGCCGCCGCCGAGGCGATGTTGTTCGACGAGTTCGAGCAGCTCGCGCGGCTCTCGCATCCCTCGCTGCCGCGGGTGTTCGAGGTCGGCCGCACGAGCGAGCCGATCGACGACGTCGCCCCGGGCGCGCCGTTCTTCATCGCCGAATGGATCGCCGGCGGCCGCTGCGACACGCGCCGGTGGGACGATCCGCGCGCGCTCTGGGCGCTGCTCGCTGACATCGCGGGCGCGCTTGCGGTGATTCACGCAGCCGGTCTCGTGCACGGCGACGTGACCCCGGCGAACATCTTGCTCGTCGAAGGCAAAGGCGAGCATCGTGCGGTGCTCGTCGATCTCGGGCTCGCGAGCGGCGAAGGCGCGCGCGGCACGCCGCAATTCATGGCGCCCGAGGCGCTCGCCGGTCACGTCGAGCCGCGCAGCGATCTGTACAGCCTCGGCGCCACCGCGGTCCGCCTCGTCACCGGTCGCCCGCTCTACGACGCGCCGACGCTCGGCGAGCTCGTGCACAAGATCGTCACCGCGGGTCCGCCGCCGGCGCTCAGCGGTATGCCGCGACCGCTCGCCGATCTGATCGGCCGGCTCGTCGCGCGCGATGCCGATGCACGGCCGCAATCCGCGCTCGCGTTGCTCGACGAGCTCGATCAGCTCGCACCGGTGATCGCTCCCGGTCTCGCGCGTAGTGCGCGACCGAAAGTCGGCGCACCGCCCGCCGCCGCGGCATGGCCAGGCGCGGAGGCGGTCGTCGAGCCGCTCGCGCGTGGGCTCGCCGGGCGTGGCTTCGTGCACGTCGTTGCGGGTGTCGTCGCCAGCGGTGCGCGCCAGCTCGTCGATCGAGCGATTCGCAAGTGGCAGCTCGACGAGGTCGCGCGCGGCCGCCGCACGCTGCCGGTGATCGCGGGCGGTCTCGACGAGGTCGCGGTTCGCCTGATGGTGGCACCGCAAGCGACGGCCGCGTCGCTCACGCCGGAATCGGGGCGCCGCTGGATCGACGCAGTCGCGCGCGGCGTGGGACGCGTCGACGCACTCGTCGTGTTCGAGCTCGCCGACGATCCGCGCCAGAAGGATCTGATCAATGCGCTCGTCCGCGTCGGGCTCGAGCGCCCGGCGGTCGTGATCGTCGACGAGCCGGTGGCAGCGCGCGACGACCTCTACGTCCACCTCGCGCCGTCGCTCGACGAGGATGGCGTACGCACGCTCGCGACCGCGATGCTCGGGCCGGCACGTGGAGCGCCGCCGCGCGCGTGGCTGCAAGGGTTGTACGAGGCAAGCGGCGGTCTGCCACTGACAACGATCGAGCTGCTACGTTCGATCGGCGACGAAGCGGACCCATTCGCGATCGATTGGGCCGAGCGGTCGACGGTAGGCGCCGCCGAGCTGCGCGGTCGCCAGCTGCGCGCGGTCTCGGCGCCGGCCCGTTCGCTCGTGCTCGCGATCGCGGTGTGGAGCGGCCGCACGCGATTCGATCGCGCGCTCGCCACGGCGCGTGCGCAGGGCGACAAAGTCGGCCTCGCCGATGTCGTCGAGCTCGAGCGCGCGGGGCTGTTGCGGCGCCGCGGCGACGAGCTCGCGATCGATCGCGCAACCGCCGAAGCCGCCGAGGCCGACGCCGGCAAGCTCGTCGCGACGTATGCGCTCGCGGGACTCGCCGATGCGCGCGCGAGCAGCGACGCACCACTCGACGCGCTCGCCGCCCTGCTGTCTCGCGTACCGATGACAGCCGAGCGGGCCGAGCTCGCGTGTGAAGTCGCCGAGCAACTGCTCGTGCGCGGGCGAGCGGATCGCGCACGCGGGCTCGCCGAGCACGCGATTGCCACGTCGGGTGCGCGCGCCGGTCTGATCGCCGCACGCGCGGCCGCAGCGGTTGGCGCATACCGCGACGTCGAACCGCTTGCACGCGCCGCGCAAGCAGCCGGCGCCGACGCGGTCGAGGCACAGCTCGTGATCGCGCGGGCCGCGCAGCGCGGCGGCGATCTCGACGCTGCCGAGACCACGCTCGCCGCGCTCTACGCCCAGTCCCCAGAGCACGCCGAGGTCGCCGGCACGTATGCGCGGCTGCTCGTCACGCGATCGAGGTTTGCCGATGCGCGTGCCGTCGCGACGGCCGGCGGCGCACTCGCGGGTCTGCGCGCCGAAGCCGCCGGCCTCGCCGCGTTCTACCTCGGCGAGCTCGATGAAGCGGATCAAGCGTTCGCCGCACTCGAGCTCGGTGGCGCGGCCACCGGCGATGGCGCCACCGTCGGTCGCGCGCTCTCGCTGCGCGGCATGGTCGCTCAGCAGCGCGGCCAGCTCGGCCTCGCCAGCGATCGCTATCGCGAGGCCGCGCGCAAGCTCGACGAAGTCGGCGAGGTCCACGCAGCGGCGGTCGCCGAGCTCAATCTCGGCACGGCGCTCTCGGAGCGCGGCCGCGCGAGTGAAGCGCTGCCCCGCCTCGCGGCGGCGAGTCGCGTGTTCGCCGAGCTCGGTGCGATCACCGAGCACGTCGCGGCGGATCTCAACCGTGGCAATGCACTGCTCGCGCTCGGCCAAGCCGACGACGCGTACGCAGCCGCCGACGCGGCGCTTGCCTATGCCGACGGTGCGCCGCACTTGCGCGCATTCGCGTTGCTCGTGCTCGGCGATTCACTGCGCCGGCTCGGTGAAGAGAAGAGCGCAGAGCGCGCGTACCGAGACGCGCTCGCGATCGGCGTCGAGCGCGCCGACGCGCACGCGCAAGTCAGTGCGTACGTCGCACTCGCCGAAGCGGGGCACGCGGTCGATGCCGACGTCGAAGCGCTGTGCGCGAGCGCCGACGATCGTGACCGCTGGACGGTCGCGCGCGGCCGGCTCGCCGTGAAGATCGTCGACGCGCGGCGCAATCGCACCGGTTCGTATGCATCGTTGCGCGACTCCGCGCCTCAGCCGATCGTGCGCGACGCGGTTGCCGACGAGGCAGCACCGGTCGGCCGTGGCACCGGCCCAACACTCGCGCGCAGCTCGCGCATGTCGGGCGCGCATGCAGCGCTCACCGGAAGCCATCCCGCACTGCGCGACTCGTCTCCGCTGCCTGCCCTCGGAGATGCGGCCGGAACCGGCTCGCACGCGGCGCTACGCGATCCGTCGCGGCACAGCTCGTCGAATATTGCGCTGCGGATCCCGACCGGCTCGAACCCCGCGCTGCGGTCCTCGACGAGCGACCGCACGGGATCGAACGTCGCGCTGCGCATTCCGAGCGGCGATCCTCGTACCGGTTCCAATCCCGCGCTGCGCATGCCGGCGCTGCGCGACACCGGCTCGTCGCCCGCGATGCGCTACGCCGAGCTCGAAGGGCCGAGCGACGCCGACCTCGTCGCGCTCGCCCACGCGTGTGGCGACGTCGCGACGCGCGCAGCCGATGCCGATCGCCTCGAGCGCGCGTTCCGCGCGAACGCCGTTGCCGCGATGCTCGCCCAGCGCGGCCGCGACGCAGCGACCGCCCGCACGTTCACCGATCGCGCGCGAGGAGCGCACGCTGCGATGGTCGCCGCCGCGGCGCCGGTGTTTCGCGCATCGCTCGAAGCCGATCCAGATCTGGTCGCGCTGCCGGGCGGCGAAGCACCTGCGGCGCTGCGCTTTCGCGACGACGGTGCGGCGCACCTGCGCCGCTTGCTCACGTTGTCGCGCCGCCTCAACACCGAGGCGAGTGTCGAGCGCATCCTCGACGAGGTCATCGACACCGCGATCGAGCTGACCGCCGCCGAGCGCGGGTTCTTGCTGCTGCGCCAAGCCGACGGCGAGCTCGCGCCGGTCGTGTCGCGCAACTTCGCGATGGGCGATCTCGAGAGCGGCGAGCGCTCGGTCAGCCGCTCGATCGCCGAGCGCGCCGCGCAGACCGGCGAGCCGGTCGTCACCGTGGACGCTGGCGTCGACGAGCGATTTGCGGTCGCAGCCTCGGTTGCCGCGTTGCGCCTGCGCTCCGTGCTCGTCGTGCCACTGCGCCAGCGCGGCGTGATCACCGGTTGCATCTACGTCGATCACCGGCTGCGCGGAGGCGCGTTCGACGAAGCCGCTGCCACGCTGCTCGGCGAGCTCGCCGACATCGCCGCGATCGCGATCGAGAACACACGACTCACCGACGATCTGCGCCGCTCGACGCGCGAGGTCGACGAGCTCAACCGCCGGCTATCGGCCGAGCTCGCCGAGCGAGAGTCGGAGCTGATCCGCGTCAAGGCAGACTTGCCCGATCGGTCGCGGCTGCGCAATCCGTTCGATGCAATCGCCGGGCGGTCGCCCGCGATGCTGCGCATGCTCGACGTGCTCGATCGCGCGTCCGCCACCGCACTCCCGGTCGTGATCGTCGGCGAGAGCGGAACCGGCAAAGAGCTCGTCGCCCGCGCGCTCCACGATCACGGCCCGCGCCGCGACGGCGCGTTCGTCGCGATCAACTGCAGTGCCGTGCCCGAGCAGCTGCTCGAGAGCGAGCTGTTCGGTCACGTGCGCGGCTCGTTTACCGGCGCCGAGCGCGATCGCCGCGGTCTGTTCGAAGTCGCCGACGGCGGCACGCTGTTCCTCGACGAGATCGCGGACACCAGTCCGGCGATGCAAGCGAAGCTGCTCCGCGTGCTGCAGGACGGCATGATCCGCCGCGTCGGCGACACCAAGACGCGCAAGGTCGACGTTCGCGTGATCGCTGCGAGCCAGCGCTCGCTCGCCGAGCTCGCCGCCACCGGCAAATTCCGCGAGGACCTGCGCTTCCGCCTCGAAGTGATCACGATCCCGGTGCCGCCGCTGCGCGAGCGCGACGGCGACATCCCACTGCTGGTCGAGCGCTTGCTCGCACAGCTCAGTCCCGGCCGCACACCGCCTCGGCTCACGCGCTCGGCGCTGCGCGCACTCGGTCAGCATCGCTGGCCCGGTAATGTACGCGAGCTCGAGAACGCACTCGCGCGCGGCGTCGCGATGGGCGGCGACGTGATCGATGTCGCCGACTTGCCAGAAGCGGTCGCCGCATCTGGCGCGCGGCCCGAACCTGCAAAGCCCGCCGTCGGCGAAGACCTGCGCCTCAAGCCAGCGCTCACCGCGACGGAGCAGGCCTATATCACCGCGGCGATGAATCGCGCGAAGGGCAACCAGACGGTCGCAGCGCGCCTGCTCGGGTTGTCGCGGTTCGGCCTGCAGAAGAAGCTGCGCCGGCTCTCCGGCGAAGACGACAACGGCGGCGACGACGACTGAGCGCATCCGGCACGCTCACCTCAGCGTGAAGGAGTCCTGCGGACGACTGAGCGCTAGCCGCGCAGGCGCCGGAGCGCGACCTGCGCGATGCGATCGACCATCTGCGGATGCGTCATGCCGGCGGCGGCCGCGGCGCGCGTGCATCCCGCGTCCGGAGAGATATCGGGGTTCGGATTGACGTCGATCACCCACGGTACGCCCGCGGCGTCGACGCGCAGATCGACGCGACCGTAGTCGCGAAGCTCGACGGCGCGCCACGCCGCCTTCGACACGCGCTCGATCTCCGCGATGACTACCGGCGATGCGTCGCGCAGAGGCACCGGTTTCGTGCCGACGTAGTCGACATGGTTCTCGTCCCACTTCGCCGCGTAGCTGACGATGCGTGGTCGGTCGGCCGGCATTGCCGCGAAATCGATCTCGTGCAGCGGCAGCACCTCGACCTGATCGCCGTGCCCCATGAGGGTGACGTTGATTTCGCGCCCGACGATGTAGCGCTCGGCGATCACTCCTTGCTTGTGATCGCGCATCAGCTCGCGCGAACGCGCACGCAACGCAGCCGCATCGGCGACGACGTTCGCTTCGGTGATGCCGAGCGATGCGTCCTCGTGCGCGAGCTTGACGAACCACGGGTAGTCGAGCCGCTCGAGCGCGGGATCCGCGAGGTCGGTTTCGTTGCGCAGCAGACGGTACGGCGGCGTCGGTACCGCGTTCGCGATCAGCACGTCTTTCGTGCGGTGCTTGTACAGGCAGGTCGCGAGCGCGAGCAGATCCGCGCCGGTGTACGGGATCTTGAACAGATCGAGCAGGCCCGCGAACGTGGGCTCGTTGCGCGGATCACCGTCCATCGATTCGCACAGGTTGAACAGGAGGTCGGGCTTGTCGGCGGCGAGCTTGCCGAGCACCTCGTAGACCTCGACACCGTGCACACCGGTGAGCTCGACGCGATAGCCGGATTCGATCAGCGCGCTCGCGATTGCCTTCGCCGACCCGCGCACTGACGTTGCGTCCGGAAGATTCGCGTTTGCCGCCTGCTCCGCGTCGTAGTCGGTGTTGTAGAGGACGACGATCCGCTCCCGTGCCATGCGTCGCTTATAGCAGTGCAGCGACGAGACGGGGGCCCGCCTCGGCAGCGACTTGCTCAACGCTGATTTCGGCGCCGAGCGAGTCGGCGAGCGAAATCTGTGCGCACGACAGCCCGCATGGACGAATCCGCGTCCATGCATTGCTTGGAGTACAAACGTTGAGCGCGAAGCCGTGCACGCTCACACCGCGCGCGATGTGAATGCCGCACGCCGCGAGCTTCGCGCTGCCGAGCCACACGCCCGCTGGATCACGACGCCATTGTGCGCCGGGCACGCCAAGCGCCGCGCATGCATCGGCGAGCGCACCCGCCACGCGCGACAGGAAGTCGACGACCCCGCGGACGCGCACGATCGGATAGACCATCAGCTGACCAGGTCCGTGATACGTGACGTCGCCGCCGCGTTCGATGCGCTCGATCGGAATGTCTCCGGGTGCGAGCACGTTCGCGAGCGTTGCGCTGCGCCCGAGCGTGAGCACCGGAGGATGCTCGGCCATCAGAATTGCACCCGCGCCTCCGGCCCACACACGCTCGCGCTCGGCGTGTTGCAGCGCTAGCATCGGGCGGTACTCGGCACGGCCGAGCCACCGATAGTGCAGCGGCTGCGCGGCAGCGACCATCAGCCGGCGAGCAGCTCTTCGAGCAGCTGGTCGTCGAGGTAGTGCATCGGTGCCGCCGAGCTGACGACGCCAACGCCGGCGGTGATCAGCACCGCGACGAGCTGGTCGCCGCACACGACCGAGATCGATCGGCCGGCACGCTCGAGCTCACGCTCGGCGTCCTCCGACAGCTCGCTCGGGCTGAACAAGATGCCGGCAACGAGATCCTTCGCCTCGACGCCGACGCGTAGCTCGCCGATACCGCGCCGATCGATCGGCTCGGCTCCCGAGCGCGCACTGATCAGCACGGTACGC
Organism: Kofleriaceae bacterium; assembly: GCA_036524455.1. GTDB lineage: Bacteria > Myxococcota_A > Polyangia > Haliangiales > Haliangiaceae > JABFXX01. The sequence goes on along the minus strand of DATDCH010000818.1, from coordinate 31,394 downwards.
TCGAGACCGGGCGCGAGCACCGACGCGTACGCGATGCCACCGACGCGCTTCACCCACTCGATGTCGCGATAGCCAGCGGCGACGAGGTACGCGTGGATGATGCGCTCGAAGCCCGATGGGCTCGCCCTGAGCAGGCGTTGCGCGAACGCACGATGGGTCGCGCTCGCGAGCTTCGACAGCGCGCTTGCGACACCGGCTTCGGCATCCGCGGTCACGCTCATCGCGACCGGACCGGGCGCGAACAGATCGCGGCCGCGATACACGATCCGGGGGCGCAGGCCGAGCGTGCGATAGCTGCGCTCGTCGCCGAGCAGCTCTGCCTTGAGCTGCGGCCACAGCTGATCGGGATCCTGATTGACGAGGCTGCGCTTGCGCATCATCGCGGCGAGCTGCTTGACGGGCAGCGGTTGGCCATTGCGCAGCTGCGCAAACACCGCCGCGGCGGCGTCGCCGAGCGGCGTGCCGACGCGCGCGAGGCCATCGTGCTCGTGGCCATTGACCTTCGGCATCGGCATCGAGAACTGCTGCTGCGATGGCCGCTGTTGCGGTTCCTGGGGCGCGCGCTGCTCGTGACGCTGCTCGCCGCCGCGCTCGTGACGCTGCTGGCCATCCCCATGCGGCCGGCCCGGCTGCTGGTGCTGCTGGCGGCGCTCGTCGCGCTGGCGATCGCGCTCTTCGCGGCGCTTCTTGCGACCCTCGCGGCGCTCTTCCCAGCGCTGCTTGCGCTCGTCGCGCGCGTTGATCTCCGGCATCATCGGCCGGTCCTCGTCGCGCGTCTTCTGATCTTGGAACTCGCGGTTCGCCACGGCGGGGGCGGTCAGGTCGTCGCCGTAGATCGCCGACAGCTCCTGCTCTTCCTCGCTGAGCGGTGTCGCGTCGAGCGCAGCGTCGAGAGCAGCGTCGCGAGCAGCGTCGACCGCTTCGTTCTCCTCGGTCATCTCCGACGCCGGGGTCTCCGCGATGATTTCCGCATCGATGACGTCGCCGAGCTCGGGGGCCGTTTCGACCGCCGCCGCCGCCTCCGGCTTCTTGGGCCGCGGTTTCTTCGCCGCTGCCTTCTTGGCCACGGTTTTCTTCGGCGCGGCCTTTTTCGCCGGCTTCTTCGATTTTTCGGCACCCGAGTCGCCAGCTTCAGCAGCCGACTCCTCGGCGTTCTTCTTCTTCGCCATCGCGGCCTTCCTTACCACGAAAGGAGCCGAAAAATTGCCCCTCACTACACCGGCCTTTACGGTCGGATTACGGCGCGATCCTGCGACGTTCTCGTCTCTAAAGGAGCACCGATATGCAGTCCCGCAAAGTAGGCGTTTTGCTCGGGGGTCTGTCGAGCGAGCGCGAGGTGTCGCTGCGGACCGGCGAAGCCGTCCTGGCGGCCCTGCGCGAGCGCGGCCACGACGTCATCCCGATCTACGTCGACCACGACGTTGACGTCGCACTCCGCCAGGAGCAAATCGACGTCGCGTTCATCGCGCTGCACGGCCGCATGGGCGAGGACGGCTGCATCCAGGGTCTGCTCGAGCTGCTGGGCATCCCGTACACCGGCTCCGACGTGATGGCCTCCGCGCTTGCGATGCACAAGGGCAAGGCCAAGGAGCTGTTCCGGCTCAACAACCTGCCGACTCCCGCGTACTACACGCTGACCGAAGACGATGCCTCCGACCTCGCCGAGATCCACGGCGACTTCGGCTTCCCGTGCGTCGTCAAGCCGATCCGCGAAGGCAGCTCGGTCGGCGTCACGATTTGTCAGTCGCTCGACGACCTCGCTCCCGCGGTCGACAAGGCGCTGTGCTTTGACGACGAAATCCTCGTCGAGCGCTTTATCGCCGGCAGGGAAGTCTCGGTCGCGATCCTCGACGATCGCGCGCTGGGCGCCGTCGAAATCGCACCGCGCGCAGGGTTCTACGACTACCAAAACAAGTACACGAAGGGCGCGACCGACTACTTCGTACCGCCACGCCTGTCGCCCGAGCGCTACCGCGGCGTGCTCGCCCAAGCGCTGCGCGCACACATCGCACTCGGTTGCGGGGGCGCGACCCGCGTCGACATGATGGTCAGCGACTCCGGCAACGAGTTCATCCTCGAGGTCAACACGGTGCCGGGCCTCACGCCGACGAGCCTGCTGCCGAAGATCGCCGATGCCGCCGGCATCTCGTTCGGAGAGCTGTGCGAGGCGATGCTCGCGAGCGCGTCGCTGTCCTCGCGCCGCGGCCGTGGCGAGCGCCGCATCGTGCAGCGCAATTTCGTCGGCGACGATCGCCGCGACGCTGTACCCACCCCGCACTGATGAAGCTGCCCCCGCGTCCCCCGTGTCATCATTCGCCGGAGCCGCCAGCTCGCTGGCGGCTCCGGCGCGAACACACGATCGCCGCTGCGACCGCCGCATTTGCGATCGGTGTTCCCGTCGGCGCGGCCGCATGGGTCGGCGCACGCACGCATGACCTCGCCGATCACATCGGCGAGCGCGGCGGCATTCACGCGCGGATCGGCGGCGTCGACGCCGACCTCACCGGCACGATCCGGCTCACCGACGTCGCACTCGGTGACGTGTTTGCCGCCACCTCCATCGAAGCCTCGGTCGCACTCGACTCGCTCCTCGCGGGCAGCGTCGCCGCGGACGAGATTCGTGTCGCCGCGCCGCGCATCGCGCTCGAGATCGATCGCGACGGTGATTCTGACCTCGCCCGGCTCGTTCGCCGATTCGGCCGCACCGAGCGCAAGCCTTCGTCGGGCGCATCCGCATCGCGCGTGCGCCGCATCGTCGTCACGTCGGGCACGCTGACCGCGCGCATCGCCGGTCTCGGCGAGCTGTCGGCCGACGCGGTCGAGCTCGTTCCCGACGGCAACGGGGTTCGCCTGATCACCGGCAAGCTTCGCGTACGCGCAGGCAACACCAAGGTCCACGGCCAGCTCGAGCTCGCGCGCAGCGCGGCCGACATCTCGCTGCCGCGCGTGACGTTCGGCCGCGTGCTCGCGGTCGCAGGTACCGGCACGATCGAAATCGCCGGCCGTAGCGTCACGCTGCGCGACGTCGCGATCGGCCGCCTCACGCCGAACGGCGCACTCGAAGCCCGCGGCTTCCTCGACGATGGTGGCGTGCCTCGCGCCGTCAGCGCCGAGCTCGCCCCGCCCTCGCCCACCCGACCGAGCTTCGCGCTCACGCTCGCGGGCGACAAGGTCCCGCTCGCCGCGCTCGCACCGCTTGCACCGCGCGGGCTCGTGCTCGACTCGACGCGCGCCTCGGGCCAGCTCACGGTGACTCGCGCACGCGACACCGTGCAGCTCGCCGCGCGTGGCTCGCTCTTGGCGCTGCGCTTCGATCACAAAACGCTCGCGCCTCAGCCGATCACCCTCGACGCGACGTTCGATACCGCGCTCGCACTGTCTCCCGACGCGCTCGCGGTCGACCGCGCGAACGTCTCGGTTGGCGCCGCGCATTGGTCGACTTCCGGTTGGCTGCGCCGCACCTCGCCACTGACCGGCCAGCTCGATGTCCGCCTCGCCGCCGCGCCGTGCAAGGATCTGTTCGCGTCGCTTCCCATGGAAGTCCGCGGTCCGCTCGACGGCATCGTGCTGACCGGTTCGCTCTCAGGTCGCGCCCGCATGGCGATCGATCTCGCGGCGCCCGCCGGCGAAGGCATCGAGCTCGACACGAAGCTCGATCACGACTGCGAGGTCACCACCGAGCCGCCCGCCGCCGACGTCACGAAGCTCGCAGTGCGTCCCGACGACCGCGGCTGGTCTCGCCTCGACAAGCTGCCCTGGTTCGTGCCCGGCGCGTTCATCTCCGCCGAGGACGGTCGCTTCTACGATCACCACGGCTTCGACCTCGAGCAGATCGCGCGCAGCTTGGAGATCGACCTACGCGATCGCCGGCTCGCACGTGGCGGCTCGACGATCAGCCAGCAACTCGTCAAGAACGAGCTCCTCACGCATCGCCGCAGCGTCGATCGCAAGATCCAGGAAGCGCTGCTGACGTGGCGCCTCGAAGCGCGGCTCGAGAAGAGGCAGATCCTCGAGCGTTATCTCAACATCATCGAGCTCGGCCCGAAGGTGCGCGGTATCGTCGACGCCGCGCGCTACTGGTTCGACGAATCGCCGCGCGATCTGTCGATCCGCGAGGCCGCGTTCCTCGCCGCGCTGACCTCGGAGCCGCAGTCGATGAGCCGGCGCGTGCGCCATGCGGGCAGTTTGGATCCCGACAGCGCGGCGCGCGTCGACATCGTGCTGCGCGCGATGCGCAGAGACGGTGTGATCAGCAAAGAAGAGCTCGAGGCGGCGCGCGAAAAGCCGCTGAAGTTTGCCGCCACGGCGCTGCGCCGCGAGATATAACCGCGCGAAGCGTGAGCGTCGAGCCAACCAGTCTTCGCAAGGTCCGCCCGTGGATCTGGTTCATCCTGAACCTGCCGTTCGGCGCGACATCGGGCTTCGTCTCCGTGATGCTCGGCTTCTTGCTCAAGAAGCAGGGCATGGGCGACGACGTGCTCGCGAGCCTTGTCGCACTCAACCTTCTGCCTCACACGTGGAAGTTCTTCTGGGCACCGATCGCCGACAGCACGATGACCCGCAAGCGCTGGTACATCGGCGCGAACCTCCTGTCGTGCGGCACGATCCTCGGGTTGGCATTCGTACCGATCACGAGAGCCAACCTCGGGACGATCGAGCTGCTCGTGTTCTTGAACAGCCTCGCGATCACGTTCGTCGGCATGGCCGTCGAAGGCTTGATGGCCCACGCGACGCCGCCCGAAGAGCGTGGCCGCGCGGCCGGCATGTTCCAAGCGGGCAACGTCGGCGGCGCGGGTCTCGGCGGCGGTCTTGGCCTCTACATCGCCGAGAACGTATCCACGCAGGTCGCCTTCATCGTGATCGCGATCGTGCTGTTCGCGTGCATGTTCGCACTGCTCGTCGTTCCCGAAGCACCTCGCATCAAGGTCGCGGCGGTCGCTCATGCCGAACGGGCGGCGACCGGCTTACTACACCTGTTGCGCGTGCTGCTCGGCCGCCTGATCGAAGTCTTCAAAGAGCTGTGGCAGATGGTGTATTCGCGACGCGGGCTCGTCGCGCTCGTGCTGTGCTTCTTGCCGATCGGGTCCGCCGCCGCGCAAAACATCTTCTCGGGTCAGATCGCGACCGACTGGGGGGCGAGCGCGGATCTCGTTTCCATGACCGGCGGCTTCGGTGCGGGTATCGCTGCCACAATTGGTTGTCTGTTCGGCGGCTGGCTCTCGGATCGGATCGGCCGTCGCCTCGCGTACATGGTCGGCGGCCTTATCCTCGCGGTGATCGCCGCCGGTATGGCAGTCTCGCCGCAGAATCCGACGACGTACGCGATCTTCACGCTCGCCTACCAGTTCGGCGGCGGCGTCGCGTTCGGCACGTTCACCGGCTTCGTGCTCGATGTGATCGGCACGGGCGCGGCCGCGACGAAGTACAACGCGCTCGCATCGCTGTCGAACATCCCGATCCTCTACATGACAAAGGTCGATGGCTGGGCCTCCACCGAGTACGGCCCCGTGACGATGCTATTCGTCGACGCCGGCTCCGAGATCGCGGCAATCGCATTCTTCATCGTCGTGCTGATGGTCGTTCGCCCCGGCAAGGAGGTGGCGCCGATGGCCACGAAGCCCAAACCGCCTGACATTCCTGAAGCGCGGGTCGTCGACCAATAATCGCCGCCCGGCGACGATCAGACGCCGAGGAACAGTCGGTTGCCGAAGTTGCGCTCGAGATCCGCAGCGAAGATCTTCTGCGCCGCGCCGTCGATGTCGTACGCGACGCGCTTGAACTCGAACGTCTTCTCGTTGCCGTCGTAGATCGTGTAGCTCGCGCGGTTGTCGTAATCGCGCGGCTGGCCGACCGAGCCCACCGAAATGATGTAGCGGTGCTCGGGCCGGATCACGAACTTCGTCGCGACCACCTCGAACACTTCGTCGCGCGTGAGCGCGAACGACTTGCACAGGTGCGAGTGGCCGATGAACGTCACCATGCCGAGCTCGTCCCAGATCTCGAGGCAGCGCGTCGCTTGCTCGACCGAGAAGATGTACTCGAACTCTTCGAGGTTGATCGGCGAGCCATGGCAGAACGTCAGGTCGCCTTCGCGCACTTCGTACGGCAGCGACTTCAGCCACTCCATGTTGTCGGGCGTGAGCTGACGTGCGTGGAGGTCGAGCGCCTGGCGCGCGGCATCGTAGTAGTACGAATAATCCATGCGGCCGGCGACGGCGGCGTCGTGGTTGCCGAGGATCGTGAACGCCGCAGTCTTGCGGATGACGTCGCAACATTCGTTTGGCGACGCGCCGTACCCGACGACGTCTCCAATACACACGTACTTATCGATGCGCTCGGACTTGAACGCATCGAGCACCGCGTTCATCGCTTCGATGTTCGCGTGTACGTCCGAGAAGATCCCGATCCTCATGTACGGCTTGGGCGATGATACCTGAAGTCTGGGGATTCCGGCGAGCTAGGTCTGGATCAGATCGGACTCGTCGAGCTCGGCCTCTTCCTCGTCATCCTCAACAATCAGGTCGGCCTCGTCGAGAACTTCGAGGGGACCACTGGCGTCGAGGTCATGCAAGGCTGCCTGTGCGACATCGGGCCGATCTGCCTCGAGCGCCTCGAAGAATCGGCGCGAGAACGCGCGATTGACCGTGACGTCCTTGCCGGCCTGCGGGCCCGGTCGGACCCGAACTTCGTCGCGCGCTGCGTTGGCGTGGAGGTCGAGCGCATGTTTGGCGATAGGCGCCATCACGCTCTGCCCGGCCGCCATTTGGTCCAGCGCGGCTTTCCCGCCACGCACACCGACATGGGCCATGGCCCAGGCCACACGCTCCTGCGCCGCGGGAGTCACGGCGTCGCCGAGGCGGCCGACATGCGCGGCGAGCGGCATCAGCGCCTGGGGGCCGATTTGGCCGATCGCGCGGGCGACCTCACGCCAGATCTCGGTCGGCTCGCTGAGCAAGAGGTCGATCACGGCGTGGGTGCCCTCGTCGGTCCGCAGCAGCGCAAGCGCGAGCGCGCAACCGTGGCGCAAGAAGGCCTTGCTGCTCGACAGGCCCTCGATGAGCGGCGCGGCAGCGGCCGGACCAAATTTGACCGACTTGCCGAGGATCCGGACCGCTTCGGCCCGACTCATCTTCTTTACCGCGGCGATCACCGGCGCTGCCGCGCGTGGGTCACCGCGATTGCACAGCTCGGTCGCCGCCGAGACGCGCTCGATCTTGTCCTCGAGCAGCGCGATCAGCTCGTCGGTCGGCTTCTGCTTCGAGTAGCCCTTCGGCGGCGTGCCGTCGATCGAGCCCGACACCACCGCGACGTCCTCGCTCTTGATTGCCCCGTTGCTCTTGCGGCCGCGCAGCTCGATGCCGAGCGCCTTCGCCTCCTCGGCGAGCGCCTTTGCGTTGTCCTCGGCCGCATCGGGATCGATGTCGAATGCCGCCTGATCGCGACGCAGCGCATCGAAGCCGGCATCGAGCTTGACGATTAGATCACGGCGCGAGCGGGCGAACCCTTCGGACACCGCGATCTGCGCGAGATCGGATCCCATCCAGATACCCCAATGGACGGCACGGTCGAGCACGCCGCGGCGCAGCTCGCGCCAGCGCGACAGCGGATACCCGCGCGCGCACACCAGGTAATCCTCGCGCGACGGCCGCGCAAAGCGGCGCGCAATCGCGATCGCACGGCGGACCGCCTGCGCGGTGTCGAGCGGCGCGAGCTTGTCGTCGCGGAACTCGGCGGCCAGCGGATGCTCGACGCCGAGCAGGTCGTAGCCCGCGCCAAGCACGAGGTCGCGAGCTTGCGGATACGATGGCTCGGTCTCGCCATCTGCCGCGATGCCGCGCAGATGATCGTCGGCAGAGCGCACGATGTACGCGATGTTGTCCGCGAGCGGCGCGGTCAGCCGCGCACGGCGCACGGTCTGGCCGCGCTGCAAGAAATCGACCGTGAGCTCGAATTTTTTGGCCAGCGTGTTGAGCACGGCCCGATCACCGTCCGCGCCGACGTCGAGCGGCAGCACGACCACCTGCTGTGGGCTCGGCGTGCGCAACGCAGCGGGCGGCCCGATCAACATCGTGACGACCGGATACGACGACAGCCGATGCACGAGCACGCGCACGTCGAGCGCGCCGGTCATGCCGCGCACGATCTGCTCGCCGGCGATGAGCGCGAGACGTGCACGGCCCTCGACGACAGCGAACGTCGATGTCGGCGACTTGCTGACGACGTCGATCCATTTGTCGCGATCGGTCGGCCCATCTGCGGTCTGCGTGGTCAGCGGATCGGAGCCGACCGGAATCTCGGAGTTCCCGGTGGGCTCGTCGTCGACTTCGAGCTGGATCGCCTTGCTGTCGTCACCGGTCTGCTCGCTCTCGTCGAACCCGAGGACCGGCTTCGACTGGCCGTTGCCGCCGTGCAGGTCGTCGAGCCGCGCCGCTACTTCGTTCTCGAATTCTTTGGTCGGCAGCGCGGCGACCATGCTGGTCTCGATGTCGTCGACATCCTCGCGCGTGATCGGCTTCGTCGTGACGTCGTCGCCGCGATCCGGGCGCGGTCCGATCGTCGTCGCTTCCTCGGGCGCTTGTACAGCCGCGGCGATCACGCGCTGGCGCGCCTCAGCTCGCATGCGCTCGAGCTCGGTGCGATCGCGCTGCAGCTCGAGTTGCGCGCGGCGAAACTCCGCGACCGTGATCTCGTGCTCGCCTTGCTTGCGCTTGAGCTCGGCCTTCGTTTGCTCGAGCTCCTGGCGCTGCCGTTCGAGGTCCGCCTCGCGGTTCTGTAGCTCGACCTTCTTCCGCTCGACCTCTTTGGTGTCGGCGCGGGTCGCGAGTGCAAGCTGCGCTTTGTGCTCGAGGTACTGGCGCAGGCCCGGGCCGCCGAACACGACCGCGAAGTCTTTGACGTACGCCGGGATCTGCGCGTCGTCCTCGCGCAGCCGCTCGAGTAACCGGATGCGCTCGTCGATCTCGGCGTGGCGATGTGCTTCGCCGAGCACGAGCACGAGCACCTCGGCTGCGGGGTCGTGATAGACGATCGGTATCGCGACGTCGTGCACGCTCTGCCCATCGAGGCGGATCGTGTTGAGCGTGCCCGCGTACAGCCGATCGACGAGATCCGGATCGGTGACCGCGTCGATCTGCGTGTGCACGGTGGTCGAGAGCAGATCGCCGCGCGCGTTGGTGACGTGAACGGTCTTGGTCTGCGTTTGGCCGATCGCACCCTTGTAGGCACTCTGCGACGGCGAGCGAGCACTTCCCCGGCCCATAGGCCCAGGCATAACACGATTCGCTTAGTTCACGGCGCCCGATGGATCGTCGGGAACGGGCTCCGGCACATCTTCATCGTCGACGGCATTCCCCATCATTTGCGCGGCCACCGCGACGAGCACTTCGTGCACGTGCTCGAGCGTATCGAGCCGTCCGCACAGCGAGTAGTAGTCCTCGACCGAGACCTCGCCCATCCGCGCCAACGTCTGTTGCACGTACGGGCGCATCCGGGCCGGCGCGTCGATTTCGGAGTCCATCTCGTCGATGTCCGCTTGTGCAATCGCTGACGCAACGAAGCCAAGCGGCGAGAAGTTGAGGCCGGTCGGCAGCACGACGCGCCAGTCCGCCTCCTCGCCCGTGACGTCCCAGCGGCCGCCGAGCCGGCGGCGAACCACCTCGCCGAAGTACGCGCCCGACGTCGCGATCACGAGCTTCACCGTGGCGGTCTGATCGGTCGGCACGCTGCGCAGGTAGTGATCGAGTAGCGGCAGCGTGTCGCTGTCGTATTCGAGCGCGACGCCGAGCGATCGGCGCACGTAGGCGACCGCCTGGTCGGCGTATTCGCGCACGCGTGGGGGCACGGCTGCCTGTTCCATCTTGCACTGACAGCCTAGCCTGTCTTGCGAGGTGGAGCGAGGCCTGCGCTATTGGATGACAGCCAACTGTAGGAACTGGACGAAGCCGTGGTTCGAGCGTAGCTCGACGACAGTCGCCTCACCGCCGCTACCTAGCTTGGCTTCTTGCCATTTGCCGAGCACGGTGACCGGCGTCGACCCGAGATCGACTTTCGTACCGCGCCCGCGCACGACCATCGCAGTCTGGGCTTGACGGCGCAGCTTGACCTCGACATCACCGCGCATGCTCGACACCACGATGCGGCCGCGAGGCAGCGCTTCGGCCTCCAGCGTGATCTTGCCGGTCATCGTGGTCAGCTCGATGTCGCGCGAGCGCACGCGGCGGCCCGCGATCTTGCCGTCGTTCGCCGACGCGACCAGCTTCTGACCGCTGATCGAATCGAGCGCGACGTCCGACGACACCGTTGCCGCGTCGACATCGCCGAACGCTTTGTTGATCGTGATACTGCCCGACACGCTGTGCGTGTAGAGCTCGCCCTGCACGTTGTCGACCGTGATCGCGCCCGACGCGCTGTCTAGCTCGCCACCGGCGTCCATGTTCTTCGCTTCGAGCTTGCCGCTGCCGACCGTCGCATCGAAGCGCGCGCCGCGCGGTGCGCGAATCACGACATCGATCGATACCGCAGACCGTGCGACCGGTTTGCTCTCCGGACTCGGATCGGCGTGCGTCGTAATACGTACGGTGCCATCGGGATCCGGCACGAGCGATATGCGCAGCCGCTCGATCGCCTCGTCGGTGCCCGCGCGCTTGATCGTCTCGATGATCACGTTCTTGCCGTCGTGACCTTCGATCCGGACGTTGCCAAGCGAGTTGTCGATCGACACCTGCTTGTACGGCTTGCCCGGCGGCTGAACCTCGACGCGCGATTTCTCGGTGACGTCCGCGGATGCGGTCGCCGAGAGGACGCAGACGAACAGGAGCGCGCGCCCGAGCCCAAGACGATCGCCGCGTGTGCGAGCGAAGCGAGTCGCGCGCGCACCTTGGGGCGAGGGTGCCCCTCGTGGGCGCTTCACTGCTGACCTCCGAGGTTCGCGAGCGCGACGTCATCGCGGACCACTGCACGTTGCAGGTAACGGATCATTTTGCGATACGCCTGTTGGCGCGGCCGCTCGTCGGTGGCGCGCACGACCTTCTCTTGCAGCGCCTCGAGCTCGATATCAAAGTCGCGTTGGCGGTCCGCTGGCCACTCGCCACGCGCTTCCTTCGCTACCTCGATCAGCTCGCTGACGGTCTGCGCGTAGCACGCGGTGATCGCCGCGGGCTCCGCCGCGATCGCAGCGCTGACATCTTTGTCGTCGCTCGGCGTCGTATTGCACTGACCGGCGCGAGGCGGCTCGGGGTTATTTGACGCGATCTCCGGCACAGGCACCTGGATCGGCGGCTTGACCGCAACCTGCTGCTCGTCATCGCGCTGCAGCTTCATCACGAGCAGCACGATCGCGGCGCCGAGCGCGACGGTCGCAAAGCCGATGTGCAGTGCGCGCGGCCTCAGCCACGTGAGCGCGCGGCCCCACGCGGGACGCTCGGCATCTTTGACTTCTTCAGCAGCGAGCCGCGACTGCACGCCGGCCCACAGGCTTGCCGGTGGATCGAGCGGCGGCAGCGAGCGCAGTCCGTCGCGCAGCGCAGCCTCGTCGGCGGCGATCTGGCGGCACGCATCGCAACCGCGCAAGTGACCGCGCACGGCGCTGCCACGCTCGCCCTCGAGCTCACCGTCGAGGTACGCCGTCAGCTTCTCGCGAACCGACTCGCAGCTCATCGGCGGTCTCCAGCCAAAACCATGATCGACCCCAGCAGCTCGCGCATCCGAGCCCTCGCCTTGTGCAGCTGTGACTTGCACGTGCCCACCCTGCAATCGAGGATGGCAGCGCATTCTTCGTGGGACAAGCCCTCGACGTCGTGGAGGACCAGAATCGCGCGGTAACCGGCGGGCAGCTGGTTCATCGCCGCTTCGATCCGCGATGCGAGGCCGGGGTCGCGCTCGGGCTCGGGCGTCGCCGCTTGCTCGGGGATGTTTTCGTCGCTGACCTCTTGGCGGCGGCCGCGCCGCGCGAGGTGCGAGAGCGCAGCGTTGACCGTGAGCCGATAGATCCACGTCGACAGCGCGGAGTCGCCTCGAAAGTTTGCCAGCCCGCGGAACACGCGTACGAAAACCTCTTGCGCCACTTCTTCTGCGTCGTTGGCGCCAACGATGCGGTGCGCCATGCCGAACACGCGGCGCTTGAACTGGTGATAGAGCATCTCCATCGCCCGCGCCTCGCCGCGCCGGCATGCGGCGATCAGCTGCGCGTCGTCAGAGAGCGTCGCCGATACGCGCGGCCGCGGTTCAGCGAGCACAGGACGTGGCATCGATTCGGCGACGGTTTCTGTCACGGGGTCCCCACTTGCCGCGGCTTTCGGATCGGCAATAGGACCGCCTTCGCTCGGGCTGAGTTGCCCGGCCGCTGGCGGTTTTGGCAGGGACACGATGCGGCGCACTCTACCGCCCAAAACGCCTGTTGGCGCAAGAGCTTTCACGTGCGCTCCCGCACTGATAAGATGCGACCGTGCAATCGCCTCTCGTGGTCGGCCTCGGTCGCATAGGGGTGGCGATCTCGGGGCTCGCGCCGAACCTGCCCGGCGTTTCGGCCGCGGCGGCAGAGCTTGCGGCGTTATCGACGGCCCCGGCGCCCGGCATCGGCGTTGCCCTGCGGGCGGTGGTCCGGCTCGGTTGCCGGGCACGCGTGGTCGGCACTCACGGCGCCGATCTGCTCGGCCAGCTCGCGCGCGCTGCGCTCCGCGAAGCTGGTATCGAAACCGAGCTGCTCAAACCGGCGGGCACCTCGGCTTGCGAGATCGTCACGGTGGCAGGCGACGGCACGCTCCGCACCCGCTACGCGGGCGACACCGGCGAGCCAATGCCGTTCGATCCCGCGGCCGCGATCAACGGTGCGTCTTCCGTGCTGATCGATGGCACCGCACCGGTCGAACAGCTGCGCGCGGCCGAGCTCGCTCGCCAGCAGAAGCTACCCGTGATCCTCGATGTCGGTGAATTGCAGGATGGCACCGCCGAGCTGATCGCGGCGAGCGACATCTTGATCATCTCCGAACGCGCGGCCTCCGAGCTCGCGCCGCGCGGCGAGCTCACCGATGCGCTCGAAGAGATCATCGCGCTCGGTCCACGCGCGGTCGTGATCACGCTCGGTGACAAAGGTGCGATCGGCCGCCACGGCGAGCAGGTCGTGCGCTGTCCCGCGTTCCCATCGGACGTACTCGATGCGTACGGTGCAGGTTCGGTGTTTCACGGGGCGTTCGCCGCGGCACTACTCAGCGAGCTGCCGTTCGCGCGCTGCATCGAGCTCGCTGCCGCCGCTGCCGCGCTGTCGCTGCGCGAGCTCGGTCCGTGGTCTGCGATGCCGAGTCGCGAAGACGTGCTCGCCCTCGTGCGCACGCGGCGCTAACGTAGAGCCCATGCAGAGGCTCGTGCTCGCATGGCTGCTCGCCGCAGCTTGTAGTAACAGCGGCGCTGACGGGCCTGACGGATCAGACGGGCCCGACGCGCCCCCGCCGGATGTTCATGCAGAGACCACATGCGGGGTTTGGGAGGGCGACTACACGGGCGAGGTCGTCTGCGAGCTCGCCTGCAAGGACGAGCCTGCGAACCACGTAGGCACCGGAACCGACATGCCGTGCACGGCGAGCAACCCGGGGTTTGGCAGCGTGATGAGCTGCGAGCGCACGTTCGACTACGCAGGCGTGCGCGGCTGCTGCATCGCCATTTCGTTTGGCGGCTTTCCGCCCACGCGCACCGAGATCAATTTCTGGCAGTGCAACTGAGCAGGCGGGCGTCAGCGGCTCGCTTCAGACGAAGCAGCGGCCCCGAAAATTCACCTTAGATCCATTTCGCTTGGGCCTCGTCTGAGCGGGTATGAACACGCTGTTTTGGCTCTCGTTCTTTTTCGCATCTCCACCGCATAACAACACCTGCTCGACGCACGGCACGCCGATGCTCGAGATTCGTCAGAAGTCCGAAGTCGATTCGGCGGTCACCACGAAGCGCATCTATAGCTCCGGTGCGTGGACGCTGAAGAGCGACACCGCGACTGCACGTGGCTGCTTCTCGAAGAAGGAGCTCAAGTCGATCCGTCGCGCGGTGCAACAAGCACCGTGGAAGGTGACGTCGAGCCCGATCGCGTGCTTCGCGTACGACCCCAACTTCACCGAGTACGTGCTGCACGGCCGGCTGCGCTACACGCATCGCATGTGCAGCGGCAAGACCGCTGATCACGACACACTCGAGGCGATCGAGCTGGTCGAGCGCGAGCTCGCCGAGGAGATTCCGCCGCCCCCGCCTGCCCCGCCGGCGAAGCCGCCCGTCGTGATCGCACCGCCCGTGAAGCCGCCGGTGGTGGCGCCGCCGATGCCGCCCGTGAAGCCCCCGGTGGCTGCGTGTCGCGCCGATGGCATGCCGCTGTTCGAGATTCGCAAGCGCGCCGAAGGCCAGCTGCCGACCTCGACGACCAAGATCTTTTCGACCGGCGCGTGGACGTTCCAGCCGATCGACAAGGCGGGCCACGCGGGCGCGCTGAGCACCGGCTGCTTCGACAAGCCGGCGATGCAAGCGATCCGCCGTGCGGTGAGCGATGCGCCGTGGGACGTCACGATCAGCAACAAAGTGTGCAAGGCGTACTCGCCGTACTTCACCGAGTACTACGTGCACGGCAAGTACGAGTACACCGCGCGGCTGTGCGGCGAGCAGCGCATCGATCAGACGAGCGCGGCCGCGATCAAGCACATCGAATCCGAGCTCGGCAAGGTGCTGCCGGCACCGCTCACGGAGTCGATCTACTAGCGCTTCGGGCGGATCCCGACGTCACTACCTTCGAGACGAAAATGAGCTTCGGCGGCCGCCATCTGCTCCGCTTCCTTCTTCGACTTGCCAACGGCTCGCGCCCATTCGTCGGTCCCGATCGTCACGGCAACAACGAACCGCTTGTCGTGATCCGGACCGAGCTCTTGCACGACATGGTAGGTCGGCGTCGCTTTGAGCCGCGCTTGCGCGGTCTCCTGGAGGCGCGTCTTGAAGTCGTAGAAGTTCTTGAGCTCAACACTCGCAATCCGGCCGCCCAGCACCCGGTCGATCATGTCCCAGGCGGCGGGGTATCCGCCGTCGAGGTAGACGGCGCCGATCAGAGCCTCGAACATGTCGGCGAGGATCTTCGGCTTCTCGCGGCCGCCGCTTTTCTCCTCGCCTTTGCCGAGCAGGATCCACTTGCCGATCTCGAACTGGCGCCCTACTTCACTCAGCGCCGCTTCGCTGACGATCTGTTGGCGCGTAACGCTGAGATCGCCTTCGTGGGCTTTCGGGAACCGCGTCATTACACGGTGGCTAACGACGAGGTCGAGGACGGCGTCGCCGAGAAACTCGAGGCGCTCGTTGTCGTCGGGTCGCGGCTCGCCCTGCTCGTTGCACCACGACGGGTGGCGCAAGGCTTGCTCGAGTAGTGCACGATCCTTGAACGGGTAGCCGAGCACGGCTTCCAGCGCGGAGTAATCGGCCACAAGCAATGATACTCTCGGACCCGGTGGAAGCGCTGCGCGAGCGTTTCGGGAAGTATCACGTCCTCGAGAAGATCGCGCAGGGCGGCATGGCCGAGGTGTACAAGGTCAAGACCGTCGGCATCGCGGGCTTCGAGAAGGTGCAAGCCCTCAAGCGCATCTTGCCCAGCTCGGCGCGCCAGGACCGGTTCATCCGCAGCTTCATCGATGAAGCGCGCATCGCGGTCGAGCTCACCCACCGCAACATCGTTCAGGTGTTCGACTTCGGTAAAGCCGACGGCGAGCTGTTCATGGCGATGGAGCTGATCGAGGGGCGCGACCTGCGCCTTGCGATGACGCAGTCGGTGGCGCGCGACACGTTGTGCCCGATTCCGGTGGCCGCGTACATCATCGCCGAGGTCGCCGCGGGGCTCGACTACGCGCATCGCAAGACCGATGGCTACGGCGGCCCGCTCGGCATCGTGCACTGCGATGTGTCGCCGTCGAACGTGATGCTGTCGGCCGACGGCTACGTGAAGATCCTCGACTTCGGCATCGCGCGCGCGACGTTCTCGTCTGCGCTCGAGCGACGCCGCTTGCGGGGCAAGCCGCGCTACATGGCGCCCGAGCAGACGCTCGGCGAGCCGCCGACGTCGCAGGCCGACGTGTTCGCGCTCGGCATCATCGCGTGGGAGCTGTTCACCGGTCTGCCGCTGTATCGCGGCAACGACGTGCGAGCGATTCTCGAAGCGGTCCGCCGCATCGATCCGCCGCGCATCGATCGGATGAACGCCGACGTGCCGGTGGAGATCGTGGACGCGGTCGCGACGGCGCTGTCGCGCGAGGCAGGCCAGCGCGGTACCGCGAGCGATCTTGCTTCGGCGTGTGCGCGCCCCGCGATGGCGGCCGGGGCGCGCCAACTCGCGGCGTGGCTGGCCGCGGTCGACGCCAAGGCGGCCGAGCCTGCGGCAAGCGCATCGTGGCAATCGACGCGGTCGAGCGGCGTGCGCGAACCGACCGAATCGATCGTGCAGAACCTCCCGCCTGCCCGGCCGTCGACGCAGTCGTTCAACACACCACCGCTCCGCCCATCGACGCGGTCGATCATCCCGATCCCGCCGCAGGATTTCGGCGAAGGCACGCCGGGCCCAGCGGATGCGCCAGCGCCACCACCACCGCTCGAGCGCACGGCGACCGTGTCACTCGTGCCCCCGGTCGAGCACCCGCGATTCGCGACCGAGGCGACCGCGACCACTCCTGCCAAAGCGTTCGAGCGGGCCACCACGACCGCGCCGGCCTTTCAGCAATTCGGCGACCGCGAGTCGACGAGCAGCGTGACGACCCCGAAGGCGGCGAGCACATCCGCTGCGCAGCACTGGGGCCACGAGCGCACCACGTCGGGCGTCGGCAAGCTGCAGGATGCGCTCGACGCGTTCGAGCCGCCGCAGAACGTACCGGCCGAGCGGCAAGCGCGGTTGCAGACCGAACCGAGCCCGCCGCCCGAGGCGGCGCGCAAGTACGAAGCGTTCGTGCCGATCGCGGGCACGAATCCGAATTCGCTGCGGTTCGACGACGACGAGACGCAGTTCGGTTTCGCCGCACCACCACTCGGTGAAGGCACGAGCTACGAGGAACTGCAGGTCGAGCACAGTTTCGAGGTGGTGCCCGAGCTCGCGATCTCCGACGAGCCGATCGACGACGACCTCGGCGCACTGTCGACGGGCGTGCTGGCGGAACGCCGGCGTACGGTCGTCGTGGCGGCGCAGCTCGATGGCGCGACGCGGGACGTGCTGCGACCGATCGCGCGCAGTCTCGGCGAGCTCGCGTATCAGCGCGGCGGTGTCGTGTTGCAGCAGGACGACGACGCGTTGCTCGTCGCGTTCGGTCTCGAAGTCGCCGGCGAAGACGACGTCGCGGTCGCGATGGGCTGGGCACTCGACGCCGCTGCCATGACGCGAGACGCGGGTGGCCTCGAATCGGGGGCAGCTGCGCCGGCGCTGCGGATCGGCGCTCGTACCGGTGCCGCAACGACCTCGTTACGCGCGTCGACCCCCGAGGGCATGCGACCGAAGCGGATCTCGTCGACCGGCGAGCTCGCAGACGACGGCGGCGCGCGGATTCCCGGCGACGCGATCGAGGAAGCGCGCGCGCTCGCTCGCGAGGCTTCGCCGGATCGGCCGCTGTTCGTCGGTGCCGCCGGTCGCGTGACGAGCGGCTTGTACACGCTGCGCGAGGTGCCGGCGCCCAAGCGCATCGGTCGGCGCGGTCGCGTGATCGAGGTCGTCGGTCCGCGTGGCTTCGACGAGCGCGATCGCGCCCGCCTCGAGCGCCGCGGCAAGTTCGTCGGCCGCACGCAGCAGCTCGCCGAGCTCGAAGTGTGGTTCCAACGCGCGGTCGCCGCCGATCGCCGGCTCACCGCGCTGATCTCCGGCGCGGCCGGCACGGGGAAGAGCCGGCTCGTCGCGGAGCTGATCGCAAGGCGCACCGCGAGTGGCACGCCGATGCGCTTGATCAACACGGCCGCGAATCCGGCCAGTCACCAAGCCCCGTTCGCGCTCGTGATCGATCTGTATCAAGCGGCGCTCGGCCTGCCTCCCGCGCGTGGTCGCCACGCACGTGGCCAGGTCGTGCAGCGCCTGCTTCACTTGATGAAGGAAGCGGGGACCACCGACGAGCGCGCACGTGCGGTTGCTACCGATCTCGATCGTGCGATGGAGCTGCGCGACGGCGTCGGCTTGACCACGCCGGAGGTCGCCGACCTGCGCCCGCGGATCTCCGCCGGGCTCGCCGCGTTCCGTGCCGCGATGACCGATCGCAATCGCCCGCTGCTAACGGTCATCGAGGACATTCACCTATCCGACGCGCCGAGCATCGAAGTGCTGCGCCATGCGCTCGCGGTCACCGCCATGGGTCCCGAGCTCTTGCTCCTCACCGGTCGTCCGGAAGGCCCGCACCCGCCGGCGGTCGATGTCGTGATTCCGGTCGGCGATCTGGTCGGCGGCGAGCTACGCGCGTTGATCGCAGATCGACTCGCCGATGCGGCGACTCCGCTCAACATTGCGGCCGTGATCGCGCGCGGCGGCGGCAATCCGCTGTTCATCGAAGAGCTCGCGCAGGCGGTGCGCGAAGCCGGCGACGACGTCCCCGCGACCGCACGTGACGTGGTTGCGGCACGCATCGATCGGCTGACGCCGAAAGCGAAGACCGCATTGCGCTTCGCGGCTGTGCTCGGCGGCACGGTGCGTGCGCGCTTGCTCGAGGAGCTGATGGACGAGGATCACCTCGAAGCCGAGCTCGACGAGCTCGTCGAAGCGGGCTTCCTCGCGCGCAGCGGGGGCGAGTCGGCGGCGCACTCGAGCGAGGGCGAGCTGCAGTTCGCGCGGGGCCTCGT
This sequence comes from Kofleriaceae bacterium, assembly GCA_036524455.1. Taxonomy (GTDB): domain Bacteria; phylum Myxococcota_A; class Polyangia; order Haliangiales; family Haliangiaceae; genus JABFXX01. Next base: position 12,590 of record DATDCH010000818.1, on the reverse strand, counting down.
CCGCGAGGTGATCTACGACTCGCTGTCGGCGCGTGCGCGGCGCGACAACCATGCGCGTGTCGGTCGCCTGCTCGCGTCGCGCTTCTTCGCGGGCCGTGACGAGCCGCCGGCGGTGATCGCCGATCACATGGAGCGCGGTGGCGAGACCGCAGCGGCGGCCGCATTCTGGCTGCGCGCCGGCAAGCTCGCCCTCGCCGCCTCCGATGCCGGCTCCGCGATCGCGCACTTCTCGCGCACGCTGCAGCTCGAGCGCGAGCTCGGCGCGCAACCACCGACGCTAACGTCACGTGCGCGCCGCCGCGAAGCACTCTCGGGCCGCGAGGAAGCGCACCGCATGCAAGGCGACGTGGTCTCCGATCCGGCCGACCTCGACGAGCTGCAGAAGCTGTGCGAAGGCGACGCGCGCCGGCTCGCCGATGTCGCGATTCGCCGTGCGCATCGCTTGCTCCGGCTCGGCGACTACGCGGGCGCGAACGTCTCGACGGTCGTCGCCGAAGACTACGCACTCGCCGCCGATGACAACCGAGCCCGCGGCGAGGCGCTGCGCGTGCGCGGCGAAGTGCTCGAACGGCTCGGTCGGTTCGACGAAGCACTGCTGATCGTCGACGACGCGCGCGAGCTGTTCGCACGCCAAGGCGCGGTCAGCGACGAGATGGCCGCGATGGTCGGCCGCGGTCGCATTCACCTCGTGCGCGCACAATACGAAGCTGCGCGCGACGCGTACCGCCCGGTGATCGCGCGCATCGAGAAGACGGGCGATCCGTGGCTCGAGCGCATCGTGCAAAACCACGTCGCGGTGATCGAGATGTGCCTCGGCAACTTCCAGCTCGCGATGACCTCGGCTCAGCGTTCTCTCGAGCTGTGCCGTCGCTACGGCGACCGCAGCCGTGAAGGCGATGGGCTCAGCGTCGCCGGCATCATCCTGCTCGAGGTCGGGCTCTATGACCAGGCGGCCGAACACTTCGAGCAGGCGCTCGATCTGCTCGCGCGCACGGCGTCGCGATGGAGCCGCTCCGACTGTCTGATCTACGCCGGCGTGTGCGATCTGCGCCGCAACGGTAAGCGCGGCTTCGCGATGCTCGACGAGTCACTCGCCGAGGCGCGCCGGCTCGGTGCACGCTATCTCGAAGCGAACGCGTTGATCTCGCGCGCCGGTGCAAAGCTGCGCGCCGGGAGATTGGACGAGGCCGTCGCAGATGCCGCGGAGGGTACGGCGGTGGCTGCGGCGACCGCGCTCGGCGGTTACGAGATCCAAGGCCTCGCACGTCATGCGCTCGCGCTCGTGCGCATCGCAGGCGGCGCTCATCTCGCGCGTGCCGCCGTGCTTGCCGATCGAGCGCTCGTGCTGCTCGATCAACAGCGCTACCTCGAAGGCTCCGAGGAAGAGGTCTACGCGAGCTGCGTCGAGGTGCTGCGGGCGTGCGGCGCGCACGACCGCGCCGACGCCGTCAAAGCGCGCGGCAAGGCCGAGGTCGAGCGCAAGCTCGCGTTGTTGTCCGATCCGGCGTGGCGGGCGGCGTATGCGGCCGTCCCCGAGAATCGGCAACTACTCGACTAATAGCGTTCGTGCTTGAACCGGCGTCTTACCTTGCCTAGGTTCGGCCCCATGAATGTCGAGTCGATTCAGGTTCCAGCCGAGCGCGTGCCACCCATTGCCGGCGATGTGGCAGGCAGCTCGAAGGTGGTCGCCGGCGTGCTGTTCTTCGTCACCGTGATCATCGCGCTCGCCATGCACGACGTGCTCACCAATAAGAAGTTCGACGAAGACCGGCCGCGCGATTCTGCCGAGGCGGCCGGGCAGAGCGTGGGCAAGCTCCTCGGCGTCGGCCTGTTCGTTGGCTTGCCGGCGCTGTTCGGATTCCGCGCGGCGCGCAACGCCTCGCGGGCGACGCGCGCCGGCAACGTGGCGAAGACCGATCCGAAGTACACGTTCCGGCTGTCGGGCAAGTACATGATTGCCGCCGACGGTGCCGGCGTGCCGCATCCCGAGCTGTCGTTCAAAGTGAACGGCAAGAACCGCACGATGCTGCTCGCGCTGCCGCACGCCGAAGTCGTCAATAAGAGCTAGCAGTCGTCGCAACCGGTCAGCAGCGAGCTACAGCCGTTGCCGAGCCTGCAGGCCGACTCCGAACACTCCGACGGCTCGGCGCAGGAACCGATGCCGATGCACGAGACGTCGCACGCGCATGAATTCGCGCAGCGCGTGCGCTTCTTACACGATTCGAAGCCCGTGCAATTCACGTCGCAGCGCTTGTTGTTGCAGTGGATCTCGTCGACACACGCGTCCTCGCCTTGGCAGTTGACCTCACAGGACGTCGCCATCCCGCAGATGATCTTCTTCGCGCACGAGTTGTCGCCACAGTTGACGCGGCACGGCAGGTTCGCAGGGCACACGACATCGCCGTTCAGACACGAGAACGGCGCGGTGCAGTCGATCACGCAGACGCCGTTGTCGCACGTACCGTTCGTGCAGCCCATCGGGCATAGATCGAGCGAGTCGGGCGCCGCATCACGGGTCACCTCGCCGCCGCCGTCGGGAGCCGCGCCGCCTTCGGGACACTTCTTCGCGCCGGGCATCGCGCACCAGCCGTCGTTTCGGCAGACCTGACCGCCGGTGCAGTCGGTCGGTGCCGCGCACTGCACGGTGCAATCGCGAAGCTCGGGTTGATAGCAGCCAGCGACGGCAACGAGGTGGGCGATCACCGCACCGACGAAGAACCCCGCTCTCTGCACGGGTGCTCGCGGTGCAGCCACAATGCCAGCGCGCTCTCACGCTACGGCCGGCGATTGCCGCACACGATCGAGCGATCTCGCCACAACGCGCGATTCAGCGCGCGATCCAACCGCCGGCAAGCACACGGTTGCCGGCGTACAGCACGGCAGCCTGGCCGGGTGCGGCCACCGTCGGCTCGCCCAGACGTACGGTCGCACGATCGCCGTCGACCGCGACCTCGGCCGCGATCGGCGTGCCGCGGTGGCGGATCTGGACGAGCGCAGACAGCGCGGACTGCGGCGCCGACAACCAGCGCAGATCGCGAATCGCGAGCTCGCGACGCTCGGCCGCATCGCGCGGACCGACGCGGACCTCGGCGCGCGCCGGATCGATCGCGGTCACGAACAACTTGTCCTTCGTCGTCAGGTTGCCGAGCCCGCGATGCTGACCAACCGTGAACTTGTGCACGCCTTCGTGCTTGCCGACGACGCGGCCGTCCTCGTGCACGATCGATCCTGCCGTCGGTAGCGTGCGGCCCCGCTTGAGCGCCGCCGCGGCCACGAAGCCCGCATAGTCGCCGTCCGGAACAAAGCAGATCTCCTGCGACTCCGGCTTTTGTGCGTTCGGCAAGCCGAGGCGTAGCGCGTTCTCGCGCACCTCGTCCTTCGTCATGCCGCCGAGCGGGAACCGCACCGAGCCCAGCTCGTGGCCTGGCATCGAGAACAAGAAGTAGGACTGATCCTTGCCCGCATCGAGGCCGCGACACAGGCTCGGACCATCCGCGCCGTCGATGATCTGTGCGTAGTGACCGGTGACGAGCACGTCGGCACCGATCGCGCGCGCACGCTGCAGCAGCGGCGTGAACTTGATGTGCTGGTTGCACTTCACGCACGGGTTCGGCGTCTCGCCGGCGAGGTACGCCTCGACAAAATTCTCGACCACGCTGTCACCGAACTCGGCCGCCAGATCGATCACGTAGTGAGGAATCCCGAGGTGCGCGCACACGGCGCGTGCATCCTCGATATCGCGTGGACCGCAGCAGCGCCCGCCCGATGAGGCCGCGGTTCCGCGCGCGTCGTACAGCCGCATCGTCATACCGACGACGCGATGACCCTGCTCCACGAGCAGTGCGGCAGCGGTAGCGCTGTCCACACCGCCCGAGAGTGCGGCGACGACGAGGGGACTCTGGCCAGACATGGCGCGACACCTTAGCACTGCGGCGAGCCTGCGCCCGCGCTAGTCTGGCGCCGTGAGTAAGTGCCAGGTCACGGCGACATGGCTCGACGAGGCTGGCCACGGCGTTGGCACCGCCGACGGCCGGCGCGTGCATGTCGCGGACTTACTGCCCGGCGAGTGCGCCGAGGTCGCCATCGATCATACGAGCCCGCACAAGCCCGAGGCCTGGGGCAGAGTCGTGCGCAGGCTCGGCACTGCGAGCGCCGATCGCGTCGAGCCCGCATGCCCGGGCTTTGGCCGCTGTGGCGGCTGCCTCTGGCAACACCTCGCCTACCCCGCCCAGCTCGCGGCGAAACGCGCGCGCGTGGTCGCGGCGCTCGGCGAAGACGCTGCGGTCGCGGACGTGCGGCCGTCGCCGCAGCTGCTCGGCTATCGCAACAAGGGCAAGTACGTCGTCGGTCGGTTACGGACTGCGCTCGGCGAATCGATCGTGCTCGGAGCCTACGCGCCACGCAGTCATCACGTGATCGACACGATCGGTTGCCGCGTCGTCGCGCCGATCATCGACGAAGTCGCGACTTGGGTGCGCGGCGCAGCCGAGCGCGCGCAGCTCGTGCCCTACGACGAAAAGGCGCGCACGGGCGAGCTGCGCTACATCGTGGTCCGCGAAGCGGCGGGCGACGTGATGATCGCACTGATCGTTGCGACGGCCGCAGAGCGCATCAAGCTCGAACGCGTCGCGAACGCGCTCGCCAAGCATCCCGCGGTGCGCGGACTCGTCGCGATCACGAATGATCGTCGCGACGGCGCGATCGTGCCGTCGGGTTCGAGCGCGCAGGTCCTGTTCGGTCACGGTCATCTCGTCGAGGAGCTCGCCGGCGTCACCCTCGAAGTCGGCGCCTCCGAGTTCCTGCAAGTCAATCGCGCGCAGGCGCAGGCGATGTACGCGCGCGTCGCCGAGCTCGCAGGGGACCTGCGCGGCAAGCACGCCGTCGATCTGTTCGCCGGCCTCGGCGGCTTCGGCCTTCACCTCGCGCGCGCCGGCGCCACCGTCGTCGCCGTCGAGATCGATCGCGATGCGGTCGCGCAGCTGCGTCGCGCCGCGGAGCACGCGAATCTACCGCTCACCGCGATCGCCGGCGACGCGACCGCCGCGCTCATCGAGGAGCTCGGCGAGCCGGATGTCGTCGTCGTCAATCCGCCGCGCAAAGGTCTCTCCGAAGCGACGCGCGATCTGCTGGCCGCGCTCGCACCGCCGATGATCATCTACGTCAGTTGTGGCCCCGACTCGCTCGGCCGCGATCTCGCCGCACTTCGTGTGCACGGCTACAGTCCCGACGCGATCGAGCCCTTTGATCTGATGCCCGGCACCGCGCAAGTCGAGACGATCGTGCGGTTACGCAAGTAACCGTTGCACTCGCACATCTTCAGAATTACGTCATCGGGTGATGACGTTCCGCGACGACCACGACGCCGCCCTCGCGCGCGCCGATGCGCTTGCGCAAGAACTGGCCGCGTACCTCAAAGCCTCCCAATGACGTTTCGCAGTGACCACGACGCCGCGCTCGCGCGGGCAGCAGCATTGGAGCGCGAGCTTCAGGCCGAGCGCGAGAAGACCGCGCGGGAGCGCGAGAAGACCGCGCGGGTGGAGGCCGAGCTGGCCTTCGAACGGACCAAGCGGAAACGGGTGCAAGCGAATCTTGGCGCATCGCCACCCGAGCCCTATCCAGTGGTCGACGAACCACGGCGACCACGCATTCCACTCTGGCGCGATCCCGCCGACGAGTCCCGCAGCGATGTCGTCGGCGTGGTGCTCACGCTCGTGATCTTCTTCGCGCTCGGCCTGTTCGCGCTCGCGCTGGCGTACGCCTAGAACAAACAGCCCGGCGGCGTCATCGTCGTGTTGCCGAGGATCGCGCCGACCTGGACGAGCTCGCGCTCCCAGAAGCACAGCGTGTCGGCCATGTAGAGGTAGCCATACTGGTACTGGCCCCAGTTTTCGGTGCGATCGAGCAGGCGTAGCTTGCGACCATTCGGCGGCTTCGGCGGGTTGTAGTGGTTGTCGTGCAGATCGCCGTGCCGTGAGGCGACGACTTGCTTGGCGCGATCGTAGAGCTCGCTCGCGCGGTCGTACTCGGCTTGGCCCGAGGCACCGCGCGCCTTCGCGACGACGGCGCTGTACGCGGCGTGGATGAACAGCGTGCGCAGCCGATCGATCTCGACGCCGTCGCGTAGCTCGCGAGACCACCGCGAATCGGCAAGCGAGAGCGCGTCGAGGTCGTCCTCGATCTCGGCGACGTTGTCGGCATGTAGCTTCAGCGGTGCCACCACGTCCGCTTCGAACCCATCGACATCGAAATTCGGCGCCACGACTTCGTCGAAGAACACGCGGCGCGGCTGCGAGATGATCGGTGGATCGAACTTGTCTCCCGCGTCGATGATCACGTCGCGGGACGCGAGATAGCCGGCGAGGCGCTGATCGATCAACGCGCGCTTCTGCTCGGCGGCAAGCGTCGTGACCAGCGCGGCGGCATTCGCACCGAGGTCGGTGCCGTACGCATCGGCGATCAGCTCGCCCGGTGGCGCGAGCTCGTAGCTGGCGCGCAGCGCGGTGTAGTCGTTGAGCCAGTAGCCCCACTCCCACCCGGTCGAGAACAGCATGTGATTGTCGAGCGGACCGCAGCCTTCCTTGCTGAGGCCGTCGAGATCGCGCCAGCGGCTGTACACGTAGAGCGGCAAGAACGTCGGGATCGAGTTGTCGAACGCGACCCAGTACGCGGTCTCCGGTTGATACGCGACCGGCAGGTCGGCGCACATACGATCGAGCAGGTACTGGCGGTGCTCGCCGAAGTCGTCGTGGTGATACGCGCCGCCCGCGTCGTCGTAGAGGTTGTAGTACATCACCGTGTGGATATCGGGGACGATCAATGGGTCCGCGTACTGCAGCAGGAAGTAATAGAGCAAGTCCCGGTTCATGTACGTGACGCGCTGGGTGGCGCCGACGTGGACAAGCGCGTGCATCTCGGCCTGTGGCGCGTGCACGCGCAGCAGGCGGGCGACTTCGTTCGTCGAGTCGATGAACGTCTGCGGTGCGGTGTTGAAGAACTCGCCGAAGCTGAGGTCGTAGACATCGAACGGCAAGTCCTGCGCGATCAGGGGCAGCCGCTTGTCGATCGATTCGGCGATCGGTTCCATGAAGTCGGGGTCGTCATAGAGATCGAACGCGTGCTGTAGATTCGAGTTGCCGAACAACTGGATGTTGAGGCCAACCCGGATGCCGCGCGCGTGCGCGTAGGTGATCAGCTCCTGCGTGAACGGTTTCCACTTCTCGTGCTCGGTCGGCTCCATGATGTTGTCGAGCGGGAGCCACTGCACGTAATTGCCGCGGTTCTTGATCAGCCAGTCGATGATGCGATGTGCGTCGTACGTGTTGCCCGGCGACGGCTCCCAGAACGCGAAGTACGCCTCGATCGGATGCAGTGTATGCAGCTGAAACCCGCGCACGCGAATCTCCGGCCGATGCACGACGTCGCTCGCGCGTCCCTGATCCTTGGGCTCGCGCGGCGCATAGATGTCGAACGGATGACGAAACCGAAATCCGAGGTTCTCGAGGGCGGCCGAGGCACCGTACTGCGCGCCGAGCACGTCGCTCGCGCTGACGATGTATGCGATCGCGCCGTCCGCGCCGTGTGCAGTCGCTGCGACCTCGAGCCGGTAGCCCTCGAGTGGAATCGCCGCGTCCTCGACGATCTCGATGTGAAAGTCACCGCCGGTGCCGCGCACGAGGCCCGGATACTCGGTCAGTGCGACGAAGTCGTCGAACACCGTGGACCACGCGCCAGGCGACGCGATCGAAATGTTGCCGCGAACGTTGTCGCCGCACGCGGCGAGCGAAACCAGTACAGCCAGGACTACGCGCACCGCGCGAGGCTAGCGCAAGTCGCGCTCGAGCTGGATCGTAACGTTGGCGCCTTCAGACACGCGGATGGCGCGTTTGGTAACTCGATGCTCGCCGCTCGCGAGCTCGACGTCGATGCGCAGCTCGCCGTCGGTGTCGGGGAGCGACGCCTTGAACTGCGTCTTGCCGATCGGCATGCCTTCGAGCGCGGCGCGGCGGAACTGCGAGACCTGCTCGCCGTTCATCCAGACCTCGGCCTCGATCACGCGGACGTCGGGCTCGGCGCTGCCGTAGTCGATCACGAACGTGGCGCTCGTGCGCTCGTGCTTGTCGCAGGTGTCGTACGCGATGAACGCGATCGCAAGACCGAACGCGATGGGCGCGATCCGGCGACGGAACAGGTCGTACTTCGTCACCGGCGGTTTCTAGCACGGGCGCGCCCCCGGACCCCGAAAAAGCAGAAGCCCCGCCTTTCGGCGAGGCCCCTGGGTCACGTTACGGCCGTGACCACACCGGCACCGACGGTCTTGCCGCCTTCACGGAGTGCGAACCGCACGCCGGCTTCGAGTGCGACCGGGCTCGCGAACGCGAGCTCGACATCGGCACGTGCGCCCGGGACCAGCTCGCCCGCGTCCGCCACGCGCGGGTCGTCTGCCTTCACGAAGCCCAGCGTGGCCGTGACGTTCGTTGCGCCGACGTACAGCTGCGGCTTGTAGCCCGCGCGGATCGGCCGCTTGCGACCGCCCTCGCCTGCCGTCAGCAGGTACAGCTCGGCACGACACTGACGACGCGGCTGGATCGAACCCGGCGCGGCGAGCACCTGACCACGCGTGATCTCGCCCTTCGTGATGCCGCGCAGGCGCAGGCCGACGTTCTCGCCGGCGCGTGCCTCGCGCTGGTCACGATGGAACGACTCGATGCCCGTGATCACGATCGGCTGCGCCGTGTCGGTACGACCGACGAGCTCGAGCGTGTCACCGACCGCGACGACGCCGCGGCTGACGCGACCGGTGACGACCGTGCCGATACCGGTGATCGTGTGAACACTCTCGACCGGCATCAGGAACGGCGCCGCGTAGTCGCGTGCAGGCTCGGGAATCGCGCGATCCAGCGTCGCGACCAGCTCCTCGATCGTGGCAACCCACGGATCATCGAGGCGGCCTTCGCTCGCCGCGTGCAGCGCGCCGAGGGCAGAGCCCTTGACGATCGGCACGTCGGCGTAGCCAAAGCTGCGCAGCAGATCATCGATGTCGAGCACGACGAGGTCGACGAGCTCGGCGTCAGCGACGTCGAGCTTGTTGACGAACACCACGAGGTGCGGGACGCCAACCTGACGAGCGAGCAGCACGTGCTCACGCGTCTGCTCCTGGCTGCCCTGCGTGGCGTCCACGAGCACGATCGCGCCGTCCATCTGAGACGCGCCCGTGATCATGTTCTTCACGTAGTCGGCGTGGCCCGGGCAGTCGACGTGCGCGTAGCGACGCGTCGCGGATTCGTACTCGACGTGAGCGAGGTTGATCGTCACGCCGTGGATCTTCTCCGCGGGCGAGCTGTCGAGCTGGTCGAACTTCGTCGCCATGCCGCCGTGACGAGCGGCCATCACGTGCGTGATAGCGGCGGTCAAGGTGGTCTTGCCGTGGTCGACGTGACCGATGGTTCCGACGTTGATGATGGGCTTCTGCACTGTCTTCTCTCTCCTGTTCCGAAACGAAATCGGGCCCCGGGTGACGCCTACGTCACCTTGGGGCCCGAGAAGAAAGTGCTCGGTAGCTAGCCTCTAGACGTACGCGTCCGAAGCGACTCGACCGAGTCGCGCGCAGACAGTGACGACGAGAGGAAGCAGAACATGGATGTGCTTATCTAAGGGCTCGCCTGCATGAAGTCAATGCGCTCGTCGCATCGCGCTGAAATGCTTAGCCGTCGTGAAGTGCGAAAACTGGCGACGCAGTTTCCGCGCGTTCGATCATTTCGGGATGCGGTTACGTACGCTCGCCACCGTGCTCGCCGTCGCGATGGCCGCGGCAACCACGGGTTGCGCAACGCGCGCGCAGCCGTATCGCTTCGCGTCGCCGCTGCTGGGTGCCGCCGACGTACCCGCCGAGCCCCTGCCCGGCGTGAAGCCGCAGTCCAAAGCGACATCGAAGCGCCGCGCCGCACCGATCCGCGTCGCGGGCGGCTGGCAAGCCGACACGCAGCAAGGCGCCATTCGCACCGTGTCTGCGCGCGGCATCGACGCGAGGATGCCGGTCGCCTCCGCCGAGGCCGCCGACGCAGTCACCAAATCCGGCGTTGCATGGTCGCGCCTGCCTGCTCCGCACCGCGGCTCGAGCCTGCCCGTTCGACCAGGCGGCATTACCGCCGCGATCCAGATCCCGATCATTCGCGAGCCGTCCGACCTACGGGGCCGCGTCGGTCAGCGCGACAGCCGCGACCCCTACGTGATCGTGCTCGACTGGCTCGACGACCTCGGCATCGATATCCACCCGCCCGAAACCGGCGTCGCCGACCTCGTCACCTGGGCACAGACCGCACGCACGCTGGCCGCCCCCACCGACATCGCGAAACCGGGCGACCTGCTCGTGTTCGACCGAGTGCTCACCGACGAGCCGCACGATCTCGTCGGTATCGCGATCGCGCGCGACGGACGCGGCGTCACCGAGTTCCTCTACGCGGGCAACGGCATCATCCGCCGCGGGTTCGTCGAGCCAACGCGCGCGTCATCGCGCCGCGATCTCGACGGCATGATCCTCAACACGTTCCTCCGTCACGGCAAACGCTGGCCGCCGAAGGGCACCCGCTTCCTCGCGGGCGAGCTGCTCTCGCACATCGTTCACACACACTAATCGTCGACGAACTTGTCATCGACGTAGCGCAAGCGCGCGGTCTCGCAGTTCCCCATCAGCGGAACCAGCTTACCCGCCGCATGGCGGCGAATCACGCGCAGCGTCTTGCCGTGCGAGACGATCAACAGCCGCTTGCCACGATGCGTGCTCGCGATGCGATGAAACGCCGCGACCACGCGCGCGAGGTGCTGCTGGTTGGTCTCGCCGTCGTGCGTCGCCATGCCCGGAAAGCAGCGTGCGATCTCATCCGGCGTCAACCCACTCCACCTGCCGACGTCGATCTCGCGCAACCCGGCATCGGTCGTCACCGCGAGCCGCTTCGTCTCCGCGACGATCAGCGCGGTCTCGTGCGCCCGCTTCGAGTCGCTCGACACGATCACATCGATCGGTTGCTCGGCGAGCCACGTCGCGAGCTCGCGCGCCTGCTCCCTGCCGACGTCGTTCAGCGGCACATCGGCGTGACCTTGCCAGCGGCCTTCGCGATTCCAATCGGTCTCGCCGTGTCGCGCCAGCAGCAGCCACGCCATGCGTTCGCAGTGTGCCACGCGACGACTCGATCTGCCGGCGTCCACGATGCGGACGCAGATCGCGCGCGCGGCTCGCGATTCCGCGCGCTTACTCGCGGCACGCGCGTCGCAATTCGGCGCCGCATGCGTAAACACACGACGCTGGATATCATCACTGGCGAGCTCAAAACCGAGGATATCCCGGCTCACCTTGCCCATCTCGACGGCAGAGAGCTCATGGAAGCGCTCGTGCACGACTGCCCGGAATGCAACGCAGCACGAGCTCGCGGTGAAGTCCCGACGATCGTCTCGGGCGCCGAGCTGCTTCGCAAGCGCGATGTCATTCGCGGCCGTCGTCCGCGCTGGCGAAATCTCAAGCGCCACGTGAGGCGGTAGATGAAGCGCGCGGCAACTCTCGGAGCCGGCGTCCACGATGCGGACGCGAATCGCACGAGGCTCTCGCAGTTCTGCGCGCTTACTCGCGGCACGCGCGTTGCGATGCACGCGACCCATGCGTAGACGAGTCGTCATCGATAGCAATCACCAGGCAACCACGATTCCGGACCGGCGCGAACCCGTTCCCGTCAGGCAATCGATCGAGATCGACTGCATTCACTGCCGCGCACTGCGCGCGAGCGACGAGCAGCCGCAGCGAGACGCATGCGCGAAAGGAAGGCGCTAGCGATGCCGCCGCGAAAATGGACCGACGAACGACTTCGCGAGGTCATTGCAACATCGACAACGTGGGTTGCGGTGCTTCAGGGCCTCGGCCTAACGGGTAAAGGTGACAACCACTATCGGGTGGCATGGCACGCGAGACAGCTGGGGCTCGACACGAGTCATTTCGGCCAACAGGTTCGACTCGCAACCGATGAAGCACTTCGCGGCGCGATCGCCGTTTCGCACACCTTTGAGGAGGTCGCGACAGTGCTCGATCTCGATGCAGGATCCAGGACGCGAGGGCGCTTGCAAAAGCGAGCGCGAGTGCTGGGCATCGACACCAGCCACTTCGCTCCCAAACCACCGACGCTGACTCGGACAAAGCGACGACGTTGGACCGACGAGCAACTGCGCGACGCGGTTCGCGACTCGCTCAGTTTGGCGCAGACGCTCAGGCGGCTCGGTCTGATTGCAGCTGGCGGGAACTACGACCAAGTTCAGCGCAGAATCACGGAGCTTGGTATCGACACTTCTCATCTCCGCGGACGCGGGTGGAACGTCGGCCTCAAGTACGATCCGCGCGCCATTGCTCCGCTTTCAGAGGTGCTCGTCGCCGGTCGATGGACCTCGAGCCACCACTTGAAAGTTCGGCTGTTCCGCGAAGGACTCAAAGAGCCGAGCTGCGAGTTGTGCGGGTGGGCGGGCCGATCTGCAGATGGTCGAATCCCATTAGAACTCGACCACGTCAACGGCGATCGAAATGACAACAGGCTCGAGAACCTTCGGATCCTTTG
>DATDCH010000817.1:0-2521 GCA_036524455.1 Kofleriaceae bacterium | reverse complement strand
ATCGACGGCAGCCTGCGCAAGCGGTTGCATCGCGACCGGCGGCGCTGCGACCGACGCGGCCATGCCCGCGCCTTGCACCGTCGCGCTTGCGGGGGGCGGCATCGCCGGCGGGCCCGACTGCGCGTGGCCCAGCGACGTCTGCGCGGGGCTCGCGATCGGTGGGCTCTGCATGCCTGCTTGTGCCTGGGCGGCTTGAGCCGCGGCCTGCTGCAGCGGCGAAGCGTTCGGCGGCTGCGGCTGGGCCGGTTGCGATCCGAACTGTCCCTTCACGCCGAGCAGCGTTTGTACGAGCTCGGCCTTCGGGCGCGACTTGCCTGCAGCGGTGGTCTGCTTGAGCTCGATCACTTCGCCGTGACCGACGCGCGTGACCTCGTCGACAAACTGGCGCACCGTGAGGAAGCGCTTGGTCGGGCTGCGATCGAGCGCGCGCATGATCACGTTCTCGAGCGGCTGCGGAATCGACACGATCTGCGACGGCGGCTTGATCGCACCCTTCTGGTGCTGCTTGTGCACGTCATCCACCGCACCCGCGTGCACCGTCTGACCGGTGAGCACGTAGTAGTAGAGCGCGCCGAGCGAATAGAGATTGCTGCGCTGATCGACGGGACGACCGTCGACTTGCTCGGGCGCGACGAACTCGGGCACGCCCGGAATCCGCTCGGTGGTCGGCACCGGCAGCGAGAAGTTGATCAGCTTGACGTCGCCCGAACCTGACGATGCGAACAAGATGTTCTTCGGTGCGAGGTCGCGATGCACGACACCGACCTGGGCCGCTTCGATCAGCGCCTCGCCGATCAATTCGATGAGGTCGGCCGCTCGGTCTTGCGGAATCGGACCGCGCGCGGTGATCGCTTCCTGCAGCGTGTGCGCGCCATCGAGCAGCTCGGTCGCGATCCAGTGTTCGTCGCCGCGCTTGCCCGATGCGAGCACCCGGCACACGCCGACGCTATGCACGCGCTCGAGCTGCTTGAGCTCGCGCTCGATGCGTTGCGCGACCCCGGCTAACCCGACGACCGCCGGTGACACCAGCTTGACGACACACGCTTTACCGGTCGTCTTGTCGGTCGCCGCATGGACGGCACCGGTGCGACTTCCTCCGAGTCTCGCGCCGAGGTTGAACCTCGCCGTGAGCGAATCGGTCCCGGCTGCCTGGGCCTCGAGGGGGACCAGGCGGGCAGCGTCGACGGGACAGAAATTGGCGTCGTCGCTGAACTGTTTCTGGCACTTGGGGCAGAGCTTCATCGCGGGCATCCCCCAGGGATTGCAACCTAGCACACGATTGCGCTAGAAACCCCGCTCTTCACAAAGGATCTGTCATGGCCTCGAACACTTCCGCGACCCGCGTCAAGCGCAAGAACAAGCATGAAAAGCAGGGCCGCCGTCGCAAGAACAAGGCGGCTCGCAAGTCGACTCAGTCGGCGACCGAGCTGTTCGCAAATCTCGGCGAGCCCGGTAAGCCCGCTCCTCGTCGCTAACACCGTCGGCAACTCGCAGTGCAACGCACCGCTCGGCTCGCGACGATCGCGCTGCTTGTAGCGGGCGCCGTCACGACGATCGCACTCGTCGGTTGGTCGTTCTATATCCGCTCGACCGCATTCGACGAGCGACTCGGCCGCGCAAGCCTGCGCAGCGGCCTCGAGCTCGCCGCTCGGCTCAATACCGAATACCTGGCCGGCCTCGCTGCGCTCGCGGCAGCCGCGCTCGCCCTCGCGTACGTGATCTGGCGCGAGCCAAAGCCATGGGCTTATCTCGCGAGTGCGGTCGGCGCCGCCGCGACGATCGCGGGCGTGTGGTGGGGCCGCGCGATCGTCCTGCGGCTCGAAGATCCGCACTTCGTGAAGAAGAGCCCGTGGGTGAAAGCGGCGACCTTTGTCGCGACCTCGGCGACGATCTTCCTCGCGCTGCTGTGCGTAACGGCCACCGTTGCGTGGCTGTCTCAGCGGAATCAAGCCGCGAAGACGTAGTACCGTAGGACCATGCGTCAGCTCGCGTGGGTCGTGGTGTTCGTCGTTGGTTGTTCGGAGTCGAAGAAGCAGGACAGCCCGGCGCCAGCGCCCGCTCCGGCGCCAGCGCGCCCGGCACAGCAGCCCGCGACGCCACCAACGCCAGCGCCGACACCTGCGCCACCGCCTGCGAATCGCAACGCCGAGAACCTCGCGGATCTGACGATCACCGGGGAGTGGCAGGTGACGATCAAAGGCGGCGGCGCCTATTGCCGGTTCAACAACGATCCGAAGGAACGCGAGATGGATCGCGGCGCGCGCATCAAGGTCGACACCCGCAAGGTCGGTGCCGAGGGCCGGTGGGCGTCGTTCTCGCTCCACACCGATTCCGCCGGCAAGGTCACGCTGATCCAGGTCGACGTCGAGACCGACGAATTCGCGACGGGATCGACGAAGCACAAGAAGAACCTGACCTACACGAAGAACGAGAAGGGCGCGCAGATCACGAAAGCCGAGGTCGCGCCGGATGGCTCGTCGGCGACGATCGATGCCACGCTCGGCAGCCTGAAGAAGGACGG
>DATDCH010000816.1:0-5790 GCA_036524455.1 Kofleriaceae bacterium | reverse complement strand
GAGGCCGCGATCGAGTACAGCTCGGGCCGCGAAGGCGAAGCGCTCGCACGCGCGCTACTCGGCGCCGGCCGACTCTCGCTGCTGACGTGCCAATACGAGCGCGCGGCCGAGCTGCTCGAACGCGCGCGAACGATCGCGCTCACGGTCAATGATCTGCAAGGTGAGGCGAACGCCGATCAGCTGCTCGGTAGCGTCGCGCGAGAACGCGGCGATTACGCGCGCGCTCACAGTAGTCACGCACGCAGCCTCGAGATCTGGCAACGCGTCGGTGATGCACGTGAAGCGGCGCGCGCGCGCAACTACCTCGTGTTCGCCGCGTGGCTCGGCAGCCCGACCGGCTCGCCGTCGCACGAGATGCTCGTGTGGGCCGAGCGAACGACGGAAGAAGAGCTGCGGGCACTCGGCGATCCGGAGGTCGTCGTGTGGGCGTTGCTCAACCGCGGCGCGATCCTCCACCACAGCGGCGATCCGACGACGCGCGACGTGCTCGGTCGAGCCTTCTCCGAGGCGATCGCGGCGCGATTTCACGAAGGTATCGCGTGGTCGCTCGAGCTCATCGGCAAGGTTTCGCTCGATCGCGGCGAATATCTGCAGGCGCGCGCGCAGCTCGCCGCGGCGCTGCGCGTGCACCGCCGGCTCGGCGATCGCTGGCGCTGCGCGAGTGTGCTCGAGGCGCTCGCTGCGGTCGCGGTCGCGAGCGGCAGACCCGCACGTGGCGCGGTCTACTTGGGTGCGGCCGACGCGATTCGCCAGCAGATCGGTACGCCCGTACCTGCGTGCGAGCAGCCGATGCTCGCGCAGACCGAAGCGAGTGGCGTCGCGCTGATCGGCCAGGCGTTCGAAGCCGGTCGCGAGCGCGGCCGCCGCACACCGCTCGATCAAACCGTCGAGCTCGCGCGCGACGTGGTCTAGCGCTCGACGGCGTCTAGCTCTTCGGCAACAGCTGGCGCGCGGCGATCGTTGCGATCGGGCCGACGACGAGTGCCCAGTCGACGCCGACGCGGCTGAGCCCGTCGAGCGCGACGGCGCGCAGGATGAAGTACGCGAGGCCGGCGATCGCGACGGTGAGCACGCCGCGGGCCACGCGCGCGGCGCCTTGGTTGCCGGCGACAAACGCGACGATCGCGGCGGCACCGACGAGCATCGCGGCGAACGCGACGTAGCTCGCCAGATAGAGGTCGTCCTCGGCACCTGGGATGTTGTCCCAGCGGATGCCGCGGCAGCCGTGGTCGCACACCTCGACGCCCCAAAGCCCGATCGATATGCCGTGCGCGGAGAACCATGCACGCACAAATGCGGTCAGCACGATCACCGCGGCCAAGCCGACCAACACCATCTGTCTCGTCTTCGCGTTCATGGGGCGTACTTGTGCTCGGTCGCCCGCCTCCCTTCAAGCACAAACTCATCGCGGGTCGGGTTTGTCACGTAAATGCAAACGTTCGCGCCGACGCTCGGGGAGGGCGTGGCGCGGTTTGCACTCGAGGAGCAAGAATTGGAACCCGCTCGCGTTTCGACTCGCTGACTGAAGCGCAATGCGAACCCAATCAGCGTCGAGATCACCAGCCAGGTCGAGTAACGAAAGTCGGCCGACGGCGCGATCACGAACAACGCGGTTTCGTAGCACAGCCCGCTCGCCACGATCGCGATCGCGCCGCGATTGCGACGGAGTGTGATGGCGAGCGCGATCGCGACGAGCAGGTAGGGCCAGGCGCGAAATATCAGTGCCGACCGGCTCACGTCGGCAAACCAGAACGACCAGCGAAGCTGCCAGGGAGGACGTTCGAAGTCGATGCCGTACCCTGCAAGCAACGCGTGATCCTCGGCGATCGCGTTGTAGATGTGCCAGCGCGGACGTTCGCGCAGCGGCAGACCGATCAGCTCGCGAAACACGCGCAATCGCGCGCGCAGATACGGCCCGGGATGTTCGCGGATCAGGCGTAGCCACGCGGACAGGACGGCGTCGCGCTGCGCGGCGGTTGCGGGACGGTCCATCAGCCGGCCTTCACCGATCGCGACGCTGAACCATCCCTCGGGCACCCAGGCAGATTTCGCGCGCGCCTGGATACCGGTCTGCACGACGAGTGGCACGCCCGGTAACAGCTCCGCGATCTGCTCGTCGGAGAGCGGCGCGGCGTAGCGCAGCGTGCCCGCGATGTCGTACGTCGGGATGCTGTGCACGAACGGATACGTGCGGGTCTCGATCAACATGCGATTGATGAGCTGCGCGCTCAACAGGACCGCGAACGCGAGCGCGAGTCCGATGGCGCGCTGGGTCCATCGGCCACGTCGCGCCGGCCACGGAGACAACAGGATCAATAGCGGTGCGATC
Source organism: Kofleriaceae bacterium (assembly GCA_036524455.1). Lineage (GTDB taxonomy): Bacteria > Myxococcota_A > Polyangia > Haliangiales > Haliangiaceae > JABFXX01. The sequence continues at coordinate 3,461 of DATDCH010000816.1, read as the reverse complement.
GCAACGATCGCGTTGTGGCGGAGCAGCGCTGCGTAGAGCAGGCCGGCGAGCGCGGCGATGCGTGCGCGCGGATGCGTGCTCGTCAGCGCGGCATACGACGCGACGAGCACGCCGGCCATCAACGAGTCTTTCCAGACCACGGCCATGAGCGTGAGCACGGGCGGCCAGAGTCCGATCGCGAGCGTCACGAGCGCGGCGCCGAGCGGTCGCAGCGTACGCGCAAGCACGGCGTAGATACCGCCGAGCAAGAGGCCGGATTGCAACATCACCACGAGCCATGGCCCTGGCAGCACCGCGTCGAGCGGCCTCCACGTCAGTGCGAGGATCGGCGGGTGCCAGTCCGACATCGGCATCAGGTCGCGCGCCTGCGCGAGCGCTTCGAATGAATCGAAGCTCATGAAGCCCGGATAGCAATAGAGCGCGAGCGCGAGCCATCCCGTCGCGATCACCGCGCACGGAGGCCACGCTCGCCGCAAAGCGGCGACCACATCCTCTATTGCGAGGACGCGCCGATTCTCGTCACGCGATCGCTATTCGCGCAGCAGCACGACGGGGCCGTCGTGGCCGCTCGGCGAGTCGAGCTTGACGATCACGGCGTCGTGCATGCCGTGGAACGACAGCATGCCGTTGCCGAAATCGAACGGGTGGTTGACGCTGCCGACGAACGCGACCTCACCGGTAGGCTCGATCGCGATCGCGTCGAGTGACGAGTCGCGCTCGAACGGATACGGCTGCGCCGATGTACTGCCCAACGGCCGGCCGTCGGCAGCGTGCGCCGCGAGGAACAGCTCGCCGCTCTGGAGATCGAAGTTGCGGCCTCCGGACACGATCGTGCCGTCGACGCCGATCGCGATAGCGTCGGTCGAGCGCTGCCCGACACACGGCGTGGCCCAGAGCTCGCGGCCCGCGACGTCGAAGCCGCGCAGGCGCGTGCATGCCATCGCCGCGTCGAGCTCGGTGACGACGATCGAGCTATCCGGTGCGACCGCGAGGTGCTCGCTCGCGCCGGGCAGTGCGCGTGTCCACTGCACGTCTCCCAGGATCGAGAGCTGGAGCAGCACGCTCGCCGGATAGACCGCAGCCTCGACGGTTTGGTCGGCGATGCGCAGCGGCGCCGACGCTTGCGCGATCACGCTGAGGTGCTCGCCACGCAGCGCGAGCGCCCGGCCGAGCTGATCGCTATCGCCACCGAATCGCACGGTCCACGCACCGCCGCTATCGAAGTGACCCGAAACGTAGCCGTCGAGCTGACCGCTCTGGTTCGTCATCGGGCCTTCGGGCGTTGGCATCGTGCCGTGGAAGCCGCCGGTCATATAGATGCAGCCGTCGGGCTCGATGGCCCCCGCGGTCGCGACGGCGGTCCCGATATGACCAAAGCCGGCGATCGTCTGCAGGACGCCGGCGCCGTCGTACGTCGCGACGAACGGATCGCTGCCCGTCGCCGTTTGCTGCATGCCGGCGACAACGACGGAGCCGCGCTCGTCGATATGGACGCTCGCCACCGTTGCGTGCGCGAGCACTGCCGTCCATTCCTCGCGGCCGGTATCCCATGCGCGCCGCGTGATGAACGAGCCACGACAGTCGGCGCGCGTCGAGCCGAAGTCGACCAGGCCGTCGCACGTGCCGGCGACGATCACGTTGCCGATCGGATCGACCGCGAGCGCGGTCGCGCGGTCTTGGCCTGGGCTACCGATCGCGACTGACCAGCGCGCATCACCGAACACGTGGTTGCCGAGATTGTCCTCGCTGGTGCAACCGGCGAGCGCGAGCGCGAGTAGCCATGCGCGGCTCATCGCGGACCTTTGAATGCACGCTCGACGCGCGCGCGATGCACACTCTTCGGATAGCGGGCGAGGAAGGTGGTCGCGAGACCGCGGGCTTTATTGTAGTTGCCGAGCACGACGAGCGCGTGGACGTGGAGGGCGTCGCGTTCCTCGGCGAGCGCGCCCTTGGCGTGCAGCTTCGCATCGAGCTCGACGAGCGCGAGTGCTCGCGTGGGATCGCGGTCGACTGCCTGCCACGCTTTCGCGAGCAGGTCCGCTTGGGAAGGTTGCTGCTTCACCGGCGCGGCCGCTTCGGGTGCGACCGGCTCCTGCTCGACGACCGTAGGCTCGGTCACCGTCGTCGTGATCGTCGGCTCGGGTGCAGGCGCCACGAGCACCGGCGTCGGCGGCGGCGCAACGCTCGGCGCGGGCTTGTCGCGATGGGTGAGCCACCAGATGCCGGCGGCGGTCGCGATCGCGGCGGCGGCGATCCACACGAGCTTGCTCGTCGCGATCGCGGCGGCGGCGGGCGCGGGTGCGGCGATCGACACCGCGAGCTTGTTGCGAATCGCCGCGCGCTCGATCGCGCTGACGTCGCGCTCGGTCGCGAACAACGCGCGTAGATCGTCGGTGGGCGGCTCGACCTCAGTCATTGCCGACCTCGCAGGCGCTTGAGCGCGGCGCGCATGTCGTCGCGCGCGAGCCGCAGGCGCGAGTGGACGGTGTTGGCGGGGATGCCGAGCAGCTCGCCGATCTCGGCGCCGGTGTAGCCCTCGAGATCGTGGAGCACGACGACCTCGCGGCGATGCTCGTCGAGACACGCGAGCACGCGCCACAACAGATCGCGTTCGGCGTGCGGTGACGCCTCGACGGTTGATTGCAGATCCGGGCTCGGCAGCTCGCGGTGCTTGCGACGCATGCCGGCTGCCACCCGCCGCGCGCAGCCGAACAGCCAGGGCCGGATCGGCCGTGCGAAATCGATGTCGGCCCAGCGCCGGTGCACGATGACGAACACGTCGTGCACGGCGTCGGCGATGTCAGCGCCATCGACGCCGAGACGGCCGAGCGTCTTCCACACGTAGCTGAGCTCCCGTTCGTAAATCGCATAAAAGGAGTCCGCTACCGCGGGGTCGGACTCGGCCACGAAGAGGTATTGCTCGAGGGCCTCCGTTTTCGTCACGGAAATACCGCCTGGACCCCGCCGCCGACCCACAACTGGCGAGGTTCGCTAGTCCATACAGGCATTTCGTCGACCGTGAAGCGGGAGGAGGTCAACGCCTGCAGGGCGTCGACGTGCAGGCGTAGCGCGACCCGGGGCAGCACCGGCACGCTGGCTTCGACCCGCGCGCCGACCGCGAGTGCCGGCCGCCACACGCTGGTTGCGTGGGCGAGCTGATCGCCGGCGCCGCCGATCACGCCGGCGGTCGCGAGCCCGCACAGCGCGAATCGCGACACGTGAAAGCACGGCGCGGCATCGACGCCGTACTGCGAGACACGCACGGTCGCGCCGTCGCCGGCGTCGAGCGAGAGCGGCGCGACGAGCTGGAGCTCGAGCCCGAGTGACATCCGGCCGCGACGCACGCGCGCGCCGGCGACGAGGGCAGGGCGGCCCGTCGCGTCAGTCGCGCCGCCGAGGAGGAACGCGAGGTGCCGAGTGCGCGGTGGTGCGCTCGCCGGCAAGTCGCGTAGAGCGGCGAT
>DATDCH010000815.1:0-17718 GCA_036524455.1 Kofleriaceae bacterium | reverse complement strand
GCGACGCGCACGTCGGGGGCGAGCCCGACGGCCTGCAAGATGACGTTCTTGCCCGGCGCCCTGCGTGCGTCCTCGCGAGAGATCACGCCCTGATCGACGAGCAACTGCACCATGCTCTGGTCGCGCGTGATCTGGCGCAGCCGGCCGTTGCGCAACAGGTAACCGCGCGAGTCGCCAACCTCGGCGATGTACGCCTCGGTGCCGCGGATAAATACCGCCGTCAGCGTTGCCCCCATGCCGTGGCGGTCGGCGGTCTTCGCCGCCTCGTGGACCTTGCGGTTCGCGCGGTGCACTGCGTTCTCGAGCTGGCGATGCACCGGGCCCTTCGCGTCTTGCGACAGCTCGTCGCCGAGCGACTCGAGCACGAGCGCGCTCGCGACCTCGCCCGCCTGGTGACCGCCCATGCCATCGGAGAGTGCGAGCAGCACACCCTTGAGCCCGACATCGATCGTGGCGTCGCGGTCGGTGGCGTCGATCAGCTGCCCGCTCGCGAGCTCGGTCACCGAGCACGCGTCTTCATTGGTCGAGCGTGCGCGACCGACGTCGGTCTTCGCGCAGACCAGCACCTTTACGGCGGGCGCCCTCGGCTCCACACCTCGATGTTACACAGCCAGGCTCAGGCTGCGCGAGCGATCCGAGCCAGCTTGGCAGCTAATCCGTCGCGATAGAACCGCCTCAGCTCCCCGAGCATTTCGGGGATCCGGCGCGGCGCGACAAACGTCGCCTCGAGCCACGCGGCGTAGCGGTGCGCGTTGTCGTTGGCTGCGCGATATCTATCGCGCTCGTCACCGTCGAGGTCGGGCTCGTACTCGGCATCGACGAACAACCGCTGGCGTAGCGCCTCGGATTGGCCGGCCTCGGGCTCCGTGGTGAGGAGACAGGTTACATACTTGTCGACCTCGGCCTGCAGCTCCAGCTCGAGCTGGGTCACCGGCCGCTCGGCACGCGCGCAGCAGATTGCGTACACGAAGTGGCTGACACCTTCGACCGCGAGCAGGAAATCGCCGAGGTTGTGATTGCCGAGCCGGCGCCCCGGATCGTGCGCCGCGAGATTGAGGAGCGCCGCCGGATCGATGAACAGCGCGAGCGACATCTCGCCGTCGTCCTCGCATACGAGCAGCTGCTCGCGCGGTTTGCGCGCGGGCGCCATCCTTTCGCGCGTTGGTTCGTCGATCATGAAATCGTCGACGGCAACCCCGGTATCGACTCGGTACAGCGTCTCGAGCCCACGCTGTACGCGGGCAAGCGTCTTCACTACTGGATTACCTTGTGATCGATGTCGACGAGCACGCCGAGCGCGCGCAGCTTCTTCTCGATCCATTCGTCGCGCGTCTTCAGCCAGATCTCGTAGAGCCGGCCGACGTCAGGCGTCGCATAGTCGGTGCGCTTGCGGACCTCGGCGAGCACATCGACGAAGCGCGGAAAGTTCGCCGCGAGCTCCTCGTAGACCTCGGTCAACGTCTTCTGAGCGCTGAGCGAACGGGCCAGCTGCGCGTACGCGTTCTGACCGATGCCGACGTAGTAATCGACATCGACGAGCGAGCGCGTCAACGACTCCGCGAAGAAGCCCGCGACGTACAGCGATTGATCGCCGACCTGCTTGAGCGTCTTCACGCGCTCGCCGGCATTGACGGCTGGCTGCGCGAGCTTGGGGCCGAGGGGCTCGTCGGTGAGCCGCACCCTCGTCATTTCTCCGAGCAGCCCGACGATGTACCAACTCGCCGGCTCCGATGCATCGAGGTCCACCACCGCCAGCGCATCGGTCACCACCTCGTGGAAGAACTCGTCCACAGATGAGGCCAACGTAACGTCCATGCTTCATTTTCATAGCCGTAGACTAAAGGGCAAGATCCGCACACTTTCCGCACGGTTCGCGCAGCTCCCGGCGGACGTGTTTCGTTTCAGAAATCCCGGGGTCACACCCCTTGCGCGGCGCGGCGTTAGGCCTTATTCCGTGCCCGTTAGCAGTCGCGCGAGGTGAGTGCTAACAAAACGCACGGAACTTCTAGGAGACAGATCATGAACGTTCGTCCGCTACAGGATCGCATCCTGATTCGCCGCGTCGAGGAAGCTGAAAAGACGCGCGGTGGCATCATCATTCCCGATTCCGCCAAGGAGCGTCCGCTCGAGGGCAAGGTAATCGCGGTCGGCTCGGGCAAGCGCCTCGAGGACGGCACGCTGATCAAGCTCGACGTAAAGGCGGGCGACCGGGTTCTGTTCGGCAAGTACGCCGGGACCGAGATCAAGGTCGACGGCGTGGAGCACATCATCATCCGCGAGGACGAAGTCCTCGGCGTGATCGAGTCCTAAGGAGAGCGTCATGGCTGCCAAAGACATTATTTTTGACGAGAAGGCGCGCTCGCGCGTGCAGGCCGGCGTCGACACGCTGGCGAACGCAGTGAAGGTCACGCTCGGCCCGCGCGGCCGTAACGTCGTGATCGAGAAGTCGTGGGGCGCCCCGACGGTCACCAAGGACGGCGTCACCGTCGCCAAGGAGATCGAGCTCGAGAACAAGTTCGAGAACATGGGCGCGCAGATGGTGAAGGAGGTCGCGTCGAAGACCTCGGATAACGCCGGCGACGGCACCACCACCGCCACCGTGCTCGCGCAGGCGATCTATCGTGAGGGCTCTAAGCTCGTCGCGGCCGGTCACAACCCGATGGAGCTGAAGCGCGGCATCGATACGTCGGTGGCTGCAATCGTCGAAGCGCTCAAGAAGCAGTCGACGCAGACCAAGGGCAAGGAAGACATCGCGCAGGTCGGCACGATCAGCGCGAACGGCGACACCGAGATCGGCGAGATGATCGCCGAGGCGATGAAGAAGGTCGGCAAGGAAGGCGTGATCACCGTCGAAGAGGCGAAGACGCTCAACAGCGAGCTCGACGTCGTCGAGGGTATGCAGTTCGATCGCGGCTACCTGTCGCCGTACTTCGTCACCGATACCGAGCGCATGGAAGTCGCGCTCAACGACGTCTACGTGCTCATCCACGAGCGCAAGATTTCGAACATGAAGGAGCTCCTGCCGATCCTCGAGCAGGTGGCCAAGCAGGGCAAGCCGCTCCTCATCATCGCGGAAGACGTCGATGGTGAAGCGCTCGCGACGCTCGTCGTCAACAAGCTGCGCGGCACGCTCCAGATCTGCGCGGTCAAGGCACCGGGCTTCGGCGATCGCCGCAAGGAGATGCTGAAGGACATCGCAGTGCTCACCGGCGGCCAGGCAGTGACCGAGGATCTCGGCCTCAAGCTCGAGAACATCACGCTGCAGGATCTCGGCACCGCGAAGCGCATCACGGTCGACAAGGACAACACGACGCTCGTCGATGGCGCCGGCAAGAAGGCCGACATCGAGGCGCGCGTGAAGCAGATCCGCGCTGCGGTCGAGGAGACCACCAGCGACTACGATCGCGAGAAGCTCCAGGAGCGCCTCGCGAAGCTGGTCGGCGGCGTCGCCGTGATCAAGGTTGGCGCGGCGACCGAGATCGAGATGAAGGAGAAGAAGGCCCGCGTCGAGGACGCGCTGCACGCGACGCGCGCGGCCGTTGAAGAGGGCGTGGTCCCGGGCGGCGGTGTTGCGCTGATCCGCGCGCAGAGCGCTCTCGACAAGCTCAAGCTCAGCGAAGAGCAGGCGTTCGGCGTGTCGATCGTGCGCCGCGCGGTCGAGGAGCCGCTGCGTCAGATCGCGATGAACGCCGGCGTCGATGGCTCGATCGTCGTCAGCAAGGTCAAAGAAGCGCAGGGCTCGTTTGGCTTCAACGCGCAGACGCTCGAGTACACCGATCTCGTGAAGGCCGGCGTGATCGATCCGACCAAGGTCGTCCGCATGGCGCTGCAGAACGCGGCATCGGTGGCGGCGCTCCTGCTGACGACCGAGGCGATGATCGCCGAGCGTCCGAAGAAGGAATCGGCCGCACCCGCCGGCGGCCATGGTGGCGGCGGTATGGGCGGCATGGGCGGCATGGACTTCTAGTCCACCGTTTCCGTTGCTACGCAGACGCCCCGCTGGTCGGGGCGTTTGTCATTTTCGGGCAGTGCACTACTTGCGGAATGACCACGACACGAACGCACCGCCCTCGGTCGGCACGATCGCGACCGACGATTCGCGCGACGCGTCGCGATCGCTGAGCAGCAGCCAGATGCCTGCACCGAGCGCGGCGGCGCCGACCGCGTAGCCGCTGATCGCGATCGCGCTGCGCCGAGCGCCGAGCGTCTTTAGCCGGTCTTCGCGCTTCGCCTTCGTTTCCGTCCACGTGCACATGGGCTCGTCGGGGCACAGGCCCTCGCGTTCCTCGGCGGTGCTGCGCACCTTGAGCGTGAACACGATGCCGACCGTGATGCCCACCGCGGCCGCGCCGAGCGCACCGAAGCCGAGGTTGCGCTTGACGTGGCTGCGCTCTGCGCCGCTGTCCGGAACCGGCTCGCTCGGCGGCTCGGGCTCGAGGGGTTGCGCAGGCGGCGGTTGTACCGGCTTGATGCACGCCGCTTCCTCGTCGGCGATGTACTTCTTTACCGCCTCGGCGTTCGGTGCCTTCGGCGCATCGACGAGGAACTTGCGATACCAGTAGACCGACTTCTCGCAGTTCTTCGCGAGCCGGTAGGCCTGCGCGATGTTGAACTCGTAGGCCGGATCGGGATCGAGCTTGTACGCAGCTTCGAACTGCTGCGCCGCGCCGACGTAGTCCTCGTCGAGGTAACGGCGCTGGCCGTCCTGATACGCAGCCGTCGCGTCGGCGCGCTGCTTCGAGCTCGGTTGAGCCACTGCGGTCGCGGTGCACGCGAGCACGCCGATCACGATCCAGCGGATCACTTGCGCTCTCCGAGTGAGCCACCGGGCTCGAGCAGTGCCTTGTCTGGATCGAGCGCCGGCACGAGGCGCACGCGCTTGATTGTCTTCTCCCCGCGCTCGATCGAGAACTTGCTCGTGTGCTTGACGAAGCCTGTGGCTTCGACCTCGAGCTTGTGCGGGCCCGGCGACAGCTCCATCTCGAACTTCAGCCCTTCGCCGACCGGCACGCTGTCGATCAGGATCTTGCCCGGCTGGTTCACGATGATGCGCACGTGGCCTTTCGCCGGCTTGGTCTCGGCGGGACGTGGCCGCGGTCGTTCCGGCCGCGACGGGGTCGCGATCGGATCTGCGGTCGGCGTGGGACGCGGAGGGCGCGCGGGCGTCGGCGTCGGTGCCGGAGGTGCTGGCTGTTGCGTCGCCGTTGGCGGTGGCGTCGGTGCGGGAGTTGGTGACGGCGTCGGTTGCGCGGGCTCTTGCGTCGGTTGTTGCGCGGGCGACATGACCTCGGTCTCGACCGGCTGAGCGGGCTCGCTCGCGACCGGTTGCGCGGGCTCGCTCGGTTTGCCTTGCAGGGCGCGCACGAGGAAGAACATCCCGACCGCCATGCCGACTGCGCCGACGAGCGCGAACGGAAGCGGATTGATCCGCGGTCCCTTGCGCACCGGCTGCGTTGGCTCCGCGGTCGCGGGGATCGGGACGAACGCGACCGCCGTCGCGCTGCGCAGCCGATCGAGCACCGCGATCACCTCGGCGAGCGTGGGTCGCGCGGTCGGATCCTTCGCGAGCATCCGCACGATGATCGTGTCGAGCTCGGCGGGCACGTTACGCACCAGCGTCGAGGGCCGTACCGGCGGCTCCATCAAGTGCTTCGCGACGACCTCCATCGCGTTGTCGGCGACGAACGGCGGCCGCTGCGTGAGCATCTCGAACAGGATGCCGCCGAGCGCGTAGATGTCGGCGCGATGATCGATCGTGTAGCCCTTCGCCTGCTCGGGCGCGATGTACTGCGGCGTGCCGACCAGCGCGCCGGTCGCGGTCTTCTCGAGGCGATGATCGCTGCGTGCGAGCTTCGCGACGCCGAAGTCGAGCAGCTTGACCACTGCGCGCTCGGCGCCGTCCACTTCCGCTCCCGCGGCGAGGAAGATGTTGTCGGGCTTGAGATCGCGATGCACGACGCCCTTGCCGTGCGCAGCGACAAGCGCGCGAGCGAGTGGCCGTGCGATCGCGACGACCTCGTCGAGCATCACCGGGCCACGCGCGAGCCGCACCCGCAGCGTCTCGCCCGTCAGCAGCTCCATCACGAAGTACGAGCGGCCATCGGGCATCTCGCCGAACGCGAACACGTCGACGATGTTGGGATGGCCGATCTGGTTGACTACGCGTGCCTCGTCGACGAAGCGCTCGAGCGTGCCCGGATCAGTGCACAGCTCCTTCTTGAGGATCTTCACCGCCGCGCGTTTGCCGATCAGCGGATGCACGGCCTCGAACACGACGCCCATGCCTCCGGCGCCGATCAACCGCTCGACGCGATACTCGCCGAGCGTCATGCCCGGCTTGAGGTTCGTGTCGGGGAGCGTGATCGGTGACGTCATGGCCGTCACATCGCCTGATTCGGGCGGCGCGGGCGCGACCGTTACCTCGGTGTCTTCACCGACGGACGGTCCCTCCTTGCTCGTGTGCGGCGCCACGGCCAATGAGTATATCGCGCGCGCGTCCCGGAAGACCGGAACCTCTACACGAGGGTCCTGAGGAGATGTGCGATACTGGGATCGTGCGTCGGTGGACGATGTTCGCGGCGCTGCTAGCGGGTTGTTATCGGCCCGCGCTCGAAGACGCGTGCACGGTCGCGTGCCCCGACGATTTCTGTCCAGGCGACATGCAGTGCGGCGGCGACAAGCTATGTCACCCGCGAGGAACCGGCGACTGCTCGACGCTCGCCGACGCCAACCCGAACGACACGGCAACCGAAGTCTGTCTCGGCGATGGCTTTGTCAAACAGTGCTTCGAGCGCCCGACAGCTCCGCTGATGTTCAGCACCGACAGCTTCGACACGAACAGTGGCCCCTGTACGCTGACGCGCACCGAAGCCGATGGCACGACTCTGTGCTTCTTGGTCGGCACGCGCGTCGAGATCGACGGAACGTTTCGCGCGACAGGCCAACATCCGCTCGTGCTCGTCGGGGTCGATGAAGTCGTCGTTCAGGCGACCGGCGTCATCAACGTGTCGAGCATCCACACCTCGTTGATCGCCGGCGCCGGCGCTGGCGAAGCGAAAGGCTGCGCGCCTTCGATCGCGATCGGCGGCGTGAACGATCCGGCGGAGACGGGTGGTGGTGGCGGCGCCGGCGGTTCGTTCCGCGCGCGGGGTGGCAACGGCGGTAGCGGCAACAACGGCACGCAGGTGCTAGCAGGCGGCGTCGCGGTCAACGCGTTACCGGTGCCGTCGTCGCTGCGCGGCGGTTGCCCCGGTGGCATCGGCGGCTACGGCGTCTCCGGTTCCGGCGGCGTCGGCGGTTACGGTGGCGGCGCGATCTATCTGTTGTCGGGCGGCATGATCCGAATTCTCGGCCGCATCAACGCGTCGGGGGCCGGCGGGGGCAGACCGAATCCGAGCGGCGGTGCGGGCGGTGGTGGCAGCGGTGGCTTCATCGGGCTTGATGCGAAGGCGTACTCGTTCGACGCGACAACGCGCGTCTACGCGGTCGGCGGATCGGGTGGCGCGGGTGCATCGCCAGTCGCCGTGGGGGTAGCCGGCAATCAAGCGAGCGGACCGTCGGCGTCGCCACTGACGATGACCGTTGGAACCGGTGGCTCGGGCGGTGCGGGTGGCGCGATCGGCGCCGGCGCAGCGGGCAGCGCTGCATCGTTGGGCGGCGGTGGTGGAGGCGGCGGCAGCATGGGCTTCATCGGCATGGCGAACATGAATGTCGTCCCCGTCGGCACGTTTGCGCCGCCGCCGGTTGCAATGAACTAAACGTCTAGTTGTCGTCGAGCGACTGCTCGACGCGGTGAACATCCGCAACGGAGACGCACAGTGGTTGTGCGATACTCCGATCGTGCGTCAGTGGGCGATGTTCGCGGCGCTACTAGCCGGGTGTTATCGACCCGCGCTGGAAGACGCTTGCTCGGTCGCGTGCCCGGATGACTTCTGCCCCAACGGCATGGAGTGCGGCGGCGACAAGCGCTGCCACCCGATCGGAAGCGACGACTGCTCGACGCTCGGCGACGCCACGCTCGACGACACCGGCGACACCGTTACCCAGATCTGCCTCGGCGACGGCTTCGTTCGTGATGAGTGCTTCGACCCGCCGACCGAGCCGCTGGTCTATAGCGGCGTCACGTTCGACACGACCACCGGACCGTGCACGTATTCGCGCGTCGCCGCCGATGGCACGACGCTGTGTTTCTTGGTCGGCACGCGCATCGTCGTCAGCGGAATGTTGCGCGCGACCGGCGCGAATCCGCTCGTGCTCGTCGGCATCGACGAAGTGATCGTCGAACCAACGGGCGTGATCGACGTGTCGAGCGACATCCTCACGGGCAGCGTCGGTGCCGGTGGCGAGGCGAAGGATTGCGCATTCTCGTCCGGCGGGGCCAACGACCCGACGACGGGAGGCGGAGGAGGCGGCGCGGGCGGCTCGTTCAGCGCGAGGGGCGGCCACGGCGGCATTGGCCACAACGGCAACTCCACCACCGCGGGCGGCATACCGGGCAGCGAGCTGCTGGCGATCAATGCGGTGCGCGGAGGCTGCCCGGGCGGAAGCGGCGGAGACGGGTTAGCCCTCACCGCGGGCAGCGGTGGCCGCGGCGGCGGCGCGGTGTATCTGCTGTCGGGCAGCACGATCGTCATCAACGGACGCATCAACGCCTCGGGCGCCGGCGGTGGCGGACCGGACGTCACCGGCGGTGCGGGCGGCGGCGGCAGCGGTGGGTTCATCGGTCTGGATGCGAAGACGTATACGATCGCCGGCGCGGCCATCTTCGCGGTCGGCGGCTCCGGCGGCGCCGGCGCGACGTCGTTCTCGGTGGGCGCCGACGGCAACCAAGCCGTCGGTCCATTCGCGCCGCCGGGGACCCCGGCCACGGGCAGTGCCGGCAGCGGCGGCGCCGGTGGTGCAATATCCGACGGTCAATCCGGCTCCGCTGCCACCGCAAGCGGTGGTGGCGGCGGCGGTGGTGGCGGCGGCGGAAGCATTGGCTTCATCGGCATGGCGAATTCGTTGTCGATCACGCCCATGACGTTCGCGCCGGCGCCGACCTCGATGAACTAGTTGCCGTCGAGATCCTGGATGCAGTCGAGCTGCGCTTGCGCGCTCTGCTGCGTCGCGTGACCCGTCGTCGGATCGCAGACGAAATGCTCGCTCACGCACGCGTACTGATCTTGGTTGGTCGATGTCTTCGCGACCTGCGGATCCTCGACGCGCACGAGCTTGCGGAGACAATCGTCGCGGGTTGGCCCGCTTAAACTTTCGCAACACTGTTCCTGCTGCTGCGAGGCGCGCGCGTAGGTGTCGCCGCGCGGGCTACCTCCACATGCAGCGAGCGTCAGTGCGACCCACAGGCGTAGTACGCGGGCCACGGTGTTGCCGCGCGGCGTGGCGCGTTGTTCACGCACCGCCGCCGCGAGCACTTGTCGGCCATGCAGAACCGCGTGCAAGTGTGCGTTGATATGAATCGAGGCTGAAGGCATGCGCGAATGCGATCGCAAACGCGAGGCCAGCGCGGTGGCACGGTGATGGCACTACGCGCTCCCCGATGCGCATCGGGTATCTCTCCACCATCGTTTTCGTCACAGCGTGCGGCGGTCACATGAAACGCGAAACGATTGGCGGCGGCACCGCCGTCGTGCAAGCACGCGGCACCGTCGAGGCCGCGGCGCCGTCGACGATTCCCGTGACGCGCGGCACGTATGAAATAAAACTCCGCTTTGATGTCCCGCGCGCGCAGCTCGTGGAGTGGGCTGTGCTGTGCCCCGGCTCCGTACAAACCGGCGTCGCCGGCGAAACGTTCGACGAGTATCGCGCGCGCCGGCTCGCCGAGCTGCGTGCAGAGCGCGAACGCGAACGCCGCAACGTCGCCGCGTTGGCCGGCGCGGTCATCGGTGCAGCCGCGCCCGACGTCCACGCGCATGCGCACGCGAGCGGTCCGAGTGGAACTGCCGCTGTCGATGCGCACGTATCGGGTCAAGCGACAGGCGACGTCGCCGGCAGCGCGATCGCACACGCAGCGGTGAGCGATGACGTCGAGCTCGCTGCGGGAGATCTCGGCGCGGCGCGCCTGCACGCGACAACCGACGCGGCATGGCTCGACGACGGCGCGTGCTCGGTGACCGCAATCGCCGACGACACCGACGTCAAAGCGACGTTCGAGCTCGTGCGCGTGCGCGACCTCGGCGCCGAAGCTCGCGCGCGCCAGCTCGCCGATCCGAAGGTGCAAGCGCGGATTGCCGTGCAGACGCGGCTGCGCGGTGAAGCGCTTCACACACGCGCAGAGCTGATCGCGTATCTGACCGGCGAGTGCAACGCGCGCGAGGATCATCGCGAGTACCTGCGCGAGCAACCGCTCGTGATCCGCGCGTTGCTGCGCGAGTACCTCATCTCCATCGGTGCGCGTGTGCGGCCGCCGCGCCCAGCGCCGCAGCCGGAGAATCCGGGCAACCCGCCGTACGAGGACGCCGAGTGGATCTCGGGCGAGTGGCGGTGGACCGGCATCGAGTGGCTGTGGGAGCGCGGCACGTGGCGCGACGCACCGGTGGTTCGCGACCATCGCACCACCGACTCGAACGTGCGCGACCATCGCGATGAGGTCTCGGTCCGCGATCACCGCAGCGAGCCGATCGTGCGCGATCACCGCAACGATAACGTGCGCGATCACCGCAGCGAGCCCAAGCAAGAGTCCAAGCCGGTCGTGCGCGACCACCGCGACGACGACAACAAGAGCAAGGACAAAGACAAGGACGACGACAAGCGAGACAACGCGCCCCGCGTCCGCGACCACCGCCGCTAACCAGAACGAACGACGAGCGCGACAACGCGGGCGACCACCGCCGCTAACCCCAGAACGAACGACGAGCGCGACAACGCGCCCGCTGCCTACTTCGTGACGCAGTCCTTCGCGGCCGCCGCGGTCTTCGCCGCGATCAAGCACTCGGTGTCCGTCGTGTTGTTCGCGGACACGCACTTGCTCGTGCACAGATCGACGCCCTGGGACAGGTTCCGCGCGAGCTCGGCCATCTTCTCCTTGCGCATCGCATCGCGCTCGCCCGGTGGCAGCGCCTCGATCTCGGCGTTCGCTTTGTCCCAGAACACCAGCTCGGCGTAGTTGCGGCATGCGCGATCGCACTTTTCCGGGTCGCCCTTGCAGGCGCCGCAGCCGGTCGAAAACACGAAGCAAAGGGCGAGGAGCCAGCGCATCCCACTGCCCTACCACGGTCCGGCCCGGGATACGATGCGGCCATGCGTCGCGCCATCGTGCTGGCCGCCCTCGTCGGGTCGGCGCATGGCGTGGCCGCCGATCCGTGGGTCGTGACCGGCGAAGCCGGCACCGAGCTCGACAGCAATGTCCAGCGCGTCCAAGACGGTGCCGTCGATCCCGATGACCCACTCGAGACCGTCGACCCCGTCACGGCATGGGTGATGCGGTTTGGCGCGCGCGTCGAGCGCAGGGGCAAGATCGCGGGAGGCGCCGCCGCGTTCAACCTCTCCGACCTGACCCGCATCGTCACCGACGGCGAGATCGCGGTCGAGAACGTATCGGTGCTCGCGGGCAACTTGCGTTGGCTGCGTCGGGTCGGCGAACGCCCGGTGGCCGCCGGCTTCGCGGTCGCCGCAATCGATGCACTGCCGCTCTCCGACAACATCGGCGCGCGCACGTTTCGCAACCTCGGCGCCGACGCGGTACTCGCGATGCAGACCGAGGACGAACACGAGCTGACGCTGGCGTTCGGCGTACGCGACTTCACGTACAAGCCTGATCACGACTTCGACTGGCGCGGCCCGGCCGCCAATGCGCGGCTCGAGCTGATGCTCTGGCAGCCCGCCGCAAAGACGAAGGCACTCGAGCTCGTGACGACGCTCGCGTTCGAGAACCGCGGCTTCGACACGACGGCGCTCGCGAACGACTGCCCGCACGAGGCAGAGCCCGATCCGGGCTGCTCGGCGTCGACCGACATCCAACGCCGCGACCGCTATCAGCGCCTCGGCGTCGAGCTCACGTGGGTCGGCCGGCAAGTCGCGGCGATCGCGTATCAGATCACCGTGATCGATTCCAACGACTACGGCCAATCGCTCGCCCGTCATCGCGCGACGCTGTCAGGCACCGCCGTGCTGCCGCTCGACGTCTACGGCACGCTGCTCGCGATCCTGCAGATCGATCAGTATCTCGAGGGACGCATCGTGCCCGGCGGTCCTCAGATGCAGGAGTACACGAGCATCGACGACGAGAACCGTAGCTCGGTGCAGCTGCGGCTCGCGCGCAAGCTCGTCGGGCAGTGGGCGATCGAGGGACGCGCGGCGATCTGGCGCAACCTATCGAACGAGCCGATGGAAGCCGAGTTCGGGCGCGAGCTGGTCTATTTGGGGCTGGTCTATGGCAAGTGATCCAGACGAGCGCGAAGCGAACGTCGCGACGGCGGTGCGCCGGCTCATCATCCTCACGCTCATGTTCGGGATGGTCGCGGTCCTGCTAGATCGCCGGTACGCACTCTTCACCGGTGTGCTGTTCGTACCCGCCGGCTGGGTGTTCTGGCGACCGCGCCCCGGTCAGGTCGCGCTATGGGCGATGTGGATGGTGCCGCTGGTCATGCTCGGCGTGATCGTGAAAGCCGATCGGCTCTCCGTGCTCGCGGTCCCGAGCGCGATCCTGATCGGCGCGATCGCGGTGATCGTGATCGTCGTGCTGCCGATCGTGCGACGTTCGCATCGCGCTCCGCGCGTGCGTCGGTCGGCGTTGCCAAAGGCCCGCGTCATACGTTAACGCAGTGTGTTGTGAGGCTGCTGACGATGCTTGCAACGAGGCTTCGAAACTGAACCTAAGTCCCGGTGCAACCTGTCGTTTGCGGACATTGACCGTAGGTCAATCACCTCTTGACTCAGTTTCAATAAAAGCGCAGAACCTTGCACAAGTCACCTGGGAGGGAGATTCGTGCGGCACTTTGCGCTCACCGTACTCGTATTCGCCGGCTGTACGTCGCTCGAGTTGGATCCCGCGCAGAAAATCATTCATGCGCGATTCGATCCCGACGCGTCGGTGATTCCTATGCCGACCGACGTGCTGCGCGATGCAGCTGCCGGCCGGCTCAACCTTCCAAACGACACCGACAAGGAACGGGCGAAGCTCAACCCGACCGAGGCCGAGTTCTACGACTACCTCGAGACGCTCGACGGTTGGTCGAGCCTGATGTCGGCGACGGTCGAGTTCACCGGCGCGATCGATCCGAAGTCGATCAGCGACGGCACCGTGCAGGTGTGGCACTGGGGCATCGTCCCTTCGCGCGTGACCGACGTGCGGATGACGCTGTCGGCCGACGGCAAGAAGCTGACGCTCGATCCGCCGCGAACGGGTTGGCTGCGCGGCGATCGCTACGTCGCGCTCGTGCGCGGCGGCGACAAGGGACTCAAGGGGCTCGCGGGTGAGAAGGTCGAGTGCGACGCTGCGTTCTACTTCTTGCGCCAGCTCGAAGCGCTCGACACGCCACAGCACGAGCATGCGTTCCCCGGGGAGAACCACGACGAGCGCGTATCGAATGCAGCGCGGCTCGAAGGCATTCGCGAGGATCTCACCGGCGCGTTCGATTACTTTGCGAATCAGGAACTGCCGCGCGCAGACGTCGCGGCGCTGTGGGCGTTCACGGTGACCAAGCGCACCGAGCTCGCGATGGATCAGCCATCGCAGCGCATCCCGCTACCGATCGATTTGATGATCGAGCCATCGACCGGTCTCGTCGACGTGCCGGCCGCACCGTGGGACAGCGAGGTCGAGGCCGAAGCGAAGGGCCGGCTCGCCGAGCTCGATGGCGCGGGGCTGTCGAGTAGCCAGCTGTTCGAGCTCACAGCACCCATGAATGCAGCGACGATCACCGAGGCCAACATCAAGCTGTATGAGCTCGGCGCAACGCCGACGCTCGTGCCGGCGACGATCGAGCTGCTCGCGAGCAAGCAACACGTCGTCGTCACGCCGAAGAGTGGCCGACTCGCGGAGCAGACGTCATACGCGCTCGTCGTCACGAAGGACGTACAGGACGCGCTCGGTCAGCCGCCCGCGATCATGCCGATCGGGCACTTCCTGCGCAGCCACACACCGGTGCTCGTCGACGGCAAGAGCCAGATCCACGCGATCGACGATCACGACGCGACGAAGCTCGAGGGTTCGCGCCAGCGCCTCGCCGCAGGGCTCGACGCGCTCGGCCGCGATCGCATCCTTGCGGCGTGGCCGTTCACCACGATGAAGGTCAAGGAACCGCTCGTCGTGATGCGCGACACGGCGGCCACGCTCGCGGTGACCCCGGAGGCCGCGAACATCACGAAGATGACACCCGGGCAGGCGCTCGCCGACTTCCCGTTCGGCATCGGCTCGGTGCTCAACGTCAGCACCGTCATCAACGGCACGATCAAGACGGCGAACTTCCTCGATCCGAAGAAGCGGTCGTGGCGCGGCGACGGTGGCCACGTGCTCGAGGACGTGCGGTTCACGATGACGATGCCGAAGGGCTCGTCAACCGGGCCGGTACCGGTCGTGATCTTCGGCCACGGCCTCATCACCGAGCGGCGGTTCGTGCTCGCGGTCGGCGACGCGCTCGCCGCGAAGGGCTACGCCGCAATCGCAATCGACTTCCCGTATCACGGCTCGCGTACGTACTGCGCGAAGGGCGGCCCGATCTCGATCGTCGATCCGCTCGACGGCAGCCTCGCGTCGCTCGAGCCCTGCCAGTCGGGCACGACGTGCAACGACGAAGGTCGCTGCGTCGACGCCCAGGGCAACGGCAACAAGCTCGCCACGTTTGGCGTGATCGACATGCCGGTCGCGAGCGGCGCGATGTTCCTCGAGATCGAGCACATCGCGAACACGAAGGATCACTTCCAGCAGGCGCTCATCGATCTCGGTGCCCTCGACCGTTCGCTTCGCCTCGGTAACTGGCAGCAGCACATCGGCCGGCCGGTCGACACGTCGCGCATCTACTACGCGGGCCAGTCGCTCGGCGGCATCATGGGCGCCGTCTTCCTCGGCACGAACCCGAACATCTCGCGCGCCGTGCTCAACGTGCCGGGCGCGAACCTGGTGCCGATGTTCGACGACTCGACGTTCTTCAGCTCGCAGCTCGACGCGTTCTTCACGCGCCAAAAGGTGCAGCGTGATTCGTTCGAGGGTCGCCGCTTCGTGACGGTCGCGAAGTGGTTCATGGACAAGGTCGACCCGCAGCACTACGGCGACATCACCGGCAATCGCGCGCTGCTGCTCCAGATGGCGACGCTCGATTTCATCATCCCGAACAACAACACGAAGGTGCTCGAAGCGGTCACGAAGGCGCCGCGCCGCGACTACATCGCGGAGCACGCATTCCTGACGATACCGATCGAGCCCGAGTACCTGCGCGGCACGCGCGACCTCGCAAACTTCCTGTCCGGGGAGCTGGTGCCATGAAGAAGATCCTCTTCCTGATGCTCGCGTCGTCGACGGCACACGCCGGTGGCCTCGCAGTCGCCGAGCAAAACGCGGTGTCGGCCGGAACCGGTGGCGCCGGTGCCGCGCGCGACGACGATCCGGGCGCTGCATGGCACGCACCGGCGGCGCTCGCCGACGATGGCGGCCTGCGCATCGGCCTGTCGCTCGCGCTCGCGCATCCGTCGCTGCAGGCGCGCGGCGACGATTGGAGTGCTGACACCGAGAGCAAGTGGTCAACACCGCCGCATCTCGACGCGAGCTTCGCGATGGATCGGTGGGCCGCCGGGATCGCGATCGGCGTGCCGTTCGGAGGCGGCGTCACCTGGCCGACCACATGGCCCGGCGCAACGCAGGCGGTGCGCACCGAGCTGATGGTGATCCGGTTCGCGCCGTTCGCCGCGTATCGCGTCGGACCGATCCGGTTCTCTGCGGGCATGCACTTCGATGCGGCGCGGCTGCAGATCCAGCGCAACCTCGACTTCATCGACATGCAGGGCGACGTGCGGCTCGATCTCGCGGGCCAAGGCTTCGGTGTCGACGCGTCGGCGTACTACACGCCGCGCGAGGACATCGCGGTCGGTCTCACCTATCGCAGCCGCACGCGCTTCGACTTCGCGGGCAACGCGAACTTCACCGCGCCCGATGCATTCAGCGAGAAGACGCCGGATCAAACAGCCGCCACGACGATGACGATGCCCGATCAGATCGTGCTCGGTGCACGCTGGCGGCGCGGCGCGCTGACCGCGCTCGCCGACGTCGAGCACACGCGTTGGTCGATCAACCAGCGCACCACCGTCGACTTCACGCACGACGCGACCCCGAACGCGATCCAAGAGAACGGCTGGCACGACACGTGGGCCGTTCGCGCGGGCGCCGAGTGGCGTCACACGCCGAAGCTGACCGCGCGTGCGGGCGGCTACTTCGATCCGTCGCCGGTGCCGGCCGAGCATCTCACGCCGTCGTCACCTGACTCGACGCGCGTCGCGGCGACGGCGGGAGTGAGCTACCGCGTTGCACCTGCGTGGACCGCCGACGGATTTGCCGAGCACATGTGGCTGCTGCGCCGCGACACGACGAGCGTCGACACGATGCCCGCCAGCTACGGTGGCACTGCGATTGTCGTTGGTGCCGGCGTGCGGTGGACGCCGGCCGCGCGTTGAGTCTACGGTCGGCGCCATGGCGCAAAAATTCGAGTACGACATCTTCACGGTTGCATGGGGCCACGGTGCGAGCACGGACGGCATCCGTAACGAGCTGAACCGCCGCGGCGCAGAGGGTTGGGAGCTGGTCGCGACCACGCGCGACGAGAGCCCTGCCGACGATCACGACGAAGAGGTCGTGATGTTCGTGTTCAAGCGCGTCAAGGCGTAGGACAAACCGGCGATTCGAAGCCGCCGGTTCACGAGCTGAGAACGAAAATTCACGGCGCGGGGGTTGCTGTGGACCCTGGCATGTCCACGAAATGCCTCGCCGCGCTCTTGGTCGTCGCATCTTCCGCCACTGCCACCGCCGGCGAGCCAACCTCGCCGCCGTCGGCCTCCGTGACACGAGGTGCCTCGGCCTTCGAGGTCGGCGCCCGGGTGGGTGGCTATGGCTTTCGCCGCGAGGCCGAGCAGCCGTGGGACGAGTGTCGGATGAACGGCATGGGCGTGTTCGGCGCCCGCGCCCTGCCGGGCCCGCTGTTCGTCGAGGCCGGCCTCGACATGTACAGCTCGCTCGATCCGGTCAACGCGACCGACCTGCCGATCGATCGCACGAGCGGTTTGTTCAGCGCCGCGATCGGTGCGCGCACGCAGATCGCGACGTGGCTGCGCGGCTACGTCCAGCTCGGCGGCGGCGTCGAGCTGACGCGCGTCTCGGTGCCGTACGGCAACGAGCGGATCAGCGACAACAAAGCGCTGCCCGAAGGCTTCTTCGGGATCGGCTTCGACATCAAGCTCGCGAAGCGCACGTACCTCGGCTCGAGCTTTCGCACGCTCGTGATGGGCAACTTCGACTACGACCCCGCGCGCCTCGAGATGACGGACGAGTGGTCGTGGAAGCCGACGCCCGACGTCGTGTTCGACGCGTCGCCCGACGTCGCGGCGCAGTTCCAGTTCTACGTCCGCCGCGACCTCTAGCGCTCGCTCAGTGCTTGCGTAGCTGCTTCGCGCGCTTCTGGATTTCCTGGCGCTGCTTCTGGAGCTGCTGGAGGCGCTTCGTGACGGCCTCGTGCGCTTGCTTTGCAGCCGCGGCGCGCTGCTTCGGATCACCCGAGCGCGACGCGCGCAGCTTGC
>DATDCH010000814.1:0-2890 GCA_036524455.1 Kofleriaceae bacterium | reverse complement strand
CCTACTACGGCCTGCAAGCCAAGAGCATCAGCGACGAGATCTCGAACCATGACATCGGGGACCCGTGGCCGCCGAACATCAAGGCGCGCGAAGAAGAAGGCAAAGCTGCGGAGCAGAAACAGATCGCGCTCATGATCGTGGGCGGCGTCGCGATCGCGGCCGGTGGCGCGATGTTCATCCTCGGCGCGCCGAAGTCGTCGTCGGAAACCTCGCTGTCGTTCGCGCCCGTCGCGACCCCCGACTCGGTCGGCTTTGCTGCGGCCGGCCGCTTCTAACACCGCGCTGCCGCGGCTGTTCGCAGCTGTCATACGTTTGGGCGCGACCGCGCCTTTCACGCGGGCTCGTTCCCACATGCGTTGGCTCCTGTTGATCGCGTTGGTTGGCTGCTCGGGTAAGGCCAAGGAAACTGCCCAATCGGGCTGTGATTTCGCGGGTCGCTACCGGCTGCGCTTCGAGGCCGGCGTCGGCCAGAAGCTGTGGTTCCGCTTCGACGTCGACAAAGGCGCGCGCAAAGCCACGCTCGTCAAACCGATCTCGATCGGCGTCGACCCCGCAAACTACGCGCTCGAGCTCGATCCCGATCCGGCGAGCTGCAAGCTCGACGTGATCGCGAAGGCCAAGCAGGGCGACATCCTCGCGTCGCTCACGCTCGATCCGAAGACGCAGGTCGTGACCGGTACGCTGCGGATCGCGGGCGAGCGCAGCGGCGTACCGATCTCTGGCGTGCGGGATGTCGGCGCGTCCCCGTCGCCGCAGGCGTGCGTGAAGCCCGGCCTCTACGAGCTCGTGGTTCCCGCCGAGCAAGGCTGGACACCCAGCATCAAGGATCGCTCGTGCGAGACCGCCGAGCTGCGCGTGCCGTTCCTCGTCGAGTTCATCGGCGACAAGCTCGTCGTCGATCAGCTCGAAGACGACGGCGACGCCGCGTGGGCCGCCGAGGATGTCTACACGGTCGCGCCGTGTCAGGCCGAAGTGCGGTTTCGCCGCTTCGAGTCGATGGCGTACATTCGACTCGGCTTCGCTGGCGACACCGTGTCTGCAGAAGCGACGAACGTCGACGTGCGTATGGGCGAGGTCGACGATCGCTGGCGTTGCGTCGCGAACGAACCGATGGCATGGGTCGAGCGCAAAGCCGACTCGCTCGCCGCGAAGTAGGTCCACACGGCTCAGGCGTTTGACGTGACCTTCGACGTCAACGGTTCACGACAAAGCTCACGCCGGGATCGTGACGGTCAAAAAACCATCTGACTTCTTGTCCGCCGGATACACCGCCGTGTAGCCGTGCGTCTCGCGCAACTCTTCCTCGTCCCAGATCGACGTGAACGCCGAGCGATAGTTGAAGTAGATCTCCTTCGCCGCGCCACCGTGTTTGATGATGCGAGCGACGGCGGACCGCGTCGGGTGCTTGAACTGGCTACCGTTCGTCGAGATCAGGTAGCGCGGACAGTCGAGCTTCTTCAGTAGCTCGGTCGATACGTTGTGCTCGCTGCCGTGGTGGGCGACCTTGAGCGCCGATAGCTTCAGCTTGCCGCTCGGTGCGAGCGCTTTGAGTGACGCGAGCTGGCGGTCGACGTGGCAGTCCGCCGCGAACATCACCTTCGCCTTGCCAAACGTCGCGAGTAGGCCGATCGAAGAGCCGTTGGCCTCCGCGTCGTCATCGGAGAAGGTACTTCCGGCGAGGTCGTCGACGTCGAGCGAGCCAAACTCTTCGAGGCCGGAATCCTTCACCGGCAGCTTCTTCGTCGGATGGATCTTGGCCAGCTTGCACGCCTTCTCCCATTCCGGCTCGAGCAGCGCGAGCTTGGCGGCATCGGGCGAGATCACGGTCAGCGCCATGCCGCCATCGAGCTTGATCGTCTTGGGCTTCGCCTTGACGTAGGCCGCCTTCCGCTTGAACGCGACGTTCCAGTTGCCCTTGAGCAGCTCCTTCGTCATCAGCTCGCCCTGGACCGGCCCGAAGTCCTCTTTCGTCGCTTCCGGATCGAGCAGGTGCGCGTAGCCGTTGAACCACACGTCCTTGAACTTCACCGGCCGCTTCTTGTCCTGCATCAGCTTGAGCGCGCCCTCGATGTGATCGCGATCGACGTGCGTGATCACGAACAGCTCGAGCGTGCGTTCCTTTGCCGGCAGCTGCTCGAGGCGCGCCTTGAGCGCCTTGTACGTCCCGGCACGACCGCCGTCGATCAAGATGCGGCGCGGTTTCTTACCGTCGTGATACGTCACGAGCATGCAGTCGCCCTCGCGCGCCGGCATCATCTCGATTGTCAGTTGCTTCTTCATCGCGCTCGCTTTCCCTTGCTTTCGAATCGCAGCAGCGTGAACGCCTGACCGGACTGCATGCGCAGCATCACGCTTCGCACGGCGCGGTATTGATCCTCGATGTCGGTCGAATCGAACTGCTCGTGCTCGACGAGCGTCGCGAGCGTATCGAGGAACATCGAAGCGACCGGCGCGATGATCGGAATTCCGCGACGCAGCGTCTCGGTGGCCGACGCGTGCACGCCTTTGAGATCCTTCGCACCACGCGCGAGCCGCAGCCGGCGCACGCTCTGCAGCGCTGCTCCGTCGGGCAGCCAGTCGAACCAGCGCGCCAGGTTATCGATCCAGTCGTCCCACTTCTGGCGCTTGCCGCTCGTGTCGGCTTTGACGAGCACGCACGCGCCGAGTGACGCGGCGTACTGATTGCGGCGCTTGCCATCGAGCCAATCGAGCGGCGAGCTATCGCCCCACAGCGTGCGCGCATCGCCGAGCGCGCCGGCGGCGAGACTGCCGATGACTGCGCCGAGCTCTGGATCGCGCACCGCGATGCTGATCGGCTGCTCGGGATCGGTCGGCACCGCGCACCCGACATCGACGAGCTGGTAGCGGTTCGTCATCCACGGCACCGGAA
>DATDCH010000813.1:0-4879 GCA_036524455.1 Kofleriaceae bacterium | reverse complement strand
GGCGCGGCTGCTCTCGTCTTGCTCGTGCTCGCGTTGATCGCTCTGGAGATGTCGGGCCGCATGGGGCCCGTGCTCGACAAGATGGGCTTCGACTACTTCACGTCGAAGCGCTGGTCGCCGGCGGATGGCCTCTACGGCGCTCTGCCCTTCGTGTGGGGAACGATCTACACGGCGACGATTGCACTCTTCCTCGCAGTCCCGATCAGCCTGTCCGTCGCATTGTTCGTCACTCAGGTCGCTTCGCCGCGCTGGCGCAAGCCGATCGTCTACGTGCTCGACCTGCTCGCGGTCGTGCCGTCGGTCGTCTACGGCCTGTGGGGCGTGCTCGTGCTCGCGCAGCCGCTCCAGAAACTGTTCCTCAAGATCCACAATGCCGTCGACGGCGTCCCCGTGCTGGACACGATCTTCGGTGCATCACCGCAAGGCCGTTCGTTCATGACCGCGGGCGTGATCCTCGCGATCATGATCACGCCGATCATCACGTCGCTTGCCCGCGAGGTGATCGAAACGACGCCGCAGAACGAGAAGGAAGCCGCGTACGCACTCGGTGCTACTCGATGGGAGATGATCGGCGCGTCGGTGTGGCCGCACAGCAAGGGTGGCCTCGTCGGTGCGGTGATGCTCGGGCTCGGCCGCGCGATGGGCGAGACGATCGCCGCCGCGCTCGTGATCGGCTCGTCGATCGGTCAGATCACGTTCAACGCGTTCGCGCCCGGCAACTCGATGCCCGCGGTGATCGCGAACGAATGGGGTGAAGCCGACGAGCTCCACAAGTCCGCCATGATCGCGCTCGCGCTGCTGCTGTTCGCGATCACGATCATCGTCAACCTCGTTTCGAGCGCGATCGTGCAGCGCTCGCTGCAACGCGGACGAGGCAAGCTATGAGGCATCCCGGAGATCCGATCCTCGCGATCAGCCTCGAGCCGCGCATGTCGTGGCGCACGGTCAAGAACAACCTGATGACCGTCCTCATGGTCGCGGCGTTCATCGCGATCACGATCCCGTTGATTGCGATCCTGTACTCGCTGATCTCGCGCGGCGGTCCGGTCGCGCTCAAGAGCTTCCCCGACTTCTTCACGTCCACCATTCCGGTCGTGTCTCGGCGCACCGGCCCCGGCATGGGACCGGCCATCATCGGCACCCTGCTGTGCACCGGCGGTGCGACGCTGATCGCGGTCCCGCTCGGCATCCTCGGCGCCGTGTACCTCCACGAGTACGGCAAGGCCTCCAAGTTCGCCAAGCTCGTGCGGTTCATGGCGATGGTGATGACCGGCGTGCCATCGATCGTGATGGGCCTGTTCGTCTACGTGCTCTGGACGATGAAGTTCGGCTACTCCGCGTTCGGCGGCGCGCTCGCCCTCGCCTGCCTGATGCTGCCGATCATCATCGGCGCCACCGAGCAGATGCTCCGCCTCGTGCCCGATCACATGCGCGAGGCGGCGTTCGCACTCGGCGCGAGCAAGAGCCGAGTCATCCTCACCGTCGTGCTCCCCGCCGCACTGCCCGGCATCGTGTCGGGGTGCTTGCTCGCGGTCGCCCGGGCGGCCGGCGAGACCGCGCCACTGCTGTTCACGATCGGCGCGGCGACCGCGTACAACCCGCACCTATTCACGGATGCCAACACCGCGCTGTCGGTGCAGATCTTTGGCAACGCGACGTCGTCGTTCGTTGCGGCCCAAGACCGAGCGTGGGGTGCTGCACTCACGCTCGTCGTTCTGACGTTCTTGCTCACGATGATCGCACGCATCGTGTCAGCGCGGTTTGCCGCAAAGAGGTAATCGTGGCCCAGGAGCTGCCCATGCAAACTGTCACCACCGAGCCGACGCGACCCAGCCGTCCGAGCTATCGTGCGCTGGTCGACGACCCCATGCCGGTAGTTGCGGACGCCCCCGTCGTTTTCGCGCTGGATAAGCTCGAGGTGTTCTATGGGACGTTTCGCGCCGTGCGCGATGTCTCGCTCGAGATCCACAAGAACGAGATCACAGCGTTCATCGGGCCGTCGGGCTGCGGCAAGACCACGGTACTCCGCTGCCTGAACCGCATGAACGATCTGATCCCCGGCGCCCGCGTCGGCGGCCGCATCACCTATCACGGCATCGAGCTGTACGGCGCCGACGTGTCTGCAACCGAAGTGCGCCGCCGGATCGGCATGGTGTTCCAGAAGCCGAACCCGTTCCCGAAGAGCATCTACGAGAACATTGCCTTCGGCCCACGGGTCAATGGCATCCGCGAGCGCGGCAAGCTCGATGAGGTCGTCGAGAAGTCGCTGCGTGCGGCCGCGCTCTGGGACGAGGTCAAGGACCGCCTGCACAGCTCGGCGCTCGCGATGTCGGGTGGCCAGCAACAGCGGCTCTGCATCGCACGCACCATTGCCGTCGAACCCGAGGTCGTGCTGATGGACGAGCCGTGCAGCGCGCTCGATCCGATCGCGACCGCCCGTATCGAAGAGCTGATGCGCGAGCTCAAGCGGACGTACACGATCGTGATCGTCACGCACAACATGCAGCAGGCCGCGCGCGTCAGCGATCGGACGGCGTTTTACACCGCCGAAGTCGATCCGAAGGCGGAGCGCCGCACCGGAGTGCTCGTCGAATACGACGTCACTTCGCGGATCTTCAGTAATCCGCGCGAGGAACGCACCGAGAATTACATCACCGGCCGCTTCGGCTGAGCCGCCGACCCAGTTCTCGTCGGTGACCGGCCGCTTGCGACGAATCCGTCACAAACGATCGCTAGGCTCGATCGGTTGGAGGACCTCCGTCCGGAGCAAGAGCCACCCACCCGCGTCTCGGCGCGCGTGATCCCCGAACCGGCGCGTACACCGCCGGCTCCGGGAATCGGCGAAATCATTCCAACCGATCTCGCCGACGCCGCGCTGTACCTGAGCCGCGAGCTGACCTACCTCAACTTCTGCTGGCGCGTGCTCCAGGAGGCGGCCGACCCGCGCACGCCGCTGCTCGAGCGGCTGAAGTTCATCGCGATCGTCGGCGGCAACATCGACGAGTTCTTCCAGAAGCGCATCGGCGGCCTCAAGCAGCAAGTCGGCGCGCAGCTCCACTCGCTCAGCGTCGACGGCCGCACGCCCGCGCAGCAGATCGTCGACTGCCTCGAGCTCGTCACCCGACTCTCGATCCGCAAGCGCCAGATCGGCGTGAGCCTGTTCGAAGAGCTCAAAACCGTCGGCGTGTGGATCGCGCCGTACAAGGAGCTCGACCCCGAGCAGCAGCTGTGGCTGCGCGAGCACTACCTGCGCAACATCTTCCCGCTGATCACGCCGCAGGCGATGGATCCCGCACACCCGTTCCCGTTCGTATCGAACCTCTCCCTCAACTTGCTGGTGTCGCTGCGCTACGCGCACGACGCGGAGTCCCTGCTCGCACGCGTCAAGGTTCCGGTCGGCGGCGGCACGTCACGCTTCGTGCGGATCGGTACGTCACGCACGTTCGTCGACCTCGCCGACGTGATGGCAAACAACCTCGACCTGCTGTTTCCCGGCATGGAAGTCGAGACCTGCGCGCTGTTCCGCGTCACGCGCAACGCGATCACCGAGAGCGACGAAGAAGCTGCCGACGACTTGCTCGAGATGATCGAGATCGAGCTGCGCCGCCGCAAGTTCTCGTCGGTGGTGCGACTGCAGGTCGATCAGGCGATGCCCGCGCACCTGCGCAGCCGGCTCGCCGGAGAGCTCGGTCTCGACGAGGGACAAGACGTCTTCGAGGTCGATGGCATGCTCGGCCAACGCGACCTCATGGAAATCGCGATGCTCGAGATCCCCGAGCTACGCGATCCGCTGCATTCGCCGGCGCAGCCGACCGACTTCATCAGCGACGGCAACATCTTTCACGCGATCCGCGAAGCAAAGCACTTGCTCGTGCATCACCCGTACGAGTCGTTTCAAGAATCCGTCGAGCGATTCTTTCGCGAATCCGCCGATGACCCCAAGGTGCGTGCGATCAAAGCGACGCTGTATCGCACGTCACGCGACTCGGCCGTGATCAAGCACCTCGTCCGCGCGGCGCGGAATGGCAAGCAAGTTGCGGTCGTGCTCGAAATCAAGGCGCGGTTCGACGAGGAAGCCAACATCAAGTGGGCGTCGCGCATGGAGCGCGCGGGCATCCACGTCACCTACGGCGTCGTCGGGCTCAAGACGCACACGAAGGTCACGCTCGTCATTCGCAACGACTACGACGGGCTGCGCCGCTACGCGCACATCTCGACCGGCAACTACCACGCGGGAACTGCGCGCCTCTACACCGACCTCGGCATGTTCACGTGCGACGACGCGATCGGCCGTGACCTCACCGAGCTGTTCAACTACCTGACCACCGGCTACAAGCCGCGACGCAAGTACAGCAAGCTGCTCGTCGCACCGAAGCAACTCAAAGCATCTCTGCTCGAGAAGATCGATCGCGAGATCGCGCTCGTCGGGCTCGGCGGACGCGGGCATATCCAGTGGAAGCTGAACGCGCTCGAAGACGTCGACATCGTCCGCGCACTCTATCGAGCGTCGCAGCGAGGCGTGACGATCGACTTGATCGTGCGCGACACCTGCCGGCTCCGGCCCGGGCTCGAAGGGATCTCGTCGACGATCAAGGTCATCAGCGTGATCGGCCGGTTCCTCGAGCATCCGCGCATCTACTACTTCCACGCCGGTGGCCGCGCCGAGTTCTACATGGGCTCGGCCGACGCGATGCGCCGCAACCTCGAGAAGCGCGTCGAAGTCCTCGTGCCCGTCGAGGATCCGCGGCTCCAGCAGGAGCTGCGTTTCATTCTCGACACCCAGCTGTCAGATCAACGCGGCGCGTGGGACATGCAGCCCGACGGCAGCTACGTACAACGCAGCGGACTCGACGCCAAGCACTCGCAGCAACAGATGATC
>DATDCH010000812.1:0-16332 GCA_036524455.1 Kofleriaceae bacterium | reverse complement strand
CAATGCCTCCTGCCTACTTCGATCGACTCGGACTCCCACGACTCGTCTGACCTCTTGAACCGCCCAGTGCGGACCCGCATGCTGGGTGGTGGGGCAGGGGACCGGCAACTCACCGGCCCCTATGCCGATCGGGGCTATGCTTTCGCCATGCGCGAACGAGGCCTCGAGTTCAAGGTCGGCCTGCTCATCCTGTTGTCGAGCGCGATCTTGATCGCGTTCATCTTCGTGCTCGGCAACTTCTCGCTGCGCTCGGGCTTCACGATCTACGTCGACTACGACTACATCGGCAGTCTGCAGCCAGGCGCGCCGGTCAAAGTCTCCGGCATCAAGGTCGGCAAGGTCACCGAGGTCGAGTTCCGCGGCGGCAAGATCGATCCGCAGCTCGGCAAGCGCGTGCAGGTGCGCGTCACCGTGTGGATCGAAGATCGCGTGCGCGACTCGATCCGCAGCGACGCCGAGTTCTTCATCAACACCGCCGGCGTGCTCGGCGAGCAGTACCTCGAGATCGTACCGGGCCGCGATTGGGACAAACCGCCGATCGCAGAGAACGCGGTCATTCATGGTCCACCCGCGGTGCACGATCCGCCGCGCACCGATCTCGTGGTCGCTCGCCTCTACGAAGTTCTCGACGGCGTTGCCGCGGTGCTGCGCGACGATCGCGATGCGATCAAGAACTTGCTCGCGAACAGCGCGAACGCGGTCAAGGAAGCGAACGACCTGTTGCACAACAACCGCGAGCGCATCGGCGAGCTGATCGGCAACGGCTCGGAGCTCGCAAAAGAAGCGAAGGTCACGCTCGCGAAGGTCAACAAGGGCCTTGGCGATGGCCGCCAGATCGGCACGCTCGTCGCCGACGCCGATGCGACGCTCAAGGCTGCGCAGAACACGATGAGCACGCTGACGCCGTCCGCGCAGGCGCTGATGACCGACGCGAAGCGCGTCACCAGCATCATCACCGAGGAGCGCGTCGACAAAGCGATCAACGCCGCCGACAAAGCCGCGACCGCGGCAGGCAAGGCGGGCGGCTTGATCGACAACGTCAACGGCATGGTCACCGACCTGCGCGCCGGCAAGGGCACAGCGGGCGCGCTGCTCGCGCGCGAAGACATCTACAGTGACTTGCGCGAGCTGATTCGCGATCTCAAACGCAATCCGTGGAAGTTCTTCTGGAAGGAATGAGCTCGGTGGCTCACACAGTGCTCGTTGGCTCACGCGAGGTCGTCGCGCGATGAGCCTGCTCGCGCAAGACGAACGCCTCACGCGCAAGGTCGGCGCGGTGACGCTCGTCGTGCTCGGGCTCGCGATCGTATTCTTCGTGTTCGTCTACGATCAGATCGAGTGGGGCTCGCACACGCGGCTCAAGGTCTACTTCCATGTGACGGGCGGCCTACGTGAAGGCGCGCCGTTCGTCGTCGCCGGCAAGTCGGTCGGCAAGGTCGAGGCGATCGCGCTCGTGCCGCGCGGTACGACCACGGTGCTCGGCAACGAAGAGGGCGTCGAGGTCAAAGTCGCGATCGAGGCAAAGTGGGCCAAGCAGATCGCATACGGCGGCGATGTGTTCGTGACGTCGCGCGGCGCGCTGTCGAGCAAGTACCTCGAGATCGGACCACCGCCGGAGCCCGGCACGTCGCTTCCCGACGGCACGATCACGAGCGACCCGCCACGCTCCCTGCGCGAAGGCGACGAGATCCTCGGCCGCGATCCGCCGAGCCTCGATCGCGTGCTGCAACGCACGTGGGACAACCTGACCACGGCCGCGCAATTCGCCGACGCGGTGCGCCCCGAGTACAACGCGCTCACCGCCGAGATCGACAAGCTACGCGCAACGCTCGAGCAGATCGCGCCCGACGTCAGCCTCGGCGACGATATCGCGGCGCTGCGCGAAGAAGCGGCGCATACTTACGACGCGCTCGGTGGCGAAACCGGTATCGATCGGATCCGCGCGACGATCGATCGCGGCGAAGCGACGCTCGCGCAAGCGCGCGACATGATCGCGAAGCTGAGCACGAGCGCCGATCAACTGAGTGCTGCGCTCGGCAACCTGCGCGGCAAGGTCGGCGCGCGCGGCGCCGAAGCGATCGACAAAGTCGAGCTGGCGATCGATCGCGTGCGTGTGGTGATCGCGAAAGTCGATCCGCTACTCGCGCAACTCGAAGCGCTGCAGCAGCACATCGAGCGTGGCGAGGGCTCACTGCTCAAGCTCGCGCGCGACCCCGAGTTCCCCGAGGACGCGAAGGAGCTCGGCAAGATCTTGAAGCGCCAGCCGTGGAAGGTCATCAGCCGGCCACCGAAATAGGGTCAGACTGTCTGACCCTACTCCGCGCGCAACGCCTGCATCGGATCCATGCGCATCGCGCGGCGCGCCGGTAACACGATCGCGAGCAGCGCCACGAGCGTCACGCCGCAGGCGACCGCGACGAACGTCACCGGATCGATCGCGGGGACGCCGTAGACGAAGTCCTCGAGCAGCGGTGTGACCGCGACGGCGATCGCGAGGCCGAGCACGACGCCGGCAAGCGCGAGCTTCATGCCCTGGCGCAGCACCAGGCGCATGATGTCTGCGGCCTGCGCGCCGAGCGCCATGCGAATCCCGATCTCGTTCGTGCGCTGCGCGACGACGTACGACACGACGCCGTAGATGCCGACGCACGACAGTAGCAGCGCGAGCGCGGCAAACGCCGCGAGCACGTACATCGCGAACCGTCGCGTCGCCTGATAGCTCGCGATGATCGTATCGATGCTGCGCACGCGGTACATCACGTTCTCCGCGCCGAGGGCTTGCACGGCGGTGCGCAGTGATGTGGTCAGGCTCGCGACGCCGCTCGCGCCTGTCCGCGCGCGCACGAGCACGAACATGCCGGCAGGGGCGCGCGTGATCGCTGCGTCGGGCAGCTGCTGGAACGCTTCGTAGAGCTGCGAGCGGATGCTGGTTCGTTCGTCGCGATCGAGGCCCCATTGCTTGACGTGTGCGACGACGCCGACGATCTCGGCCGGTTCGTATTCGAAGTCGTCGATGTGGAGGCGCTTGCCGATCGGGTCTTCGCCGGGGAAGTGGGTTTGCGCGAACACCTCGTCGATGACGACGACCCGAGGTGCGTGCTCGTCATCGCGCGCCGACAAGAACCGTCCGCGCAATAGGCGCGTGCGCATCGTTGTCAGGTGGTCGGGACCGACGATGAACTTGAGTGCGAGCGCCATCTGCTGTTGTCCTTGCGGCGCGGGCCAGCCGTCGCGCCAGAAGCTGCCCTGGTCGTCGGCTTCGATCGGAACTGCGCCCCACACGCGCGACGCTGCTTCGACACCGGGCACGGCAGCGAGCGCGCTGTCGACCCGGCGAAGCTCGGCGCGCACCGTTGCCGGATCGGCATTCGCGAGCGCCGGTGATAGCGACATGCCAAACGACACCATGCCGTCGGGCTCGAAGCCGGGATCGGCGCTCGACAGCCGGACCAGCGTGCGCACGAGCAGGCCGGCGCTGACCAGCAGCACGAGCGCCATCGCCACTTGCAGGACGACGAACGCCGCTTGCGTGCGGTGACGCGTGGTGCTCGGCCCGCGGCCGCCCTCCTTGAGGCTGTCGTGCAAGTTCGGGCGCGCCACTTTGAGCGCGGGTGCAAGACCGGCGAGCACACCTGCGAGCACGGCGACGACGGCCGTGAAACCGAGCACGCGTGCATCGAGTGCGATCTGATCGACGCGCGGGAGCCCACGCGGCAGCACGTCGAATAGCGTGCCCGTGCACCACCACGCGAGCAGGAGACCGAGCGCGCCACCGGCGACGGCGAGCAGCAGGCTCTCGGTGAGCAGCTGGCGGACGAGGCGGCCGAAGCTCGCGCCGAGTGCGAGGCGGATGCCGAGCTCGCGCGACCGACCGGCGGCTCTCGCCAATAATAGATTTGCGACGTTCACGCACGAGATCAGCAGCACGAGCCCGACCGCGCCGAACAGCAGATACACGTAAGGCCGCACATTGCCGACGACGGATTCGCGCAGCGGAACGAGCGTCGCGCCGCGGCCCTTGTTGATGTCGGGATACGTGCCCGCGAGGCTTTTGGTCACCGCTGCCATGTCTGCGCGCGCCTGCGCGATCGTGACGCCTGGTTTCAGGCGTGCGATGCCATGAATGCCCAGGCCCGCCGATCGCCGCTCGAGGGCGGGGGCGTTGACCTGACCGATCGGCACGTACAGGTCGGGCGCATTGCCGCCCGACACGGCGCGCAAGTCCGATCCGGCAGGGACGACGCCGAGCACGCGGTAGCTCTTGCCATCGAGGACGACCGACGTCCCGACGACGCTCGTCGCGGCACCGAGCTTCCGCTTCCATAGCCGCTCGCCGATGATCACGATCGGTTCGGCGCCGGGCCGGTCTTCGCCAGCCGCGAACGCGCGGCCGACGATCGGCTGAACGCCGAGCACGGTGAAGTAGTCTGCCGAAACCAGATCGGCCGCGACTCGCTCCGCACTGCCGCTGCCGGTCAGTGTGAACGCACCGCCGCGTGACACCGCGAGCGCGGAGAACGAGTGGTTCATCGCCTGCCAGTCGAGGAAATTCGGGTACGAGATCGATCCGCGCGGGAACGCGTCCGTGCGCGCGTGGACGCGCACGAGCTGATCGGCCTCCGCATACGGCAGCGGATGCAACAGCACGGTGTTGACGAGGGAGAACATCGCGGTGTTGGCGCCGATACCGAGCGCGAGCGTGAGCACCGCAACCACCGTGAAGGCAGGCGCCTTGCGCAACACGCGGACGCCGTAGCGCACGTCGGCGGCCACGTCGTCGAGCACCTGGACCCCGCGCGCTTCGCGGGCGTCCTGTTTGACCGCGGCGACCCCGCCGAGCTCGAGCCGTGCGAGCCGCGTCGCTTCCTCGCGCGGCTGCCCCGCTTGCATGTGCGCTTCGATCGAGCGGTCGAGGTGGAACTGCAGCTCGTCGTCGAGCTCGCGCTCCATCACGTTGCGCCGAAACAACGCGCGCAGGCGGAATCGCAGGTCCGTGAGCATGATCGCCTCCTAGCCCTTTCGCGGTCCCGCCAGCACGAGCTCGACGGCCGCGATCAGCCGCCGCCATTCCTTGGCATCGGCCTCGAGCTGGCGCCGCCCGCTGGGCGTGAGGTCGTAGTACTTGGCGCGCCGGTTGTTCTCCGACGCGCGCCAGCTCGCCGAGATCCAACCGCGTCGCTCGAGCCGGTGCAGCGCGGGGTAGAGCGAGCCTTGCACGACTTGTAGCTCGTCGCGCGAGATCTGTTTGATGCGCTCGCTGATCGCCCAGCCGTGCAAGGAGCCGAGCGCGAGCGTCTTGAGGATCAACAGATCCAGCGTGCCCTGCGGCAGATCGATCTTCGGCGGCGACATGCTTCCCTTTCGCTTCTACAGGAGACTATCCGAGACTCCTGTAGAAGCGCAAGGGGAAGCTGATCACGGCACGGCGAGCAGGCCGTATGCGCCGAATCCAACCGCCGCGCCTGCGCGCAGTGCGGTACCGAGCTCCCCGCCGTATTCGGGCAGCTTGACGAAGATGCGATCCGCCGACACGCCGACCGCGCCGTACGCAGCGACGTCGCTCTTGCGATTGCCGACGCCGGCCACGATGTCGAAGCGGGCGAGCCCGCGTAGCACCCGTTGCTTGTACGCGATCGTCGCCGAGCCCGGCATGACGATCAGCGACGGCGCCAGCCGTACGGGGCCGCGTGGAAATCCGTGCGTACCGAGCCAGTGACGTGTGGCGTCGGTGAAGCGATCGCTGCGCGCGGTCAGATACACGACCTGGTAGCCGCGGTCGCGCGTCTCGCGCAGTGCGGCGGCCGCACCGGGATGCGGCTTGACGTAGCTGCCGATGATGACCGCTTTGACGAACGAGCTCTCCGACGACGTCAGCGTGCCGTCGACATCGGACACGATCAACCGCGCGTCACTCGGCGCGACGTATGCGAGGAAGCGGACGCCGCTGCGATCGGCGACGACCGACGCGTAAACATCGCGCAGGCCGACTGGCAACCGCGCCGGATCGGGGACGGCGAACACGAAGTGGCCGCGCGTGTCGGTGCGCGTCGCGCCGAGTTGCTGCCACGTACCGGCGACGCACGCGAACAGTTCCACGTCTTCACCATCGAGCTTCTTGTCGGTGACGCCGTATGCGAGCTTTCCCGAGAGCAGCTGAGGCTGCTCGGTCGTCGCGATCAGATCGAAGCCGCGGTGGTTCGGGCGGGCGAGCTTCGCGGTCAGCTTGTGACGCCACAGGCGAAATCCTCGCGCCTTCGCGGTCGGCGGCGTGCCTGCGCACCGCACGTCGGGCACCGGACCGGCTGCGATCTCGCCGCCGTACTTCGGCGCGTACGGGTCGACCGCCATGTTTCCCACGCAACCGACGAGCGAGAAACCGGCAAGCGCGACCACCAACAACGAGCGCATCTCGAGAGCATGCCCACGGATCGTAGATGTGCAACCGCGGAATTGTCCGAGACGCGGTGCGGTGCACGGTTACCGCTAAAAGCCGGGCGTCTCCATCGGGCCTGACGACTGACCGTTGATGAACTGCTGCACGATCGGATCGGGCGATGCGCGCAGCTCGGCCGGTGTCGCGACGACGTGAACCCTGCCTTGATAGATGAACGCGACGCGATCGGCGATGCTGAAGATCGACGGCGGATCGTGCGACACGACGATCGCGGTGACACCGAGCGTGGCGGCGAGCTCCCTGATCAACCGGTCGACGCGGCGCGCGCTCACGGGATCGAGACCGGTCGTCGGCTCGTCGAACAGCACGACCTCGGGATTGAGGGCGAGCGTGCGCGCGATCGCGGCGCGTTTGCGCATGCCATCGGAGAGCTCGGCGGGATAGCGCTCGGCGTAGTCGTCCATGTAGACCTGCGCGAGCCGCTTCTTGGCCTCGACGAGCGCGGCGCTGTGGCGCATGCCTTGGTGTTTGCGCAAGGGCAGGGCGACGTTCTCCGCGAGCGTCATCGAGTCGAACAGCGTCGAGCTCTGGAACACCATGCCGATTCGCTTGCGCAGCGGCTCGAGGCCGCGCTCGGGGATCGTGTCGACACGCACGCCGTCGAACCAGATCTCGCCGGCGTCGATGCGGAGCAGGCCGATCAGGTGCTTGATCGTGACCGACTTGCCGACGCCCGACGTGCCGATGATGAACATCACCTCGCCCTTGTTGACCGCGAGGTCCATGCCGAGCAGCACGGGCTTGCCGGAGAACGCCTTCGTCACGCCTTTGAACTCGATGTACGCGCTCACAGATCACCATCCGTGAGGAACAGCGCGGCCGCCGAGATCAAGAAGTCGAGCACGATCACCGCGAAGCTCGAGCCGATCACGGCGGCGGTGGTCGCCCAGCCGACGCCTTCACTCGAGCCGCGCGCGCGCAGGCCGCAGAATCCGGCGACGACGGGAATCGCGGCGCCGTAGGCGAGTGCCTTGACGACGAACAGCACGAGATGGCGCGGCCGCAGCAGCGAGAGGTCGTAGTACGTGTTCGGGTTGACGCCGAACGAGAACTCCGCGGTGAGGCCACCGGCGCCGTAGGTGATCAGCGAGCCGAGCGTCGCGAGCATCAGCGTCATGATCAGTGACGCGATGAAGCGCGGCACGATCAGATAATCGATCGGCAGCACGCCGCTCATGCGCAGCGCATCGATCTGCTCGGTGACTTTCATCGAGCCGATTTCGGCGGCAATGCCAGCGCCGACGCGCGTCGCCAGCATGAGGCCGGTCAGCGTCGGCCCGAAGTCCGAGATGATCAGGCGCATGAACTGCGGGCCGACCTGCGAGAAATCGCCGGTCACGCGCGAGAGCTGTAGACACGCTTGATACGTCATCACCATGCCGATGAAGCCGAGCGTGACGACGATGAAGATGAGCGACTTGTTGCCGATGTAGAACATCTGACGCACGAGCTCGCCTTTGGGACGGCCGCGGCCACCGCGCTTGCGCGAGAACCCGCGCACGATGCCCGCGATCGTCGATACGTAGACGAGCCATAGCTCGATCGCCGCGCGTCCCGCACCGAGCGCGGCGTCGCCGATCCGTTCTATGCGGGTGCGTGCGTAGCTCATCCGGTGGTGTACGTGAGGAAGAAGTCGAGCAGCATGATCGAGACGGCCGCAGCGACGACGGCCGCGTTGACGGCGCGACCGACACCGACCGCACCGCCGCGCACGGTGACGCCGAAGTAACAGCTGGTCACCGCGATCGCGCCGCCGAAAGCGATCGACTTGTAGATGCCGTGCAGGAAGTCGTACGGCTCGAGGTTGTCGACGAACGAGTAGTACATCGTCGACCAATCGATATCGAGCATCGCGCGCGCGACGATCGACGCACCAGCGAGCGACACGAAGTCACCGATCACGGTGAGCGCGACGAGCGTGACGATCATCGCGATCACGCGCGGCACGACGAGGAACCGCACCGGATCGATCGCGAGTGCACGAAGGCCGTCGAGCTGCTCGGTGACGGTCATCGTCGCGAGCTCCGCGGTGTTGTTCGCCCCGACGCGGCCCGAGAACATCAGCGCGATCAAGATCGGGCCCATCTCGCGCAGCACCGCGTAGCCCGCGCCCCAGCCGGCGAGCGCCGTCGCGCCGAACTTCTTCACGAACGGCCCCGACTGCAGCACCATCAGGCCACCTGCGAAGAACGCGGTGAGCACGACGATCGGCACCGAGCGGTTGCCCATCTTGTGGAGGTTCTTGATCAGCTCGCGCCAATCCACGCGTGGCGGGACGAACGCGCGCAGCACCTGGCCGGTCAGCACGACGATGCCGCCGACCTCCTGCGCGATGCGGATCGCGCCGGCGCCGATGCCTTCGAACATGCGCTCGCCGATCATGCGTTCGCCTCGTCTTCGACTTGCTTGGCCTCGTCGAGCGGACCCTCGAGCTCGCCGCGCACGAATTGGCGCACGACCGGATCGGTGGCATCGAATATTGTCTTCGCAGGTCCGCGGTAGATCAGCTTGCCGCGGTAGAGGAACGCGATCTCGTCGACGAATTGCGCGAGCGCCACGACGTCGGACGATACCGCGAGCACCGTTGCGCCGGTCCGCGCCTGATCGGCGACGAGCAGGTCGTAGATCTTTTGCGTGGTGACCGGATCGAGCCCGGCGCTTGGCTCGTCGTAGATCACGATCTCGGCGTCGGCGACCGTCGCGCGTGCGATGCCAACGCGCTTCTTCATGCCGCCCGACAGCTCGCCGGTCAGCTTGTGCTCGCTGCCCGCGAGCCCGACCGCGCGCAGTCGCGTCTCGACGCGCTTCGCGATCTCGTCGGTGGACAGGCCGCCGCGCTGCTCGAGCGGGAACGCGACGTTGCCCGCGACCGACAGCGAGTCGAACAGCGCGTAGTTCTGGAACAGCATGCCAATGCGCTGGCGCAAATCGCCGAGCCTCGCTTCGGTCTTGCCGACGACGCTCTCGCCGAACACCTCGATCGTGCCGCGATCCGGCTGCTCGAGCCCGCAGATCAATTTCAAAATGACGCTCTTGCCCGACGCGGCCGGGCCGATCAGGCCGACCTTCGCGCCGCGCGCGACCTCGAGCGTGATGCCAGACAGCACGTCGCGGTGCCCGTAGTGCTTGTGCACGTCGGCGAGCTTGATCGCGGTCACGGACATTTCAGCTCCGCACCGAGGGCGCCGACGTCGGTGATGTACTTCGAGTCGGGCGACTGTTTGCGCAGATCTGCGATCGCGCGGCAAGCGTCCTTGCCGTTGCCTGCTGCCGCGAGCGTCGTCGCGAGCTCGTAGAGCGCATCGTCCTTGAGGATCGACGCCGGGTAGTCCTTCGGCAGCTTGCGAAACGCGGCGATCGCGCCCGATAGATCCTTCAGGTCGTCGCGCAGGACCTTGCCGAGCTCGAGCTGCGCGTTGTCGAGCCAGATCGAGAAATAGCTGCCGGCACCGAGCGCGACCTCGCGGGTGGCAAGCAACGCGCGCAGCCGCTCGGCCGCGCCCTTGGAGTCGCCGAGCTCGCGCGACAGCCGCGCCGCGTGCCAGCGCGAATCATCGCGCAACCCGCTCTTCGGATAGTCCGCCGGGATCCGATCGTAGAGCGCGCGGGCGGCGTTCTGGTTTGCGAGCTCCTTCTCGTTGAGCTCGGCGAGCGCCCACACGAGGTTGTCACCGACCTGCGTCTCGGCGAGCGCCGTGAGCAGCTTGCCGAGTTGATCGGCGAGCGCGCGCGCATCGCGCTTGCGACCATCGTCGACGAGCTTGCCGAGCGCGTCGCCCGCGATCGGCTCGTCCGGATAGTCGGTGACGACTTTCCACAGCGCGGTCCACGCGTCGACATCTTTGCCGGCCTCGAGCAACAGCCCGCCGGCGCGATACGTCGCGGTAGCCGCGGTCATGTCGTCGTCGGGCGCGCGCGGAGGAATCGCCAGG
The DNA here is from genome assembly GCA_036524455.1 of Kofleriaceae bacterium. Classification (GTDB taxonomy): domain Bacteria; phylum Myxococcota_A; class Polyangia; order Haliangiales; family Haliangiaceae; genus JABFXX01. Next base: position 5,946 of record DATDCH010000812.1, on the reverse strand, counting down.
TACGTCTTGGTCGCTTCGTCCTTGCGGCCGGCGTGCTCGAGCACCTCGGCCTCGCCGAGCAGCGCCTCGCTGCACGCTTGCCGCTGCCGGCGCTCGGGCTTCAGGCGCTTGCAGCCGGTCTGCGCCTCGCGATACGAGCGCAGCGCCGCGTCGACATCACCGCGATCGGCCGCCTTTTCCGCTTGCACGAGCTCGGGGAGCGTCGCCGGCGCAGAGCAGCCACCGAGGCAACCAACGACCACCGCGAGGTACAACGCCCGCATTACAACTTTGCGGCGATCTCCGCGATCACTTTCGCGGCGTGTAACACGCCGTCGCGATCGACATCGAGGTGGGTGACCGCGCGCACGCGGTGCGGACCGGCGGTGCCCAGCAGCACGCCTTCCTCGCGCGCGAGCTCGACGACCGCCTGTGCGGTGCCGCGCTCGAAGTCCATCATCACGATATTCGTATGGACTCGCGTCAGATCGATCGTGATGCCCGGCGCGCCGGTCAGCGCTTCGGCGAACGCCTTCGCGTTCGCGTGATCGTCGCCGAGCCGCGCGCGGTGATGCTCGAGCGCGAACACGCCGGCCGCGGCGAGGATGCCGGCCTGGCGCATCCCGCCGCCGTGCATCTTGCGAAATCGATGACACGCCTTGATCAACGGACGCGTGCCACACACGAGCGAGCCCGCCGGCGCGCCGAGCCCCTTGGACAAACACACGCTCACCGAGTCGAAGCCGACTGCGAGCTCTTTCTCGGTGACGCCGGTCGCCACCGCGGCATTCCACAGGCGGGCGCCGTCGAGGTGTGCGGCCATGCCGAGCTGGTGCGTGGTCTGCACGACGTCGGCGAGCTGCGCGCGGTCCCAGCAGGTGCCGCCCGCCATGTTGTGCGTGTTCTCGACGGAGACGACGCGCGTCGGCGCTTGATACGGATCGTCGGGCTTGAACGCAGCGCGCACCTCGGCCGCCGTGAACATGCCGTGCTCGCCGATGACCTGCGTCTGTGCGCCCGACAGCGCGGCGAGCGCGCCGGACTCGTGGCGCCAACAGTGCGCGCCGCGCCCGATGATCACTTCGTCGCCGGGGCGGGTCTGCGCGCGGAGCGCGACCTGATTCGCCATGGTGCCGGTCGGTACGAACAAGGCCGCCTCGGTGCCGATCAGCTCGGCGACCGTCTCCTCGAGCTTCTTGACGGTCGGGTCTTCGCCGTAGACGTCGTCGCCCACCTCGGCATTGGCAATGGCGAGGCGCATCGCGGCGCTCGGACGCGTGACAGTATCGCTACGTAAGTCGACGGGCGCAGGCATGCGCGCGAGCCTAGCTCGAAAATCATCGGCCCGGTCTGAGCCACGCTCGTCACGTCACGGTATATACTATGTATACCAGGTGAAGTCACCACGAAAGTCGCGCGCGCCTCGGCGCAGTCACGGCGTGTCGCTGACCGGCGGGCCCTCGTCTTTGGGCGGCGCGGGCTTGTCGTCTGGTTTCGGCGGCGGCGCCTCTTTGTCTTTGGGCTTCGGCGACGGCGTCGGGGCCGGCGTGCCGAGCTCGGCGCGTAGCTTGCGCTCGAGCTTCGTGAGCAGCTCGATCTCGACCCACTGCGGGCGGTCCTCGATCGTCATCACGAAGCGCAGCAGCTTGCGGCCGTCCTTGACGACCTCGATCAATTCGAGCGAACCGCGGAACGTCTTCTTCTCTTCTTTGAATTCGAAGATGACGTAACCGGCCTCCGCGTCCTTCTCGATCACTTTGAGGCCGGCGTTGATGCGAATGAAGCGAACGGCGGCGGCCCATGCCGGCTCGCGCGGGTAGGCGAGCGTCTTCTCCGAGCGCGCGTGTGCGCTGGTCGTCGCGAGCACGAGGCACAGCAATACGGAGCGCAGCACCGCCCGATGATCGCTACGCCGGTTTGCCGGGGCCAGTTTTCTCCGCGTCCGGGTCTGCGCGCCGCGCGGTCCACAGGTCGTGAAACGAGACCCAACGCGTCGCGAGGCCGAGCGCGCCGCAGCCGACGTACCAGAGGACCTGAAGGACGTAGTGCGTGTTGGCCAGCGCGAACGTGGTGCCGTAGACGAGGCTTTGTTTGTCGGCCGCGCCAGGGATGTAGAGCGACAGGCCGAGCAACGTGAACCACTGGAATTGGCCGACAAGCCCGGGCGAGTTCGGCAGCGTGATACCGACCGCGCACAGCGCCATCGTTGCCAGCCCGCCGACGAGCGTCAGATCGAGCCCGAAGCCTCGCGCGAGCACGTAGACGCCAATGCCGTTGCTCGTCCAGTACACGAGACTCCACAGGACGAAGATCGTGAGGTTGCGCGCGTCGCGCATGACCTTGAAGCCGCGGATCATCTCGTGCAACTTGCGCTCGATCAGCGCGGCGAGGCGTGGCGCGAGTCGAGGCAGCAGCGAGATGCGCAGCCAGAACTGCACGGAGCGCTCGGGCCACTTGAGTGCGCCGATCAAGAACACGAGCGCGGCGCTGAACACGCCGAGCGCTGCGTACGCGGTCGGCATCATCCAGCCCGGTGACTGCGGCCCGCGTAGCGCGAAGAACGCGACGAACACGAACAGCGACACGAGCAAGCCGTCGACGATGCGCTCGACCGCGACGGTGCCGAGCGCCGCGGATGCCGAGATGCCGCGCTTGCGCATGAGACCAGGCCGCACGAACTCGCCGAGCCGCGCGGGCAACGCGAGGATCGCCATGAAGCCGACCGACGAGATCGCGAGCAGCGGTCCATTCGGGATCCGCACGCCGAGCGGGGCTAGCAAGTAGCGCCAGCGCAACGCGCGCGTCAGCTGCACGACCACGAGCAGGCCGAGATACGTATAGAGGTAGGGCGCAAACTCCACCCACACGAGCGCGTCGAACGCGGCAGCGAGCTGCTTACGCGTGATCGGATCCGGCCACACCAGCCACGTGCACAACGCGAGCATGCCGAGCGAGAGCGTGAGATTGATCGCGAGCTTCATCGATCGCTACGTCTCCGGCAGCTCACCGCCGAGAATCGTGCGCGGCGCGTGATCGAACAGCCGCACGACCGCCGCGTGGCCGAGCTTCTTCTCGATCCAGCGCAGACCTTCCGCGGCCTGCTGCAGATCGCCGAGCTGGTGCGCGTCGGTCGCGACCGCCGTCGCGAGCCCGGTCTCGAGTAGATGGCGCGCAGCCTTCATCTCACGCTTACCGTGAAAGCCGCCGACTGCGCCTAGATCGATCACAAACGCGCAGTGCACCCGCAGCTGCGCGGCGAGGTCGTCGTTGTCCCACAGCGCGTGATATCGCTCGGGATGCGCGAGCACAGGCACCTTGCCCGCCATGCGCCACTTGAATAGCTGATCGATCATGCCGGGTGGCATCAGCGGGGGCGGGATCTCGACGAGAAACGCAACGGTGTCGCGATAGCCGGGGATCGCGTTCTCGGCCGCGCGTTGATAGAACACATCGTCCCACATGTTTTCGGCGCCGAGCCGAAGCGTGGGATGGGACGGTTTGCGCACCGCTTCGAGCTTCGCGAGCGTCGCCTCGATCAGGTCCCAGGCTGGCAAATACTGAGATGCCTTCTGATGCGGGGTCACGCACTGCTCGGAAATGCCGAGCGCCGCGAGTCCGTCGAGCATGGCAAGAGCCGATTTCTCGTCGGGAGCGCCGTCGTCCAGACCGTAGAGCACGTGGCTATGTAGATCGACGAAGCCCATTTCGGGATCGCGGGTGTAGCGCAGCCCGATACGTCGTACAATGCTGGTTCCAAGTCCAAGTGCGCGACCTCATTGCCCGGCAGGATCGCGCGTGTTAGAGATCGATGAGTCCGGGGAACCGGACAAAGGATTGTCCATGGCTCAGGGCGAGAAGCGCGAAAATTCAGTTCTGTTCTCTCTGCGCGAGCTCCGTCAAATCGAGGAGAACCGCGTCCAGGAAGAGGAAAACGCGGTCCGTAGTGCCGAAGAGGCACGGGTTCGTGCGCAACAAGAGGCCGAGCGTCTCCGTCGCGAAGCGGAAGAAGCACGCATCCAAGCGGAGCGTGATCACCACCGGTCGATCGAAGAAGCCAAGCTCGGTGCCGAGCGCGAAGCGCGTATGCGTGTCGAGTCGGCAGAAGCCGCCGAGCGCCAGCGCCAGAACGCGGCACTCGAGCAACAGCGCATGCAGCAAGAGATGGAGCTGCGCCGCGCCGAGATCGCGAAGAAGCGTCCAACGTGGATGCTCGCGGTCACCGGCCTCGCGCTCGTCGCTGCAGTCGGTCTGATCTTCTTCGCCATCAACCGCATGCGCGAGTCCGACGAAGCCGGCGAAGCGAAGCGCAAAGCCGAAGCCGCCGCCGCGCAGGCTGTCAAGGATGCGGCGGAAGCCAAAGAACAGCTCGACAGGGTGATGAAGCAGCTCGACGACCTCGACACGAAGGTCGGCCAGGCCGTTACCGCCGTTGCCGATGCGCAGAACGATGCGGACCGCGCGTCCGCAAAGTCACGTCTGATCGCGCTCCAGAAGGAGCAGTACGAGATGAAGCAGCGCGCCAACGAGGCTCGTCAGAAGGCTGAGAAAGCCGAACGCCTCAAGGGCGTGAAGATCAGTAAGGAGTGCATGGACAACCCGTTGGCCAAGGGGTGTTCATAGGCAGCGCGGCGCGCGCTGCTGAACGAAGGGCGCCGCGAGGCGCTTTTTGCATTTTCGGCGCAAAGCTCCGGCCGTGCCGCGTGTCGTATCGACATGCGTCTCGCCGACAGAGTCGAAGTCCACTGGGCTCTCGCGTGGATCCTCGTCGTCGTGCTCGGCGCGCTCGCGGCTCGAGCGTGTCGTCGAGGCGAGGACCAGATCGCGCCGCCGCAGATGGTTCGGGTCATCGAGCATGTCGAGCCGCTGCGCGACATGCGCGTCATCGAGCAGCAGCTGCCGCACCTGGACATCGGGCGGCGCAAACCGGCCCCGAAGCAGCGATGGTCCGGCTGCCGCCTGAGGGTCGTGGTCTCCCAAGCCTGCGTCGAGAATCCCTTGAAATGCCTATGAGCCGTCGTCGCGTTTTCCGTTGCAACCGTCCACCCGTGATGGTGTCCTGATCTAGATGACGGCCACGCGAGCACCGGTCCTCGGCATCGTGATCGCGGTGGTCGTGCTGCTCGCCGAGTGCATCGGCCTGATCGCGTACAAATACAGCCAGCAGAACGCCAGCGACGAGCGCAGCGCGCTGGTCGCGCGGGCGCGTGCGGAGCAGATCCAGCTCGACCGCTTGTTCCGCGATATCGAGCGGCTAGACGCGCAGATCGCAGAACTGCAAACGCGCCGTCGATCCCACGCCGAAGACTCCGAGATCGAGCAGCTACGCATGCGGCTATGGCAGCTGCGTCACGATCGCCGGATGCTCAACGACATGCTGATCCGCCAAGCGCCGCGTCAGCCTCGGTAGGGCAGGCGTCGTCGCGCGACCCGGCTGCAATCGCGGCCGCGATCCGCTGTCTGTAAGCCATGCGGGTCGAGTCGTCCATCATCACGTCACTGTCCGAGCTGCGCGCCATCGAACAGCAACGCATTGCCGACGAGCGCGCTGCGATCGAGCGCGAGCGTGCCGCCGAGATCGAAACCAAGCGCGCTGCGGAGCAAGCGATCCGCGACGCCGAGGAGCGCCGCCTACGCGAAGAGCGCGAGGCGATCATGCGCATCGAGCAGGCGCGGCTCGACGCCGAGCGCGAAGCGCGCATGCGTGTCGAGGCGGCAGAAGCCGCCGAGCGGGCGCGGTTCACCGCAGCGCTCGAGCAGCAGCGCATGCAGGAAGAGCACGAGCTGCGCCGCGCGGAGATCGCGCAGAAGCGACCGACGTGGATGCTCGTGGTCACGGGCATGGCGCTCGTCGCCACGATCGGGCTCGGTTGGTACGCGATCGATCGCGCGCGCGAACGCGACAAAGCCGATCGCGACAAGCAGGTGGCGATCGAGCAGCAGAACGCAGCACGCAAGGACGCCGAGGAA
>DATDCH010000811.1:0-13943 GCA_036524455.1 Kofleriaceae bacterium | reverse complement strand
CCCGAAGAAGCTATCGCGCGTGCCGGTCGCGCCTTCGGCGGTGGGGCTCAAGGGAATGGGCGGCATGTTCGCGAAGCCGCGCGCGCTCGCGGACGCGGAGATCGAAGCGATCGTCGCGCAGTTCGCAACCGCGGCGCGGGTCGCGAAGGACGCCGGGTTCGCGGGCGTGCAGCTGCACGCGGCGCACGGCTACCTCGTCGCGCAGTTCTTGTCGCCGCGCACGAATCAGCGCACCGATCGATGGGGCGGCAGCCTCGAGAATCGCGCGCGCTTCCTATTGTGGACGGTGCGCGCGATGCGCGCCGCTGTCGGGCCGACGTTCCCGATCGGCGTCAAGCTCAACTCGGCCGACTTCCAGCGCGGCGGCTTCACGATCGACGAGGCGATGCAGGTCGCGACGTGGCTCGACGAAGCCGGCGTCGATCTGCTCGAAGTATCGGGCGGCAACTACGAGAGCCCCGCGATGCACGGCACCGGTGAGCTGCAAACCGCGCCGCGCAAGACTTCGCACGCACGCGAGGCGTACTTCATGGACTACGCGCAGCGGATTCGCGAAGCGACCACGATGCCGATCCTGCTCACCGGCGGCATGCGCAGCCGCGCGGTCATGGATCAAGCGCTCGCGTCGGGTGCGGTCGACGTGATCGGGCTCGCGCGGCCGATGACGCACATGCCGGACCTGCCGGCGCGCCTGCTCGACGGCTCGCTCGCGGCCGCACCGGTCGTAAAGATCCGCAGTCGCGTGCGGATCCTCGACGACGCATTGCAAGTGATGTGGTTCCAGGCTCAGATTCACGCGATGGGGCAAGGACGCGAGCCGAATCCCAAGCTCGGCAAACTGGTCGCGCTGCTGCGCGGGTTCTGGCACAACTTCGGCCCATTCGGCCGGCGCGCGTATCGCGGCGGACCGGCGCGCACCGTGCGCGAACAGAAAGCAGCCGCATGACCGAACCACGCGCCGACAAAGTCGACCGAGACGAGACGAAAGGCGAACGCACGCGCAAGAAGCTCGTCGCCACCACGGCCGACCTGTTGCAGCGCCAGGGCTATCACGCCACCGGCCTCGCCCAGATCGTCGCCGAGAGTGGCGCGCCGCGCGGCTCGCTCTACTTCTACTTTCCCGATGGCAAGGATCAGCTCGCGGTCGCCGCGCTCGACGTATCGAGCCGCGAGTGGCGCGCGCGGATCGACGCCGCGATCGACGCAGCAGCCGATCTCGGGCAGGCCGCCGAAGCCGTGTGCCGGTTGCTCGCCGATGATCTCGCCGACAGCGATTACCAGCGCGGCTGTCCCGTCGCTGCGGTCGCGCTCGAAGCCGCCGCGACGTCCGGCCCGGTGCGCAAAGCAGTCGAAGGCCACTACGCCGAGTGGAGCGACGCGATCGTCGAGCGACTGAGCAAGCGTGGCATGGCCCGCGACCAAGCGCGTCAGCTCGCGACGTTCATGCTCGCGGCAGTCGAGGGTGCACTGCTGCTCGCGAAGGTGCAGCGCAGCCGCGAGCCGCTGCTCGTCGTCGGCAAGATGCTGCGTGCGATGGCCGCACTGCAGCCCACACCACCGAAGGCCAAGCCGACGAAGGCGAAGTCCTCGGCATCTCGAGGCTAGGCGTGACGCGTGAGGAATTCGCTCGCCGTCTCCACGAAGCCGCGCTTCGCTCGATCGCGTTTGCGCGCGAGCTCATCGTCAATCAGGTGCCCGACGAGTACCGCTTCGACATCGTTATCAAGCCACACGGTCCAGAACACGTCGGCCCGATCGTCGATCCGCACCTGATGGATCTCTGGAAGCGCGGCGGTGAAGCTCGTGAGCTCACCGTGGACCAAGCGGTCGCCGAGCTGTGGCACGACGGCCGGGTGCCCGAGTGGATCGACATCTCGCTCGACGCGATCGAGCTGCCGCGTGACGATCCATGGCGCGTGGTGTCGTTCGTCCAGCTGCGGTGCTCGCGCGACCTCGTCGATGACAAGGGCCTCTGGTACGCGAACGAAGGTGTGCCACCGTTTCATTTCCACAGCCCGGCGCTGCCGCACGACTGGTCCAAGCGCCACACCGATGCGGAGGGGCGCTTCGATCCGAAGGGCAACAAGTTCATCCTGCCCAGCCGCAAGAAGCGTTGACCTACGACCGCGTGTCCCAGAGCGTCGCGCCGCGGTCGTCGGGTGCCGCGAACTCGTCGTAGAAAAACCAGACGATTCCGTCGAAGCGCTCGGCGATATAAAACGCGACGACCTCGCTGATCGTTGCGGCGAGATCGTTCGATCCGGTGATGCCCATCTCGAGGTTCAGGATGGACACCGTCGCAGCGACATGCGCGCGCACCCGATCGGGACCGGGGCCTTCGTCGTCGTCGAAGTTCTCGAGCGTTTCGGCGAGCTCGCCGTCGAGCGGTGGACCAAACGCGACCTGGATCGGGCGCTGATCGGCGTGCCAAACGATCGATGCACCGTTGATCGTCGGCTGCCCATCCTCGATGCGGAACACGTTCCACATCGCCTTGACCGCGGCCTCTTCGCCACCGGGCAAGTCGTGGACTTCGGCGAGCGTCATCAGATCGGCATCGCGTAGCTCGGTGATCACCTCGGCGGCGGTCACACCGACGATCGGCTGCTTGCAGAACACGAGAACACGCGCTGGCATCGGTGAACATTAACTGACGCGGAACGCTTCCGGCGCCGCGCAGAACGTCGAGAACGGTTCACGAAGGCGACGTCCGCAGCAAGCTCTCGATGCTGATCTCGAGGCTTGCGGCGTGGCCGAGCAAGCTATCGACCTGCGACGTGTGGAGCCGCGTCATCAGCTCGGCACGCGTCTGCGCGAGGATGTCGGCGCGCGCCTTTGCGAGCCAGCGCGACACCGTCGATGCATGCACGTTGTACACGCGGCCGATGTCTTCGACGCCCTGGTTGTCCGCGTAGTACATGCGCAGCACGGTGCGGATCCGCGCCGGTTGCGCCGCGAGCGCCGCACGTAACGACGCGCGCAAGTCGCTGCCGACCTGGTGCGCGAGCACTTTGACCTCTGCGTTCGGCGCGAGATCGAGGATCGCGGTCAGCTCCTCTTCGGGCGCGAGCTCGGGCTGGCGGCGGCGCTTGAGCGACAGCGCGATACGCAGCGCCGACACCCGCAACCAACCGCCGAGCGGACCGTGGCCCGAGTAGGACTCGAGGCGCAGCGCGCCATCCGCGGGCACGAGCAGCTTCTCGCGCAGCAGCTGGAGCACTTCGTCGATCGCGTCGGGCTTGGTCTCGACGGTGCGAATCGCGGGCGGCAGGTCGCTGCGCAGGATTTTGTCGAACGCGGCGTGCGCGCCTGCGACGCCTGCGATCACCGCGCACGCGAGGTAGAGATCCGCGATCCATACTTCGGCGAGGCCGGCGGTCAGCTCGACACCAGGATCGAGGCGGCGCGCAAGGTAGCGCGCGAAGTGACCGCCATCGATCCAATCGAGTGGCCACTTGGCAGAGACGGCGGTGACAATGTCGCTCGCGACACCGTCGATATCCCCGCTGAGTGCATCGGGGAAGCTCTCCACCAATCCCTGCTCGAGCTCCTTGCGCACCGCCCGAATCGTGACCGCGCGCCGCCGAGCGTGCAAGGGCGACGCGCGCATCATCGGCTACTGCGCCGTCGCGAGCGCGTTCTTGTCGGGCTCGAGCCGCCACACGTCCCATGTGCCGCCGTCGGTGCTCGCGAAGTAGATCTTGCCGTCGGCGCCCCATTCGGTGGCGGCGGCGCTGCGCGCACCGTCGGTGAGTGCGACGAGGCCACTACCGTCGGCGCGTACCGCGTAGACGTTGCCGACCGAGCTTGCATCCGCGTTCGGGAATCGATTCCAGCCGCGGTTCGACACGAACGCGATGAACTTGCCGTCGGGGGACCAACTCGCTTGCTCGTCGTTCGCGTCGCCTTCGGTGACCTGCGTGAGCTCGCCGCCTTCGGCGTCGGTAATGAAGATCTGCCAGTGGTTGTTGACCTGGCGGTGGAACGCGAGCCGCTTGCCGTCGGGGCTCCACGCTGGATATGCGCCCGGCACGAGGTGCGTGAGCTCGCTGCCGTCGATGCGTGACACGCCGATGGTCCACACGCCGCCGACCTGACTGTGAAACGCGATATGCGTTCCGGTCGGCGAAACGGTGACGCCGTCGGGCTCGGTGACATCGCGGCCCGACAGCACGCGCGACATCGCGGCATTCGGTGCGACGCGCAGCGCCTTGGCGATGTCGCGGCTGCCCATCGCATCGGTGATCGCGAGATACGCGTTGCCTGACGGCAGCCATGCCGGTGACGACGTGAAGCCGCTCTCTTTCGACAGCAACACGCCACCGCGGCCGTCGGCGCGGCTGCGCATGATGCGGTTGGCTTGGATCGCGCCGTCTTCACCGCGCACCGAGGACGTGAACAGCAGCCACTTGCCGTCGGCCGACAGCACGGCCTCACTCTCGTTGTTGTTGTTGTCGTGCGTGACTCGCTGCAGCTGTTTGCTCGCGCCGGTGGCGACGAGGTTCGGGGAGGGAGGAGGTGCACCGGTGCCGCCGTGGGTGGCGCCGCCGCCACCGCCACCGCCGCTGCCCCAGTTGCCCCAGGAACCGCCGGGCGGCACGCAGCCGACGACGGAGGACGCCATGATCAAGAGGATGGTCTTCATGGCTCAGTCGTCCTGCATGCAGATCGTTTGGGGAGCGTTCGCTGCGCGCTTGCACTCCCAGTGCGACGGGCACTCCGACCAGCTGTTGCACATCTTCGTGCAGTAGCCGAGGTTGCCGTTGCCGACGAAGCACGCGTCGGCCGCGCACTCGCTGTTCTTGCGACAGGTCTTGCCGATGTCGCCGTGCTTGTTCTTCTTCGCAGGCTTCGCCGCGCGAGGCTCGTCGGGCTCGTCGTCGTCACGCGCGGCGACGCTGACGGGCCGGCCGTTGACGTTCATCTCCTCGGTCGTCGTGGTCGACGACGTCTCGGTTTTTTGTGCCTTGCTGCTTCCGTTGAAGCCGGGAATCGGCAACGCCGCGCAGGCGGATGCAAACAGGATGATCAGTAGTACGGGCTTGAATCGCATTGGGTCTTTCTCCGGGTTTCACTGCGATGACGCCGAGCGATTTCGGTTTTTGCGTTGCCTCGCAAAAAACCGCCGCATATCGCGCAAACCCGTGATTTGCCGGCCGCGCCGAACGCGATCACTTTTGCGCAGATAGTGTCGCGAGCCGCGCCTTGGTCGCGGCCGCACCGGCGCGATCGCCGCTCTTCTGCTGCGCCTCGGCGAGCGAGGTCAGCGGCAGGACCAGCATCTGCGAGCTCTCGCCCGTGCGCTTGGTCTCGAGCGCGATTGCACGCTCGAGCGGCGCGATCGCCGATCTCGGATCGCGCACGTCGATGAACGCGAGGCCGAGGTTCGTCAGCGTCGCGATCAGCGCCGGATGCTCGGGGCCGAGCAGCTTCTCGTAGGTCGCAAGCGCTTCCCAGTACAGCGGCAGCGCGTCCTTCGGCTTGTTGGCCATGTGCAGAAACTCGGCGAGCGCGCTCGTCGCCGCGGCGATCGCCGCCGGTTCTTCGGTGACCTTCGCGATCGCGATCGCGCGGTCGAGCTCGGTGCGCGCGAGGTCTGGCTTGCCGAGCTTGCCGTGCAGGCGGCCGAGATCCTGCAAGATCGCCGACAGCGACGGATGCTTGTCACCGAGCGTTGCCTCGGCGATCGCCTGCGCGCGCTCGTACGCGGTGACGGCTTCCGCGTCACGGCCGAGATCCTCGAGCACCCGCCCGCGCGTCGAATGATTGAACACGAGATCGGCGTGGTCCTTGCCCTCGACGCGCTCGCGGATCGCGGTCGAGCGATCGATCGATGCAAGCGCATCGACGAGCTTGCCGCGTACTGACAGCACCGCCGACATCTGCGAGTAGAGCGCCGCCATCGCGAGCGAATCCTCGCCGGTCGACGCATGGCCAATCACCATCGCGCGCGTGAACGCAGCCTCCGCCTCGTCGATCGCGCCGCGACCGAGCGCGAGCTGTCCTGCCGCAAACAGCGCTTCCATCAGCGTCGGGTGATCCTTGCCGAGCGTTGCTTCGCGGATCGCGACCGCGCGATCGATCAGCTGCTTCGCAACGTCGGGTTTACTGCGCTTGTGCGCGACGCGCGCCTGGATCACGAGCACGTCTGCGACTTCGGGCGCGGCGTCGCCGAACGCTTGTGCGCGTAGCTTGACCGCGTTCGCACACGCCGCGTCGGCCGCGTCGAGCTTCGCCTGCAGATCGAGGATCGCGCACTTGAAGTAGTCGAGTCGCGCGCGCAACTCGCGATCGTCGCCGAGCCGCGCGGCCGTCGCCGCGGCGAACCCGGCGTAGCGCAGCGCTTCGTCGTAGCGCGCGTTGCCATGGCCCATCACCTTGACGAGCTCGATCCACGCTTCCGCCGCGACGAGATCGTCGTGACCACGCTGCGCGAGCTGGGCTGCTTCCTGCAGGTGTTTCTCCGCGACTGCGGTGTCGCCGAGCATCGCCTGCGTCCGCCCGAGTACAAGCTCTGCGCGCGCACGCGTCGGCACGTGATCGAGCGTGCTCGCCATCTGCGCAGCCGTTTGTGCCGTGAACAGCGCCTGTTTGAGCTTGCCGGCGCGCAGCTCGCCCGCGCTCGTCGCGAGCTGTTCCGCGACCTCGGCCACCTGCGCGCGGCTCGTGCGATCCGCCGGCGGCCGCACGCGCTCGCGCAGCCACGTGATGTCGTCGCACGGCGTGAGCGACGGCAACCCGCGCACGAGCTCGAGCGCGTGCTCGATCACGCCGTCATCGGCGGTCGCGAGCGTCTCGAGCGTGCCGCGCAGCGCGGCGTCGCGCTCGGTCAAGCATTGTTGACGGAGGTCCAGGACCTCGCCGCTCTGCGTGCCGTTCGAGGTCGCGTTACACGCGCTGTGCTGCGCGGCTCTCCACGCCGCGTCGTAACGATCGAGCTCGCCCATCACGTTCTTCAGCATCGCCTTCGCGTACGGTTTCTGCGATCCCGAGAACGTCATGTCGATGCGCTGTCGCGCGTGCCATGTCAGCGACGAGCGGCCCAGGTCGGTGCACGCCGGCCCGCTGTCTCGCGTGACGAGCGCGATCGTCGTCGTGCCGAGCGCGACGGCCGCGAATCCGCCGAGCGCGGCGTATCGCCACTTGCGCTGCGGATCGGCGTCGAGTGCGCGCACCAGCACGTGCACGCTTGTCCACCGCCGCATCGGCTCGGGCTCGAGCGCTTTGCGCAGCGCACGATCGATATAGCGTGGCAACGGATGCGTTGGCGCCACGATCCCCGCCAGCATCGCCGCGGCACGGTCGCCGCCGAGCTTGTACGGCAGCGCGCCGGTCAACGCCTCCCACACCGTGCACGCGTAGCTGAACTGATCGCTCGCGAAGCTCGCGCGCCCATCGAGCTGCTCGGGCGCCATGTACGCGAGCGTACCGGCGACGCGCGTCGTGGTGCCGAGCGTCGCGAGGCCGAAGTCGGTGATCCGCGCGCGGCCGTCGTCGCCGACGAGGATGTTCGCCGCCTTGATGTCGCGGTGAATGATGCCGGCGCCGTGCGCCGCAGCCAACCCGCGCCCGGCTTCGATGCAAACGCGCAGGACCTCGCTGCGCGTGCGCTTCTTCTTGAGCCATACGTCGAGCGAGCCGCCACGCACGTGCTCCATCGCGAGATAGAGCTGGCCGTCGCGCATCGCGCCGGCATCGTGGATCGAGATCAGATTGGGATGGCTGAGCTTCGCGGCGACTCGCGCCTCGTCGAGCACGGCGGCATCTTGCGCATCGCGCAAAATCTTGAGCGCGACGGTGCGGCCGAGCACGTTGTCCTGCGCGAGATACACGAGCGCTTGTCCGCCCGCGCCGAGCAGCCCGGTAATCGTATAGCGATCGACGCCGGCGTTTGGACCCGAGTCCGCGTCGGTGATCGGCTTGGGCGGCGAGCCGGCGGCGAACGTCGTGCGCGCAGCGAGCACCACCAGCTCGCGGCACGAGCGGCAACCGGCAAGGTGCTCGTCGATCGCGTCGCCGGTGAGTCGCCCACCGACGAACGCGAGCACCGTCGGCTCGTCCAAACACGCCACGCCCCGAGCGTAGCAGCAGTTCCTGGACGGTTACTGCACGGTCGCTTGGTTCGTGGCTTCGGGCTGGTCGATGTAAAAGTCGCGGATCAACTGGTCGTCGAACTGGTCCGCGAATCGGCCGACTCCCGCGACCATGTTCGCGAACTCACCGGCATCTATGCCCTTGAGTGCGCGGCCCGAATGCAAAATCACCCAGCCGTCGGGCTGGATCGCGAACGACGCCATGCCGCCCATGTACGCGTTGTGCTCGAGCAGCTTGCGGTAGAAGTCGTTGACCTTGTCCTTCGGCAGATCGCGGAACAGCGGCGCGATGGCGACGATCGCGCTCCCCGACACCCCGACGATCACGTACGCCGAGCCCCACTGCAGGCGAATAAGATTTTGTTCGAGCACCTGAGCCTTCTCGGCCAGGCCACTGTCCTGCAGCAGCTTCTCGAGCGTTGGCGTAGTCGACATGCGGCGCACGATACACCACTATCGGCAGCACGATGGAGCGGCAGCGCAGCCTCTGGGCCTGGGGATGGCGAGACAAGTTTCCGGACGACGCCGCTCGCAAAGGCCTCATGCAGATGGTCGGCGCGTTGCTGCCTACCGCAGCACCCGTACTGCGCGCGCTCCCGAGTGACGAGCCGGCCGTCGGCGTACCCGCTGCAACGAGTCCCGACGCGCTCGCCGCGTTCGCAACGCAGCATCCCCACGATCGCGCCGCCCGCACCCGCGGTCGCGCGTTCCTCGACATCGTCGCCGGCTTCACGGGCGACTACAGCGGTGCACCCGATCTCGTCGCTCGCCCGCGCGATGCCGCCGAGGTCACGCGCGTGCTCGCCGAATGCGACTCGCGCGGCTGGACCGTCGTGCCATTCGGCGGCGGCACCTCGGTCGTACAAGGCGTCGACGCAACGCTCGCGCGCCGCGATCAACCCGTCGTCGCGCTCGATCTCGGCGCGCTGTCCGGAGTCCACGAAGTCGACGCGACGAGCCGGCTCGCGCGCATCGGCGGCGGCACGCTCGGCCCGCGTCTCGAAGACGAGCTCGCCCCGCACGGCTTCACGCTGCGTCACTTCCCGCAGTCGTTCGAGTTCTCGACACTCGGCGGCTGGCTCGCGACCCGCGCCGGCGGCCACTACGCGACCGGGCCGACCCACATCGACGATCACTGCCATGCGCTCACGATGATCACGCCGCATGGCACGCTCGCGACCCATCGCCATCCCGCCTCCGGTGCAGGTCCCGAGCCGCTCCGCCTCGCGCTCGGCAGCGAAGGCGCGCTCGGCGTGATCACCGAAGCGTGGATGCGCATCGTGCCGCGCCCGCGTTGGCGCGCTTCCGCCAACGTCGCGTTCAAGCGCTTCGACGACGGCGTCGCCGCCGCTCGAGCGCTCGCGCAATCCGGCCTGCAACCCGCGAACGCGCGCCTGCTCGATCCGAACGAAGCGCGCCTCCACCGCGTGCGATTCGACGGCACCGCGGTGCTCCTCATCGGCTTCGAGTCCGCCGATCACCCGATGTCGGCGTGGCTCGCGCGCGCGGTCGAGCTCGCCAAGCAGCACGGTGGCGAGGTCGTCTCGGGCCCGACCGAAAAGGACGACGCCGGCAAGACCGGCGAAGCGGGCGCGTGGCGCCAAGCGTTCTTCGACGCGCCCTATCTACAGTCCGCGCTGCTGTCGATCGGCGTCATCAGCGACACGTTCGAGACCGCGTGCACCTGGACGCAGTTCCCCGAGCTGCACGCGCGCATCGTCGCAGCGGTCTCGCGCGCACTCGACGAAGAATGCGGCGGCGGCATCGTCTCGTGCCGGTTCACGCACGTCTATCCGGACGGGCCCGCGCCGTACTACACGTTCGTCGGCGCGGCGAAGCCGGGCGGCGAGGTCGCGCAATGGCGCGCGCTCAAAGCGGCGGCGAGCGAAGCGCTCGCGGCAGGCGGCGGCACGATCACGCATCATCACGCTGTCGGCCGGCTGCATCGGCCTTGGTACGATCGCGAGCGGCCGGCGCTGTTCGCCGACGCGCTGGCCGCGGTCAAGCGCACGCTCGATCCGCGCGGCATCATGAATCCGGGCGTGCTGGTCGGCTGAACCAGAGTGCCGGGTTCACAGCTAGCGGCGTATCTCACGTCGCTCGCGAGCTGGCGACGAACTAGCCCTCGGCTACTCGACCGGCAAGCTGCTCGCCGACCGCCACATCGAGCTCGACGTGAATCGCGCGTCCTCAGCCCGGTGGTGACGCCTTCGTCGGACCGGCGGCGGGAAGCTCGACCACGACACGCGCACCAGGCTCGCCCTCCAAGAACGTGAGCGTCCCGCCACTCGCGCGGACCAATCCATCGACCAAGCCGAGGCCGATGCCGAACCCTGTGCGCTTGGTGGAGTGTGCCTGCCCCGGCGGCGCCGCCAGCACATGGGGCGGCAGTCCGGGGCCGTCGTCGATCACCTCGATGGTGATCGTGCCTGTTGCCATATCGCGTGCGTGCACGTCGACACGGCGCGGAGCGTTCGCGCCGTCGCCCTCGCACGCGTTGACCACGAGGTTCGCGACGATCCGGCGAAGGTTCGGCGCGCCGCCGGCGACGAGAACCGAGCTGGCCGTGACCTCGGCCGCGATGGCGACGTCAGGGAAACGTGGTGATAACGCCGCGAGTACTTCCGCTACGGCTCGCTCGACCGCGGCGGGGCTGGGCACCTCGAGGCCGAACAGATTCTCGGTGGCGCGCCGCTTCACATCATCGACGTGAGTGCGGAGCTCGCTGAGATCCTCGCGCAGGTGAGCGACCGTCTCGCCGACACCGTCGGCCGTGACCTGAGGGGCGAGCTTGCGAGCGAGGAGATCGGCGTTGAGCTGTGCGGACGTGATCACGGTGCGCAGGTCGTGGTGGTCGCGTAGCAGCGTGCGCAACCCGTGGCCCGCCTGTTCGGCGGCGACCGCCGCGCGTGCAGCGCGCTCCACGACTGTGCGAGTACGCGTCGCCATCACGAGCGAGAGTGCGACGACGGCGGCGAGCAGGACGACATAGATCGAGTAGTTGCCCGCCAGCTCGACGGCGGGGGTCCTGCCGACGACGTAGTCGGTGATCGCGAGCCCGATCAGAGCGGCACCGCTGGCACCGCCGGCCAACGCAGCGGCGCTCGGACGATACCGTAACCCGGACGCGAAAGACACGACCAGCAGTGCCGACGTATCGAGCAGATACGGTGCGTTCTGATAGCCAGGACTGGGCCACAGCGATGTCGGCAACAGCACGGCGAACACTGCGACGGAATCGATCGCGACGGAGACGTGCGACAGCACTTCGATTCGCCACGTTCGGGTCAGGCCAAACAACACGGCGAGCGAGAGCCCCACCATAAGTGCGAGCGCGGAGTATGTGATCGCCATTCGTGTCGCGAGGTGATCGATCTCGACGGTCAGCCAGTACCACGTCGCGCTCGCCGCGATGATGACGCACAAGGGGAGGCGCGCGATCGCCCCGATGCGCTCGCCTTCCCGCGATGCTTCCGCGAGCGTGTGCTTGATCGCCGTCTCTGTCGCGTCCATCTCGTGCGTCCACCAGCGAGCCTAACACTCCCTCGCTAATGTCTCGTACGGCGCAGGTAGAGGAGGCGCTTCGGATCGCAACGATGTCGGTGTCGCCGCACCGGCGCCGACGCCGACGCCTGCGCCGACGCCGGCTCCGACACCCATTCCGGGGACTCCGATCTAAACCGTTCGCTACCGTTTCTGGCGGCGCAGGTACTGGAGGAGCTGACGCGACGTCTCGAGGAGCCGGGCCGCACCGCGCATGTTGCCGGACGATCTCGCGAGAGCCTCGTCGATCATGGTGGCGCGGACCTCGGCGGTCACGCCTGCGAGACTGCGGTGGCCCACCAGCTGCCGCACGTGCGGGCTCAGCTCGGGTGCGCTGTCGAGCGCCAGCGCGATCGCTTGCTCGAGCTCGTCGAGCGTGATCGGCTTGGGCAGAAAGCTCCGCACGCCGCGCTGCGCGAGCTCGAACGTCTCATCGGGGGCCGCTTCGCCGCTGATCGCGATCGCCACGGGTGCCGGTTGGCGTGCGAGCGCCCGATCGAGGACGGTACGGGCGTCGCCGTCGGGCAGCTTGAAGTCGATGATGAGGAGATCCGGCGCCCAGTCGTCGAGCGTGCAGAGCGCCTCGGCGACGCTGCTGCACGTGCGGACCTCCACGAAGCGCGGCTCGAGCGCGTTTCTCAGCGTGCGCAGTAGCGAACGATTGTCCTCGACCACGAGCACGCGCTCGACCGACCTCGCCACCCGATGACGATGCGAGATCGGACCCGCGCCGTCAACCGGGCGCGACCGCGGATCTTCGCCGTCGCGGGCGGCGACGCGTGCAGCTCGTCATTAGCACCGTGCATCGTCCGATCGCGGCAAGACCGGCAAAGATCCTTGCCGTTCGCGATGACGCGAAAACAGCGTAGAGAAACCTAGTGCCGTACGCAGCCGCCCACCACCGCGCCACCTCCTTCGCGCTCCTGATGCTCGCCGCCTGCGACGACCACACACCGAGCCTGCTCGAGCAGAAAAGAGGAAGAAAAATGAAACGCATCCAGAATCTCGCGGCGCTCGCCATGCTGGCCTTGCTCGGCGCCTGCGCGGGCAATCAGGAAGACATCGGGTCGACCACGGCGGCGATAAGTTCCCAGCCGCTGCGCACCGCCGCCGATTGTCCTGCGGGGACCCATATCATCGAAGGGACGCAGAACGACGACGTGCTCGCCGGCACGCCGGGAGACGACTGCATCCTGGGTCATGGCGGCAACGACCGCATCGACGGCCGGAAGGGCAACGACGTCCTGTTCGGAGGCGAAGGCGACGACGTGCTCGTCGGCGAGCAGGGCGGCGACCAGCTCTTCGGGGAGATCGGCAACGACGAGCTCGATGGTGGTGCGGGCGACGACCTGCTCGACGGCGGCGACGGTAACGACCTTCTCGACGCGGGTTACGGAAACGACAACCTCGCCGGTGGAGAAGGCGACGACCGCGTCAGCGGCGGGCCGGGCAACGACGTGCTTCTCGGCGGCGGCGGCGCCGACGAGCTCGACGGCGGAAACGGGTCGGACGCCATCGATGGCGGCGACGGCGATGACCAACTCACGGGCGGCAACGGCGAGGACAACCTGGTCGGCGGCGCCGGGAATGACGTCAACGCCGGCGGCAATGGGTCCGATGCGATCGACGGGGGTGGCGGCAATGACGTCATCGACGGCGGCGAAGGCGGCGACTCGATCCAAGGTGGTGATGGCGACGACGTCATCCTCAGCGACCCGGGAGATTCCGTCGATGGAGGCGACGGCAGCGATGCATGCGGGGGTGCGGCCTGCGAGAGCCCACAGCCCGACGGGCAGGGTTGCGCCGAAGATAGCGGTTGCGCGGCGGGACAGCGCTGCAACTTCATTACCGGCCTGTGTCTGTATTGCCTCGGCGATAGCGAATGCGACGACGAGCTCTTCTGCAACGGCGCCGAATCCTGCAACCCGGCGACGGGATGCACCGCGGGCGCGCCGCCGCAGTGCGACGATGGCGTTGCTTGCACCGCGGATGTCTGCGACGAGACCGGCGATCGCTGCGCGAGCGCCGCCGTCGACGCGGTCTGCGATAACGGTGATACGTGCGACGGCGCCGAGACCTGCGATCTCGTCGCCGGCTGCCTGCCCGGCGTTCCCCAGGCCTGCGGGCAAGTGACCGAGGTGCAGATCACCAACAGTCCATACGACGTGGGACATGCGCGCATCGCGGCCGACGCCAATGGCCTCTACGTGGTGTATCTGGTCCAGAACAGCGACTTGCCGGTGTATACACGCTGGATCGAGATGCAGCGCCTCGCCGCGGACGGGCAACCCGCGGGCGAGCCGGTGG
>DATDCH010000810.1:0-10631 GCA_036524455.1 Kofleriaceae bacterium | reverse complement strand
GATCGGCTGTTCCTTCGCCTCATGCTGCGCGGCGAGCTCGGCGCCGGCGAGTCGTTCGTCGCCGGCGAATGGTCGAGCGACGACGTCGTCGGCGTCGTGCGTGCATTCCTGCGCGCGACCTCGGCGCGCGGCATCGAGTCGCCACTGACTCGCCTCGCACAGCTGCCCGCGCTCGTGCGCCACCGCCGCGCCGCGAACACACACACCGGCAGCCAGCGCAACGTCCACGCGCACTACGATCTGGGCAACGCGTTCTACCGGCTGTTCCTCGACGACGCCACGCTCGCGTACTCGTGCGCGATCTGGCCTGACGTCACGACATCGCTCGCCGACGCGCAGCGCGCGAAATTCGAGCGGCTCTGCGACTGGCTCGCGCTATCGCCACGCGATCACCTGCTCGAGATCGGCTGCGGCTGGGGTGGCATGGCGATTCACGCGGCGCGCACGCGCGGCTGTCGCGTCACTGCGATCACGGTGTCGCGCGAGCAGCACGAGCTTGCATCGCAACGCGTGGCCGCCGCCGGTCTCGCCGATCGCGTGACGGTCGCGTATCGCGATTACCGCGAGGTCGATCACCGGCACACGTTCGACAAGATCGTTTCGATCGAGATGCTCGAACAGGTCGGCTTCGAGTTTCTGCCGCGCTTCTTCGCGACGTGCGCGCGCGTGCTCGCGCCGGGCGGCCGGCTCGCGCTGCAATCGATCACGATGCCAGACGAGCGGTTCGCTGCGTACCGCCGCCGAGTCGACTGGATGCAGACCTTTATCTTTCCCGGCACGCTGATCCCGTCGCTTGGCGCGATTCGCGCCGCGTGCGCACCGTTTTCGATCGCGCGTGCCGACGACATCGGCCCGCACTACGCGCCGACGCTACGCGCGTGGCGCGCTCGGTTCGTCGCGGCGCTGCCGGCCGTGCGCGCGCTCGGGTTCGATGCGCCGTTCATCCGCACCTGGCTGCTCTACCTCGCGTTCAGCGAGGCCGCGTTCACCGAGCGCACACTCGGCGATCATCAGCTCCTGCTCGTGCGCTGAGCTGCTCCGGCTCGTCCGCTGAGCTGCGAAATCATTTGGGCTTCTCGGTCGTGCGAGAGAGCTTTCAACTGGCTGCAGCGTGCGAATTTTTTCGAGGCGGGCGGGCGCGGGTGATGCACGCACTTCCTCGTATGGCGACCACAGCTCAATTTCCCGATATCCACACGCAAGCTGGTGCGCGCTGGCTCGCACCGTTCTTGGCTGCCGTGCTCGCGACGCTCATCGTCGCGCTCGTGATGTTCGTCTACCCGTACATCTCGGCGTAGCGATCCGGTGATCACTTCGCGTGCTTGACGGTCACGGTCGTCGTGATGCCGCCGCGTACCCAGAATTTGCCAGTTACCGTGATCGATCGCGGCGCGATGGCGGCGACCAGGTCATCGCAGATCTGGTTCGTGACCGCTTCGTGGAACGCACCTTCATCGCGGTAGCTCCACAGGTAGAGCTTGAGGCTCTTGAGCTCGACGCAAAGCTCATCCGGAACGTAGTCGATGAGAATCGTGGCGAAATCGGGCTGACCGGTGATCGGGCACAGGCACGTGAACTCCGGGCACTCGAACGCAATTTGGTAGTCGCGGCCTCTGCGCGGATTCGGAAACGTGTCCAGCTGCTTGCTCGGTCGCGTGGTCACGTCGCGCCTCTTAGCACGTATCCCCATCCGGAGGCTGGCACTGGATCCCGACTTGCCCTAGACTGAAAGTGCGGCCGGTTCTGGCCGCCGAGTACACAAGCGATGGCCGTTCGGACACCGCGAGCTGTGGGCCTCGAGACGGGCCGTAGTGCCCATTATGAAGGCCTGATGACGGGAGCCGCTGCAATCTTGCCGGCGGGCCGTGCCATCAGGCTCTGGCTATATGCCAGGGGAGGAAGAAAGACATGAAACGTCACTGTACCCGCTCACAGGAGGTTCGTTCGTAAGCCTCCCGGACCCAGGGCTACTCCGGTAGTCCTGGTACGTTGAGCAAACGGGCCCAGGCGAAAGCCGGGCCCGTCCTATTTTTCGGGCACGCCTCGTCGGGCGCAGGTCGCTCGTGGCCCGCCGGGATCAGAACGTGAAGATCTGATCGGGGCGCTTCTCGGCGGGCTTCGGCGCCGGCTGATCTTCCGACTCGCGACGCTTGATCACCGGCGGAGGCGGCTCGACCGCGAACCGAGCCGCTGCGGAGGTCATCGGCACCGGTTGCGGTGCAACGACCGGACGAGGCGCGATGGTTGCGCTGGTCTCCGACTTCGGGGGCAGCGACGGCCGGGGCGGGATCGACTGCGCGGGCCGCGGGGCCGTGGGCCGACGGCTGAGATCGATATCGACCGTGGTCGTCCCCTCGTTCTGCCCGAGAAAGTCCCCGACGCGGGTCTCGACGAACTGGCTCATCGAGATGTTGTTGGACTCGCAGAACGCCTTTAGCCGCTCGTAGGTCGTGCGGCTCACACTGATGCTGCGCCGAGTCTGCTTCTTGGCCATGATAATTCCTTACGCTACGGGTAGGGGGTCGTCAAGACGAACCTACTAGCCTTGTACTCCCGTGAACGCAAAGGAACCTACACGACCCGTCTGACAACGGACCGATCGAGCCTCAGTGACGGCCCCAGAAAACCGGGTCCGACCCCATTTCCTGGCGACTAACGCGCGCGTCCGAGCCAGTCGTTCGGGCGCAGATATGAAAGCAGCTCGGCCTCGGGCGACCCGGGTTGGGGCATGACGTCGTAGTCCCACCGCACCAGCGGCGGCAGGGACATCAGGATCGACTCGATCCGGCCGTTCGTCTTGAGACCGAACAGCGTGCCGCGGTCGTAGATCAGATTGAACTCGACGTAGCGGCCGCGCCGGCACAGCTGCCAGTTGCGCTCGGTGTCGCCGTACTTCTCGGGCTGCCGCCTTTGCGCGATCGGGATGTACGCCTGCGTGACAGCGCGCCCGAGATCCTGGACGAATTCGAAGATGTCCTCGACGGGATGCTCGCCCTTCGAGCCGAGGTAGTCGAAGAACACGCCGCCCACACCGCGCATCTCGCCGCGGTGCGGAAGGAAGAAGTATTCGTCACACCACGCCTTGAACCGGTCGTAGTCGCCGACCGGCGCGTGCTCGTCGCACACGGCGGCGAGGGTCTCGTGGAAGTGAACCGCGTCCTCACGAAAGAAGTAGTACGGCGTCAGGTCGGCGCCTCCGCCGAACCACACCGTGTCGCCCTTCTGAATGCAGCGGAAATTCGCATGCGTCGTGGGCACCATCGGCGAGCGCGGATGGAGCACGAGGGAGATGCCACTCGCACGAAATTGTCGCCCCGTGCCAGGCATGTGATCGGCGAGCTCCGCGGGCAGCTCACCGTCGACGTTGGACCAATTGACGCCCGCCTTCTCGAACAGCGCGCCCGCCTCGAGCACGCGTGCGACACCACCACCGCCGCCCGGGCGCTGCCACGCGTCTGCGCCAAATTCTTTGGCACCGTCGACATCAGCAAGAGCACGACAGATGTCGGTTTGCAGCTCGTTGAAGAACTTGGCCGCCCGATCGAAGAGGTCCGACACGCGCGCATGCTACCATCGTCGAGAGCGCCAGGAGATGTGGGCTGCGATTCGCTTGATCCGCGCAACGCGCGTGTTCGCGATCATCTTCCTCAGTTACTTGTGGCAGATGTCGTGGGCGCGACTGTGGCCGTCACGCTATGGCACGAGCGCACGCTGGAAGAAGATCAATCGGCGTAACGCGCGCCGCATGTACAAAGGGTTCGTTCGGCTGCGCGGCGTCTACATCAAGCTCGGCCAGATCCTGTCGATCATGGGCACGTTCTTGCCTCGGGAGTATGTCGAGGAGCTCGAGGGGCTGCAGGACGACGTACCGCCGACCTCGTATCGCGACATCGCCGAGACGTTCCGCCAGTCGTTCAAGAAGATGCCGACCGAGGTCTTCACGACGTTCAACAAGGAACCGATCGCCGCTGCCTCGCTCGGTCAGGTCCACGAGGCGACCAACGCCGCCGGCGACAGGCTCGCGGTCAAGATCCTCTACCCGAACGTCAAGACGATCATCAAAGTCGACCTCCGCGTGCTCGGCTGGGCGCTCGGCGTCTACAAGAACTTTGTTCCGCTGCAGCAGATCGATCGCGTGCATGCGCAGCTCTCCGACATGCTCAACCGCGAGACCGATCTGATCAACGAAGCCGCGATGATCAAGCGGATGGCGAAGAACTTCGAGAGCGACCCGGACGTGCTGTTCCCCGAGGTCTACCTGGAGTGGACATCGCACGACGTGATGACGATGACGTTCATGGACGGCATCAAGATCACGAAGAAGAGCGCGCTGCAGAAGCTCGAGCTCGATCCGTACGCGGTCGCGACGAAGCTGATCAAAGTGTTCTACAAGCAGCTGTTCATTGATCGGTTCTTCCACGCCGATCCACATCCCGGAAATTTCTTCGTGCAGCGCGGGCCCGAGGGCCAGCCGCGCATCGTCGTGCTCGACCTCGGTTCGGCGACCGAGCTACGCGCGAACCTCGCCGACGGCATGTTCGACATCCTGTCGGGCCTGATGACCCGCAAAGACGATCTCGTCGTCAAAGGCATCGACGAGATGGGCTTCATGCACCCCGAGGGCAACCGCGAGCTGCTCGAGCGGACGACGCGCAAATACTTCGAGAAGCTGCTCAACCTCAACATCACCGACTTCGGCAAGATCGATCCCGCGGTCGCCCAACAGCTCGCCGATCCGGACATGAAACGCGAAGAGCTGCGCGAGCTGATGAAGTCGGTCGCCTATCCCGAAGGCTGGTTCTACGTCGAGCGCGCCAGCGTGATCATGTTCGGCCTGTCGGCGACACTCGCGCCCAAGCTCAACGGCATTCAGGTCGGCTTCCCGTACGTCATGCAGTTCATGATGGAGAAGAACGCCGCGCGGCTCGCACAAGGCTCGACCGTCGTGACGCCGGTCGCCCGGGCCGAGGCCGCCGAAAAGGCCGCCGCCGCGAAAGCCGAGAAGTCCGACAAGCCCGACAAAAACGCGAAGGCCGACAAGGCCGACAAGAGCGACAAGGCCGACAAGACCGACAAGGCCGACACCAAAGACGAAGTGCTGCTCAACTAAGCGCGCGACCGCGACCGGGCTTCGTGACGACTAGCGCGTGTCGGGATCGTGTACCGCGTAACAGCCCTCGCCGAGATGCCGAGGCTGCGGACGAGATGCGCAGGCGCGCGTGCGACGGCGACCGAGCTTCGCGACCGGCTCGATTAGCGCGTGCGCCGGCGACCGAGCTTCGACGACTAGCGCGTACGACGGCGGCCGAGCTTTGCGAACTGCTCGAGCACCGGCAGTCCGACCGCGGGAAACGGCCGGAGCAGATGGACCAGCGCGGCGCGAAATCGCGGCAGCGTACGCAAGAGCTTCGGCTCGTCGATGAGCGCGACCGCCGCGTCGGCGACCTCGTCGAGCGCCAGCAACGTGCCCGCCGAGAAGATCAGCCCGGCCGCTGCGTCGTGCGCGACCGCGTTCGTCATCTCGCCTGCGATCGCATCGGGGCACAGCACGCTGACGTTGATCGGCTTATCGGCACGGCGCAGCTCACCGGCGAGCGACAGCGAGTAGCCGACCACGGCGTGCTTCGACGCGCCGTACACCGCGAGCCCCGGCGACGGCGTGATGCCCGACAGCGACGAGATGTTGATGATGTGGCCGCGCTTCATCACCGGCACCGCGGCGTGGCAGCCCCACATCACGCCGAGCACGTTGACCTCGACCATGCGGCGCACGTCAGTGTCGGCCATCTGCCAGGTGTCGCCGACGATGAGCACGCCCGCGTTGTTGAACCACAGCGTGACCTCGCCGCGCTCCGCAGCTGCGCGCGCGACCGCACGATGCGAGTCCGGATCGCGCACGTCTTGTTGCATCGCCCACGCACCACCGCCGAGTGCCGCGGCCGTCACGCTCGCCGCTGCGCCATCGATGTCGGTGACGAGCACCGCGTAGCCGCGCTTTGCCAACCGCTCGGCAATGCAGCGGCCGAGCCCACGTCCTGCGCCGGTCACGACCGCGATGTCTGCCATGTGCGTGGCGGAAGTTACCTTAGGCTCGTGCAGCGTGGGAACGCGGGGACGCCTAGCGCATGCATCCGACGCGCGTGGTCGCGACGACCATCTGATCGAAGCGCAGCGTGCCCATCGCCGGATCGGTGATGTAGTTCTGCGGCCAGAACGCGTTGAACGCATAGCTCGTCGTGTTGCGGAACTGCAGATTCAAGATCTCGTTCGGTGGCGCCGGATACTGCGTGCACTCGCTCGCGTCCGTGGTCGCAGGGCAGAATTTGTCGCGCACCCACCACCCCATCGGACCGGCGTCGTCGAAGCGCCGCACGAGCGCGTCGTTCTTCCACACTTCGAGCACGGCGCCCGTCGCCGAAGATGCGCCCGTATTGACGCGTGCGTGGACCTCGAGGCAGACCCACTGTGTTTCGTCGATCGTGAACGCGTTTTCGTGAACGAGCGAGTTGCCGTAGTAGGACGTGCCGTCGTTCGTCGGCGTCGCCATCCACGACCGCATGTTCATCCAGTAGTTGTAGAAGTCGAACCGCGTGCCCGCGTTGCCGACGTTCCACACCGGTTCGAGCGCGATCGAGAATCGATCGTCGCCGTCGGGTTTCGTGCCCGCACCCGGGCTCGGGTACGGCATCCCCGGGTTGTAGCCGCCGAACCACATGCCCGAATGGTGCCACGGCACGGCGGCGTCGTATTTGACGTACCAGCGCACGAACACGTCGTCGTGATCGGGGAGCTGCTTGTAGAGATCGACCGCAGCGACGCTACCGCCGGCGGTCATCGCGAGCGCACTGCCGCGAGGCGCGTCGGTGACGAGCTGCATGCGCGCCATGCCCTGGACCTGGTTGTAGCGAGCCGTCACCGCGGTGAGCGAGCCGGCCTCGAAGTCCTCGAACCACACGACCGCCGGATCGCCGCCGAGTCCCATGTCACCGGGATATTGATCGCTGAGCGTCATGCCGCCCGTCGACCCGTCGCTCGTCGTTGTAGACGCGTCGGGCGAGGCGCTGCCGCCATCACCGCCGCATGCAACGAGCGCGACGAGCAAACGCCTCATCACCGTCGAGCTTACCCGCCTACGTAGACGAATGGTGCCCAGAAGAACGGGTGCTCCCATTTCTTCGTCGCGACGAGCTTGCGCTTCGCCTCGGTCAACGCCGTGGCGTACGTGCTGCGTTGCTTGACCACGGGTGCGTAGAACGACTTCATCAGCTCCGCAGTCGCATCGTCGTCGACGGGCCACAGGCTCGCGATCAATCTGCGCGTACCCGCGGTGCGCAGCGCGAGCGCGAGCCCCGACACCGGCTCGGCGAGCACCTGGTGCGCGCGACCGGTCTCGCATGCACTCAGCACGACGAGCTCGGCATCGAGCTTGAGCTCTGCGATCTCGCTCTGCAGCAAGAATCCGTCTTCGTTGGCCTCGGGGCGCATCGTCAGGGCAAGCGCTTGGTAGTCGGTCTCGAACAGGCCGTGGCTCGCGATGTGGATGATGCGCGAGCCCGTGAGGATCCCGGACTTGACGTTCTCCTCGCTGGCTTGGTCGCGCAAGTAGACCTTGGCGTCGGAACCGAACAGCGCAGCGATGCCTTTGACCTCGCGCGCGGTGCCGGGCAGTCGCTCGAGCCCGCCGCGCTTCTTGGCTGCCGGCTTCGCATCGAGGTAGCGCTTCATGCCGCGCGCGCCGGCAGGATCACCCTCGGCTTTGCCCGCCTTGAACGCTACCCAATCGTAGACAGGATCACCGAGCGCGACGAACGCACGCCGACTCGCAGCGGGCTTCGCGCGAGCATCGTCGAGCGCGAGCGTCGCCGACTGGCTGTACGTCACCACGTGGGTCTCGACGACAAACCGCCCGTCGTCGTCGACCAGCGCCTCGAACGGGAGCGTCGACAGTGCACCGTGCGGCAGCACGATGATCCGCTCGTGCGCGACGACGAGGTCCTTCACCGGCGCGACCAGCTTCTTGTACAGCGCATTCGCTTTGGTGCGCACGAGCTCGATCGAGGCGTCGCGATCGACCAGCGCTTCGTCGCGCAGCGCGCCGACCTGTGCCGCGAGCGCAGAAGCACCACCGTCCACGACGAACAAGCGCTCGCTCGTCTTGGTGACCGCGATCGCAACGGCCTGCTCGTTCGTCATCAGGAATGCGAGCAACATCGTCTTGTCATCGAGCAGCTCGCGTGCGCGGTCGAGCGTCGCCGGGCGCGGTGTCGAGAGCCGCGTGATCAGCGGGTTCTTGTACGCGATCGCCGCCTTGACGTCGTCGAGCGCCCACAGCGCGTCGCGCCGGCGTTGCAGCTGCGCCGCATCGTCCTTGCCCGCGACGATCTGTTTGTCGAGCTCGACCACGTGCGCCTCGATCTCGCGCTTGTTGAGCGCGAGCAGCGGCGGCACTTCTACGGACGTCGATAACAGATTCGCTCCACCGCGCACCGCGGCGTCGATATGCGCCCGTCCGCGCGCCTTCTCCATCGCCGCGAACGCAGCGGGCACGCGCTCGCGCTCGGGCAACTTCACGTCGAGGGACAGGATGTGGCGATAGAGCAGCAGTGCTTCGAAGCCGACCGCCTGGCGCGCGCTCGGGACCGAGGTGTTCCGCCACTCGTCCTCCGCATATGCGACCGCGTGCTCGGCCGTCGTGATCGCGGGCTTCACGTCGCCGAGCTTGGCCGCGCACACCGAGGCGAGCATGTTCATCGTCTTCGCGAGGCTGCGGATGCCGCGGCGTTCAGCGATCGGGCGACCTTCCTCCGCGAGCTCGAGGCAGCGCGGATACTGGCGATCGAACAGGTACACGGCCTCGCCGCGGTAGCGCAGCAGGCGAGCGCGCGCCTCCGGGTCCCTGGCCCTCGCCGCGAGATCATCGAGCGACCGATCGAGCGGTGCCGAGCTCTCTTGGTCGCGCGCGAGTAGATAGGCCCTCGCGATCGCGGCCCGTGCCTCGCCCGTCGCGTTCCCGTTGCGGGCGTGCAGCGCGCGCGCCCGCGCGAACAGCTCGATCGCGACGTCGCGCGCGAGCAGCTTCTCGCGCACGTAGGCCATCTTCTCGAGCGACTCGGCGTCGGCGTCGAGGTCGCTCTTGGCGAGCACCTCGGCATCCTCGAGCGCGTGTTGCGCAGACGTCCACTGCGAGAGCATCACAAACGCGTACGCCATATCGACCTGCGCGAACGCGCGCTCGCGCGTGACGTCGAGTGACTTCGCGTTGGTCAACCGCTTCGCGTAGGTGTCGAGCGCTTCCTGCGGGCGCGCCATCTCGATCTGTACGTCACCGAGCTCGCGCCACAGATCGCTCATGCCGCGCCAGTCGAGCCGCTGGCGTGCTACGTCGAGCGTAGCGTCGAGCTGCTCGACCGCCTCCGCCTGCCGCCCGAGCGCGCGCAGGATGCGCGAGCGTTGGATCGTCGGCACCGGCGACGTGTCGCGGGGTAACCGCGCAAGCTCGGCTTCCAGCGTGTCCACCCGGTAAGCGACGTCGCGCGTGGCCGGCGTGGAGGGTCCGCAACCTATGGCAACTGCGAGAAGCAAGAGCGAGCGGCGCATCACGGCGATCGCCACTCTACAATTGAGCTGGCCGCGCGTCGCCGGTAAGTTCCCGCCATGATCCTCGCTCGTCCGCTGGTGACCCTCTGGCTCGCCGTCATGCTCGCCGCATGCGGCGGTCCGTTCAAGGATGCGGTGAAGCGAGGCGACCAGTTCGCAAACGCCGGCATGTGGGACAAGGCCTCGGTCGAGTATCAGGCCGCGCTCAAGATCAAGCCGGGCGACACCGACGTGACGATCAAGCTGCGCCAGATCGCCGAGAAACAATCCGGCGAGCGGCTCACCCGGGGCAAGAGCTTGATGGCGCGTGGCGAGATCGAGGCGGGGCTCGCCGTGATCCAGGAAGCGGCGAGGCTCTCTCCGGACAATACGGAGGCCCAGCGCGCGCTCACCGACGCGAACCAGGCGGCCTTGAAGAAGGCCGAGGATCTGCTCGCCACCGCCGAGTCGCACAAGTCGTTCGAGCTCACGCAGCTCGTGCTCAAAGGATCACCGAACGATCCGCGCGCCAAAGAAATGGACGAAGCGGTGCGCGACGCGCTCGCCGAGCAAGCGTACAAGCGCGCGGAGAGCTTCCAGGAGAGCGGCAAGCGCGGCAATGCGCTCATCGAGTTCGCCGCGTGCGTGACGTATCGCCCGGGCTTTCGCGATGCGAAGGCACAGATCGGCGATGTGAAGCTCGCGCTGCAGAAAGAGCTCACCTATTACGTCGTGCTCGACCGCTTCACGGGCGACCAACAGGTCGCAGCGCGCATGAAGCCCGAGCTCGTCGCGCAGGCGTTCGATGAGCGGATTCCGCTCCGCGTCGTCGGTGCGATGCCGAGCAAGGACGCCCGCGGCGTGCGCCTTACCGGCGCACTCTCGGGGTATCGCTTCGGTCCGGCGCAAACCGCGTCGCGCAACGAGCAATGCGACTACATCCGCGGCTACGACACCGTGCCGAACCCGGCGCGCGCCGACGCCGAGCGCCAGGTCGGCCACGCCGAGCAGCGCCTCGAGCAGGCAGAGCGCGAAGTCGATCGCGAACAGAAAGA
>DATDCH010000809.1:0-21040 GCA_036524455.1 Kofleriaceae bacterium | reverse complement strand
TTAGTGATCCGGTGGCTCCACATGGAAGGGCCATCGCTCAACGGATAAAAGGTACTCCGGGGATAACAGGCTTATCACGTCCAAGAGTTCACATCGACGACGTGGTTTGGCACCTCGATGTCGGCTCATCGCATCCTGGGGCTGAAATCGGTCCCAAGGGTTTAGCTGTTCGCTAATTAAAGCGGTACGCGAGCTGGGTTCAGAACGTCGTGAGACAGTTCGGTCCCTATCCGTCGTGGGCGCAGGACGCTTGAGAGGAGCTGACTTTAGTACGAGAGGACCGAGTTGGACGGACCGCTAGTGTTCCGGTTGTTACGCCAGTAGCATCGCCGGGTAGCTATGTCCGGAAGGGATAACCGCTGAAAGCATCTAAGCGGGAAGCCCCCCTCGAGATAAGGCGTCCCAAATGCCGTTAAGGCACCAGAAGACCCCGCGTAGACTACGCGGTTGATAGGCGCGATGTGGAAATGCTGCAAGGCATGGAGCTAACGCGTACTAATCGGTCGGGCGGCTTGACCACCTATATTTCTGTCGCTGTCTGCGGAAGCAGGCAGTGACGCCGCCGAGAGCTCGCGCTCTCGACGGTCGGCGCCAACACAGGCCAGCCCAAAGCTGGACTGTGCTGGAGGCTCGCCGGGAGAAGGTCAAAGCCATCACCCTAGTTCGCCAGTTCCAAGATGACTTGTTCATCTCGGGCTGCGCGATTGTAGACGACCAATCTCTAGAGACTTGAATCGCCGCTCACCAGAGCAACTACATGACCGCCGGACACAATGCCGGCCGGGCTTCGCACTTCGTCGATTTTTTTTCCTGGTGGCTACACCGGAGAGGTCACACCCGTTCCCATCCCGAACACGGAAGTTAAGCTCTCCAGGGCCGATGGTACTGCAGGGGCAACTTTGT
Organism: Kofleriaceae bacterium; assembly: GCA_036524455.1. Classification (GTDB taxonomy): domain Bacteria; phylum Myxococcota_A; class Polyangia; order Haliangiales; family Haliangiaceae; genus JABFXX01. Next base: position 20,137 of record DATDCH010000809.1, on the reverse strand, counting down.
GGGAGAGTAGGACGCTGCCGGGGTTTTGAAAGCCCACTCAAACGAGTGGGCTTTCATCTTTTTCGGCTTTTCGGCTTTTCGGCTTTTCGGCTTTCGGCTTTTCGGCTTTTCGGCATTTTCGGCGCGGTATCAGCGCTCGTGACGAAGTCCGAACGGACTGTGCCGCCCTCGCTGTGTCACCCGCGTCGTTTTCGGCGCCGGGTGATTTGATTCGATCGCCGCCCCCATGCGAACCCTGTAGACCATGAGGAAATTGCTGGTCCTGGGGGCAGCCATAGCCCTGGCTATTGGCTGCAAGAAGAAAGACGAGAAGAAAGAACAACCGCCGCCACCGCCGCCGCCCACCGCGACGGCCGATGCGGCAGCTGCTGTGCCGGAGACGCCAGCGGTCGATCCGAAGCTCGTCGAGCGCGGCGCGTACCTCGCGAAGGCGGGCGCGTGCCTCGTCTGCCATACGGCAATAGGCCCGCAGGGACCAGACCTCGCGAATGCCGGCGCCGGTGGACTCGAGATGAAGGAGAAGTTCGGCACGTGGCGTTCGCCGAACATCACGCCCGATAAGGGCACGGGCATCGGCAACTGGACCGACGACCAGATTGCAACCGCGATCCGCGAAGGCCTGCGGCCCGACGGCGCGAAGCTGTCGCCGATGATGCCGTACATGAACTACAACGTGATGACCGACGACGATGTCAAAGCCGTCGTCGCGTTCCTAAAGACGCTCAAGCCGGTCGAGCGCCAGGTCGCGAAGAGCGAGCTCAAGATGGAGTCGCCGCCGGTGCCGAAGCCGGCAAACCAAACGCCGGGCGACGACCCGCTCAAGCAGGGCGAGTACATGGCGGCGATCATGTTGTGCAACCACTGCCACTGGACGCCGAACAAACAGTTCACGGCGCCGGCCGGCCCCGACAAGATGTACTCGGGTGGTTTGCCGATGGAGCTACCGCCGCTCGGTACCGGCACGTTGTTCGCGTCGAACATCTCGTCGGATCCCGCCACCGGCATCGGTAAGTGGACCGAAGAGCAGATCTACACGGCGCTCAAGATGATGCAGAAGCCCGACGGCAAGATGATCCAGGGACCGATGCTGTTCATGCAGTCGGTGTGGAGCCAGATGGAGGACAAGGACCTCAAGAACGTGGCTGCGTTCATCAAGAAGCTGCCACCGGTGAAGAACAAGGTTGCGAAGTCGACGTTCAAGCCCCATCCGCCGGGTGGTCCTCCGGGCGGTGGTCCTCCGGGCGGTGGACCCCCGGGTGGTGGTCCACCGGGTGGTGCTGGATCGGCTGCAGGATCCGCGGCGGGATCGGCCGGCGGCGCAGCTGCAGGTTCTGCGGCTGGCGGTGGCGGTTCGGCGGCGGGCGCAGCAGGCGGCAGCGCAGCGAAGGCGCCTGCGAAGAAGTAACGCACCTGCGACGAGCGTTCCCGCGTGATCGCTCGTTCGTGCGAGCTCAGCTCCACCGAACGTGGATCTGAGTTTCCGCGAGATCGCTCGTTCGCGCGAGCTGAGCTCCACGAGCGTGATCTGAGTTGGGTCGCAAATCACGCGCGCGGCAACGGTGTAGTCGAAAGACGCCGTTTTGAGCCGTTCCAGACGCACGCGATTGTTCGCTCTTTGCACACGTCGCGCGCGCGATCACGTTGCCTTGCGCTGAGCGCTTCCGGGCACACGTGGTGCACCGGTAAGATCACCCTATGAGGAGCTTCGTCATCTTATGTGTGCTGGTCGTTGCTGCCTGCGGTGGTCACGATGCGGGCGATATCGACGATGTCATCGGCGCCGCATGCGAGACCGATCGCAACTGCGAATCGCGCTGCTATAGCGGCGGCGAGTTCCCGGGAGGGTTCTGTAGCCTGCCGTGCGAGAGCGACAACGACTGCCCGGGCGACACCTACTGCATGTCGGAATCGGGTGGCGTGTGCATGTTCGCGTGCCCCGCGTTCGATTGCGATCGCTTGGGAGCCGGGTGGGAATGTCGCGATCGCAGCCGGCAGAACGGCGGCAGCATTAGCGTCTGCAGCGGCTAGCTCGCGATCGCAGCCGGCAGAACGGTGGCAGCCATCAGCGTCTGTAGCGGCTAGCTCGCGATGCGGCGCTCGGCGATACCGAGCTCGCGTCTGCAGCGGCTAGCTCGCGATGACCGCGCGCGTGCTCAGGTCGCGCGCACGAGGCGGTAGTCCTTTTTACCGCCGCGCACCAGGAGCAACCGGCCTTCGGCGAACTCGGTCAGCGTGACCTTGTGATTGCTATCCTGGATCCGGACGTTGTTCACGTAGGCGCCGCCTTGCGTGATCTTTCGGCGCGCATCGCCCTTGGACTCCGGCATTGCTCGCGCGAACAGGTCGACGATGCCGATGCCGTCGGTGAGCTCGACGCGCGGGATGTCGACGGTCGGGATCGTCTCGGCGAGCTTCGTCAGGTCGTCCGTCGACATGCCGTCGAGCGTGCCGGTCGCGAACACGCCGTTTGCCCACTCGACACGCGCGAGCGCAGCCTCGCCGTGTACCCACGTGGTCATCGCGCGCGCGAGCTCGCGTTGCGCGAGGCGCTTGGCGCGATCGGCGTCGTGCGCGAGCACGATGTCGTCGAGCTCGACGAGCGGGCGCAGCGAGAACTGGCGGAGCAGGCGCGGTGCGTCGTCGTCGGAGGCGTTGAACCAGTACTTGTAGAACTCGAATGGCGGCGTGCGCGACGGATCGAGCCAGATGCGCTCGCCCGTCGACGTCTTGCCCATCTTTTGGCCGGTCGAATCGAGCAAGAGTGGGGCGGTGAGGCCGTAGATCGGCGGGCGACCGAGCTTGCGCTGCAGCTCGCAGCCGGCAACGATGTTGCCGTACTGATCGTTGCCGCCGACTTGCAAGCGACAGTGGTGCTGCTTGTTGAGCTCGACGAAGTCGAACGCCTGCAGCAGCATGTACGAGAACTCGGTGTAGCTGATGCCGTTCTCTGATTCGATCCGGCTTTTGACGGAGTCTTTCGCCATCATGTAATTGACGGTGAGGTACTTGCCGACGTCGCGCAGGAACTCGAGGAACGAGACGGGGCGCGTCCAGTCCGCGTTGTTCGTCATCAGGGCGCCGGTGCGCTTGTCGTCGAAGTCGAGCAGGCGGCCGAGCTCGGCGCGAATGCCGGCGAGGTTGGTAGCGAGCGTGGCGTCGTCGAGCAGGTTGCGCTCGTCGCTCTTGCCCGATGGATCGCCGATCATGCCGGTGGCGCCGCCGACGACGATGATCGGCCGATGCCCCGCGAGCTGCAGGCGCTTGAGCAGAATCGTCGGCACGAGATTCCCGACGTGCAGGCTCGGCGCCGTCGGATCGTAGCCGGCGTAGGCGGACACCGGCGCTTCTTTGGCAAGCAGCTCGGTGAGGCCTGCGCGATCTGTACAGATTGCGTACAGGCCGCGCGCTTCTAGCTCGTCGACGATCGACATGCGCGCCAAGTTAGCATGCGGCAATCAGCCGTGCAGCCGCAGCTCGTAGTGCGTGACGCGGTCGTCGCAGCGCACCATCATCGCGCGGGCAGCATCGGCGACCACCGCGACGCCGATGTCGTCGCCGGCGAAGTGTTGGATCGCGTCGCGCGAGCTCCAGGTCGTGACGACGCGAACCTCGACACCGTCGTCGACGCCGCGCGTCGATGCACGCGCGCCGGCGAACCCATCGAGCCTGCGCAGGGTAGGAAACACGTCATCGCGTAGGTACGCGAGGTAATGCTCGACCTCGTCGCGGCGCAGCACGCCGGTCCAGTGGCGCTCGATCATCGCTCCGATTCCCTCGGTCATCCGACCTCCGCGAGCAAGTTCGCGATGAGCTTCTTGCAGTCGTCGAAGACGCCGGGGTGATCGTTCTCGTCGTCCAGCATGTCGACGAGCCAGGTCGCATCGAGCAAGCGCGCCGTCACCAGCCAGTTGTCGGGCAGCCCTCCGCCGGCCTCGCGGTAGCCGGTCGCGAACGCGTCGCAGAACGCGCGGTCGTAACGCTTCGAGTAACGAAACAGGCTGCCGATGTCGAGGAGCGGCGACCCGGTCGTGGTCGTCTCCCAGTCGATCACGCCGTTGATCCGCCAGCGGTCGCCGGCTTGGTACACGAGCACGTTGCGATGGCCGAGGTCGCCGTGCGAGAGGCAGACCGAGCCCCACGCCATCATCGGCTCGTAGGCTTCCATCGTCTTGCGGAGCGCGTCGGCCATCGCACTGCCGAGACGTGTGCGAGCGCGACCCGTCGTCAGCTGCGCGTAACACTGCTCGAGGACGTTCGTGAGCTCGAATGGCTCGGTAGCGTCGGACTTCGCGAGCCATGCGAGCACGCGACCGAGCGGCTCGGCGAGGGTCGTGAACGCGTCGAGATAACCTTGCTTGCGCAGGTCGTGGAGCGTGATGCCGTCGATCCAGCGATAGACGATCACGAGCCGCTTCTCGTCGGCGTGCACGACCTCGGGCACCGGCAACGTGCCGTACAGGAGCGTGAGCGTGGTGAGCTCGGTGTCGAACCAGTCGCGGCCGCCGGCGTAGTGCTTGACGCCGAACACCTCGCCGTTCTCGAGCGTGACCTTGTGGATCGTGTTGGTGAGCCCACCGGCCACAGGTTCGATCGTCTTGATCGCGCCGCCTACCGCCTCCTCGAGCTCGCCCCTGCTGACCTGGATCAGCGGGAAGACGCGCACATCGGTAATGACGGTGTCGATGCGCACGGCCCCCACGAGCGTATCAGCGCGCGTAATCGGACGCGCGGGTTTCACGCACGACGACGACCTTCACCTGACCCGGATACGTGGCTTCGGTTTCGATTGCCCGTGCAATCTCCTTCGACATGACGATCGCCTGGGCGTCGTCGACCTGATCGTTCATCACCATCACCCGGATCTCGCGCCCTGCTTGCAACGCGTAGGCGCGCTCGACGCCGCCGAAACGCTTGCAGATTGCTTCGAGATCGTCGAGTCGCTTGATGTACGAGGCGAGTTGCTCCCGGCGCGCACCCGGCCGCGCCGCCGACAGCGCATTTGCGGCGGCGACGATGTGGTCGCGCCGCGCCTGGGGCCTGGGACCGGTGTCGTCACCGTGATGCGACGCGATGGCCTGGCACACCTTCGGCGACTCGCCATGCTTGCGGCAGAGCTGCGCGCCGACGTCGGCGTGCGGGCCTTCTTGCTCGTGATCGATCGCCTTGCCGATGTCGTGGAGCAGACCGGCGCGGCGCGCGAGCTTGACGTTGGCGCCGAGCTCCGACGCGATCAGGCCCGCGAGGTAGCCGACTTCGATCGAGTGCAACAGCACGTTCTGCGCGTACGACTGACGGAACTTGAGGCGACCGAGCTGCTTGACCAGCTCGGGGTGCACGCGATGCAAGCCGAGATCGAACACGGCCTGCTCGCCTGCTTCCTTGCAGACCTTGTCGACTTCCTTCTCCGCCTTGCGCACGCATTCCTCGATGCGCGTCGGATGAATGCGCCCGTCGGCGACGAGCGCGGAGATCGCGAGCCGCGCGATTTCGCGGCGCACTGGGTTGAAGCACGAGATCGTGATCGCCTCGGCCGTGTCGTCGATGATCATGTCGATGCCGGTCGCCGCTTCGAGCGCGCGGATGTTGCGCCCCTCGCGACCGATCAACCGACCTTTGAGATCATCCGATGGCAGCGTCACGACCGCGACCGTGCGCTCGTGGACGAACTCACTCGCGAAGCGCTGAATCGCCGTCGCGACGATCGTCTTCGCGCGCGCGGTGGCTTCCTTCGAAGCCTCGTCTTCGATCCGCTTGATCTCGACGGCCGCCGACGCAAGCGCCTGGCTGCGCACTTCTTCCTCGAGCTTCTTGCGCGCGGCCTCCTCCGAAAGCCCCGCGATCTGCTCCAGCTTCTTGCGCGCCTCGGCCTGCGCGGCCTCCGCTTTCTCGACGGCAGAGTCGGCCTGCTTGATCTTGCCGTCGACGCTCTTCTCCTTCTTGTCGAGCTCGGCAGCGCGACGCTCGCCGTCTTTGCGTTGCTTGTCGAGCTCGCGTTCCTTCTGCCCGATCGATTCCTCGCGCTTGTGCAGCTCGGCCTTGCGCTGCTTGAGATCGTTGTCGAGCTCGGTCTTGCGCTTGCGCGCCGCCTCTTTGCCCTCGACCTCGGCCGCTTGCTTGAGCGCGTCGACCTCTGCTTTTGCCGCGGCGCGGATCTGCTCGGCCTCTTCTTCGGCGACCCGCGCGGCGCCGGTGTCACCTTTGGCGCGGCCGAGGCGCGTGCCGAGGAAGACTCCGGCGAACAAGCCGATCACAACCGCAACGAGAATGAAGACGGTATCCATCACTGTCCTCAGTCAGGTGCTCGATACACTGCCGCCTCGGTGACGACGTAATGAAGAGGCGCGTCATGCGATTCGCGCGGGACGTGCTCGATGATCTGACACTCGAATGCGAGGCCGATGCGCAGCGCGGCCGCTGCATGGACGAGCGTCGCGTCGTAGAAGCCGCGGCCCCAGCCGATGCGACCACCGGCGCGATCGAACGCGAGACCCGGCACGACGAGCGCTGCGATCTCCGATAGGTCGATCGTCGGCGAGCCAGGCGCGGGCTCGCGCAGTCCGAACGTCGCCGGCACGAGCTCGTCGATCGCGACTTCGTGAAACGCGAGCCGCCGATCACCGTCGACGATCCGCGGGTACACCACGCGGAGCCTTCGTGCGCGCGCAAACGAATCGACGCGCGCGGTGTCGACTTCGCTTCCCTTCGGTGCGTACAGCGCGATCACTGCGCCGGTCGGCAGCTTTGCGAGCAGCTGGCTCGCCGCGTCGGCAATCGCGATGCTCGCGGCTGCGCGCTCGTCGGCGGTCAGCGCGTCTCGACGCGAAAGCACGGTGCGCCGGGTGATCGGCTTGGGACGCATGAGGGAGGCGAGCAAGGGGTATACGATACCGAGCGACTCCCGCGGATCAAGGTCGCAAGCCATCGATTGGCCAGGGGAAACGCAGCGCGATCGCGATCAGCGCGAGGTCGCGTGCTGGCGCATGATGAAGTTGGCGAGCGGCCGGCGGTGGCGCTCGATATCGCCGACGAAGCGCAGCGCCATGCCTTGGCGCGGTTCGCGCTCGACGCGGACCACTTCGGCCGTCAAGTGCAGCGTTTCTTCGCCCGGCAGATCGAGATCCAGCTCGGCCGACGCCCCCGGATCAATGTGTCTGGGGGATCGCATAAACAATCCGCTGCGTGAAACGTCTTCGACCAAACCGTCGATGACGAGGCCGTCGGCACGAAACTGTGCGCGGGCCCGGACAGGGACTCGAACGGCTGCCCTCTTGTCCATGTGTGGTGAAAGCTACGCTACCGACGCACCACCTGGAAAGCAATCCTTTCCAAGCCCTCACTCTTGCCGCATCGCGCCGAAATTCCAAGGATCCCGGTCGGACCTTCTCGCAGGACATTGCATTCTGACCCGCCATACGGCAGATTGCAGCGCCCAAATGCAAGGGCCCATAGCTCAGTCGGTAGAGCACCGGCCTTTTAAGCCGAGGGTCGAAGGTTCGAATCCTTCTGGGCTCACACAGCTAGATCCAGACCCGGTCGTCCAGTCGGCCTAGGACACCGGCCTTTCACGCCGGTAACACGGGTTCGAATCCCGTCCGGGTCGCCACACGCAGCCGCGCTGCCGGTGGTCGAGCGCGGCATCCATCGCTTGGGTCGGCTGACGGTCTCGCGCGCATCGCTCGCGCGTCGGACCCACGCATCGCTTCTCGCGTTGGACCCACGCATCGCTTCTCGCGTTGGACCCACGCATCGCTTCTCGCGTTGGACCCACGCATCGCTTCTCGCGTTGGTCGTCGGACCCGCCCGCATCACTTCTCGCGTTGGTCGTTGGACCCACGCATCGCTTCTCGCGTTGGACCCACGCATCGCTTCTCGAGTTGGTCGTCCGACCCGCCCGCATCACTTCTCGCGTTGGTCGTCGGACCCGCCCGCATCACTTCTCGCGTTGGTCGTCGGACCCGCGCCAATCGACGTTCGAGTGCGCGGCGCGTTCGTCGTCTGCCGGTTCGATCCCGACCGTTCGTTTTTTGCGGAGGCTCACCATGACCTGCAAATGCACATCCCCACCCAAACACAAACACGCATGGCTCGGCCTCGTGTCGATGATCGTGCTCGTGCTGCTGCCGAAGTGCCCGCTGTGCTTCGTTGGCTACGCGGCGCTGTTCGGCATCGGTCTGTCGGTGACTGCGGCAGTGTTGCTGCGGCAGGCGCTCGTGATCGCCTGCGTGCTCGTGCTCGTGCTGCTCGTCGTTCGCGTGCTCGTACGCCGCGCGCATTCGTGCAAGTGACGCGCGCGTAGTCCTGCGAACCACGAGTGCTCGCGAGTGACGCCGCGCGCTCGAGTTACTTCTTGCGCGCGGTGGCGAGCGACTTCGTGTCGCCGATGCGGCTCACGCTGACGGTCGCGCCGTTGAGGTCCGAATACAGTCCACTCGTGATCCCTTCGGTCGGCGACTCGATCACCGACTGGGCGGTGACCGCGGAGACATTCGGTGCCGCCATCAGGTTCGCGGAGTACGGGCCGTTGCGGAGCTTTACCTGCGCAGTCTCGCCGGCAGTCGCCTGCACGGTGCTGCCTTGGTGCGCGAGCGATATCGCGCCCGCTGCCAGCTTCGTGTCGCCCGCGATTCCCTGGAGCCGGATTTCTCCGTCTTCGATCGTCAGGTGCGGCAGGTGCGCCTCGCAGCCCGGATCCTTAGCGCGCCGTTTCGGGCAGCCCTCCATATCGAGGCGGCCGGCATCCACCATAAGCGTCTGCGCTCCGTTCTCGATCCTGATCCCATTCGCATCGACCGAGATCGTTGCATCGCCTCGGTTGAACTTGAGCCCGTTGCCATCGAGGCTGAGCTTGCGGCCGTCCTCGCCGGTCAGCTCGAGTCGGCTCGGGGGTTGCGTGTCCTTGCGGCACGCATTCGTGATCATCACGCCGGCCGTTAACAAAGAACCGACGGCGACGAGTTGCCAGATCGTGGTGCGGCGTTCCAAGCGCGCGAGTCGAAGCTCGAGATCGTTCTGCGTCATCGCGCTCCTATACATCGAGGGCGCGGCCGGTAATCAACGGATTCCTCGTCGAGCGAGAGCATTTTCGTCGTGGTTTGCGCAGATTGCGCCAACCGGGTCGCAGTTCGCGCCAAACGAAAGGTTTGTGGGACTCGCGCGTTGATCCGTCATGCTCGATCGAATTGTCCTCGCTGCCGTGGGTGTCGCGCTCGGCTTCGCGCTGACCGTGCGTCATTCGTCTGCCGACGCGTGTAGCTGCGCAGGATTCGAAACGTGGACGCTGAAGCTCGTCGAGACCTCGCCTGGTCTTGACCGCGCGGCGTGGGATTTCAACGACACGTACCTCAATCGCAGCGACGACCGGCGACACACGATCCACAGCGTCGATCGCTACGAGCTAGAGATGGAGCTGAAGTGATGCGTGGCGGTTCTGCTGTCGTCACGCTCGCGATCGCGCTGTGGATCGGCGCCGTGCTCGGCGGCTGTTTCGGGCGGCCACCGTGCGAGTGCCCCGCCATGCGCGCGATCGATCCCGGTCACATGGTGATCACGCGCTCGGAGAAACGGCCAGAGCTCGTCGGCGGTGAGGTCGAGGTGACGGCCGACAAGGTCACGATCACGGTCGGTGACGAGCGCGTGGTGTTTGCCGTTACGCGTCGCTGACGCGCGATTGCGAGTATCGTTGCGCTCGTGCGTGCAGCTCCGCCGGCCGCGGTCTTGCGTAGGCTTCGTACGATCTGCAAGCGCTTACCCGAGACGCGAGAGGAGCGCGCGTGGGCCGGCATTCGCTGGACGATCCGCAAGCGCAACTTCGCGCACGTGGTCCGCATCGAGGACGGGTGGCCACCGGCGTACGCGCGCGCGGCGGGCAACGATGGTCCACTGACCGTGTTGACGTTCCGCTCGTCGGGATTTCTTTACGACACGCTGCGCACGCATGGTCCGCCATTCTTCTGCGCCGAGTGGGGGACGCTGTGGGGCACGAAAGTGATCGGCATGACGCTCGGCGCGCGCACCGACTGGGCTGAAGTCGCCGTCGTGGTGACCGAGAGCTATCGGTTGCTCGCGCCGAAGCGGCTCGCCGCGCGGTGACGCACGCTGCAACGCTCGTGCGACCGTCGCGCGCTGTGGAGCTAGCGCGCAGTCACAGCGAAGCGATCCACGTGCGCACCGCGGGCTCGATCGCCGGCAGGTTCGTCGTGATCACGGCGTGCTGACGCTGGAACCGAAACCCGTTGTGATGCTCGAGCCGGCGCATCAAGCTGCCGATGTCCTTGAGCGCTGGGATCACGTCGAGCAGCTTGAAGTCGTCGCGACCGTGCACGAACGCGATGTCGGTGATGCGGATCCACGACGAGTGGCCACCGTGACAGAAGTAGATGCCCCACTCTTCGGTGTAGATGCTGATGTGAAAGCGCGTCGCAGCCGCTTCATCGAATTCCGACGGAGCGCGATCGCCGATCACGTCGAGCGCGATCTCGACGTGCCAGCGACTCGACGCCGGTGGTGTGATGCCGCGATTGCGCAACCACGTCGCGGCCGCGAGCGCGCCCGCACCCGTTGGTGATGATCCGCCACCACTCGCGAGCACCTTCTCGCGTGCGGCTGGTTGTCTCGTGCGCCCCGAGCTCGAGGACCGCGAACGACTCATGTAGATCCACCTGTAACACGACACGCATCGCCGGTCCCCAATCTCGTTCGCGACGGCACCGAGCGCATGGAGCACGCTGAGCGCTTTCGTCACGCGGACTGTGGCGGCCCGGCTCGTGCAAAAACTACGGACCATGTCGGCCGCGAGTGACAAGGTTCGGATCCTATTGATCCAACCGTGGACGCAGCCGCTCGCTCCGATCCGTGCCGCACTGCGCGATGCCGGGATCGATGCACGCATCTTCCGTATCGACATCGAGGTGGCGCTGAACGCCGCGCTCGAACGCAATGGCTATGACCTCGCGGTCTTCGATCCAACGACACCCGCGATCACGCGCGAAAACCTCGAGGCGTGCATGCGGGAGCATCAGCGTTACATGCCGATCGTCACGTTCGATGGAACCGACACGCTCGTCGCAAATGTCAGAGTCGCGCTCGCGCAGCGGCTCAACTGACCGCGCGCTCGGCCGTGTAGCACCAGGCCCGATACGTGCGGAACGCAGCGATCGCCGCCGCGATCACGTCGCGCGCATGCTGGTCGCCGTGGCCGCCGGCGGCGTCGAGTGCCAGCAGAAAGCTGCGCCACGCTTCGCCAACCGCGCCGAAGTAGCACTTGAGGTACGACGACGCGAACGCGGCCTCGCCGGGCAGCACCGTGGCGAGATGACGGAACAAATTGCCAAAGCCGAGCGTGCCGCGCTCGAGCACGTAGGCCCAACCCAGGACGGCCTCGGCGTTGGCGAGCGCCGGCACTCGGCACTGCGGAAGGTGCTTGATCGTGTCCTCGCTGACGCGCAGCGCTCGCAGGTCGCGTCGGATCAGCTCCTGCTTGTTGAACCGACGCAGGTCGACATAGTGCTCGGCGCTGGTGACCTGGACGATCGCGCGCTCGACCGGCGCGACGAACCCATAGGTGTGCATCAAGTAGCGCCGGTAATCGTCGGCCGTGATCGCGCCGAACAAGCGGATCGTGTCCTCGTCGGCTTCCGCATGGAAGCTCGAGGTCTCTGCATTGATCCGCTCAGCTAACCGCATGTCCCTCGTAGGATCGCGGCATGTGCAGGCCGGCGCAAAGCCAAACGCGTGGTCACAATGACTACGCGTTGTAGCCGCCGCGCTCGCCGAGCGCTGCCGCACACTGCGACGCTGCGAGAAGCCGCGGGTTTGCTCGATCGCTATGCGGATCTGACACAGTCGGGTCGCTCGCGCTGCGGCGGCCCACGCACTGTCTTGTGGAGATAGAGCCGAGTCGCTACCGTCGATCTAGATGTTGGGCGGGCGAGGCCATGCGAAGTCGACTGGCTGGACAGCGTGAGCACACCGCGCAGTATTTTGATCGTCGACGACACGCCTGCGAACCTCGTCGCAGCCGAAGCCGCGCTCGAGCCACTTGCTCGCCCGATCGTGACAGCGGCGTCGGGAGAGCAAGCACTCGAGCAGCTGCTGACACATGACTTCGCGCTGATCCTGCTCGACGTCAACATGCCCGGCATGAGTGGCTTCGAGGTCGCGCGCTTGATCCGCGGACGCGAGCGCACCGCGCATGTGCCGATCATCTTCATCACTGCGTTCGATCACTCTGACGCGGCCGTGCTCCGCGCCTACGAGCTCGGTGCGGTCGACTTCTTGTTCAAGCCGGTGGTCGCAGAGGTCTTGCGCGCGAAGGCGTCGGTGTTCATCGCGCTGCAGGAGCGTACCCTTCAGCTCGACCAGGAACGCATCGACAAGCAGGTGCTCGCAGAGACCGATCGACGCAAGGACAGCTTCATCGCGATCCTCGCGCACGAGCTGCGCAACCCGCTCGCTCCGCTACGCACGTGCGTCGATCTGATCCGCATGGAACCGACGAGGCCGCTGACGCCGAAGATGATCGACGTGCTCGATCGCCAGACGTCGGTCCTGTCACGCCTGATCGACGATCTGCTCGACCTGTCTCGCATCAAAGCCGACAAGATCGAGCTACGTCCCGAGCCCATCGATCTGGTCGATGTGGTCGAAGGCGCGATCGGCGCGAGCAAGCCGTTCACCGATGAACGCCGTCACGCAGTCGAGCTCGAAGCGCCGACCGATCGCATCAAGGTGATCGTCGACGCCGTTCGGGTCACGCAGGTGTTGTGCAATCTGCTCAACAATGCCGCGCGCTACACGCCGACCGGTGGTCGCATCGTGGTCACGTGCGGCGCGGCCGACGGCTTCGCGCACATTCGCGTGACGGACAACGGGATCGGCATTCCCGTCGAGCTGCAGGAGAGCGTCTTCAACTTGTTCGTGCAGGAACGCGTGCGCTCCGATGGCTCCGGCGGGCTCGGCTTGGGCCTCACCTTGTCGCACCGCCTGATGGAGATGCATAAAGGAACGATCACCGTGCACAGCGCGGGGCGCGGGCAAGGCAGCTCGTTCGAGCTGACGATCCCACTCGCCGACTCGCCACTCGCACTGCCGATCCGCAAACGCACAAGCGAAATGAAGCCACTGCGCGCGCTTCCCAGCACGTTGCGGACGGTGGTCGTCGACGACAACGAAGACGCGCGCGAGCTGTTGTCCGATCTGCTGCGTGCGAAGGGCTTCGACGTGCTCACCGCTCGCGACGGCTACAGCGGCGTTCGCATCATCGCCGAACAGCGCCCGCACCTCGCACTCGTCGATATCGGCTTGCCCGGGCTCGACGGTTTTGGCGTCCTCGACGAGCTGCGCAAGCAAGTCCCGGATCTGGAAACGCGTTTGATCGCGCTCACGGGGTATGGCGACGCGTCCGACCGCGAGCGCACGCGACAGGCCGGCTTCCACGCCCACCTCGTCAAGCCTGCGAGTGCAGACGCAATTATCGCGTGCATCGCAGAGTATCTCGAGCCCCAGACTCCCGAGTAACCCGCCACTGCCCCGTCACCGCATGGCAGTTCAGTTATGCTCGATGGCTGATGGGCGAAGAGGCGTCTGGTGTGCCGTTCGAGCTAAAGCTCGCGTTTCTCCGCGAGCTCGAGAAAAGCTATCGAGAGGCGCGCGGGCACTACGAGCTCCTACTTCGCCATCCCGAGCACAAAGAAGCCCTCGCGGGGATCACGTCGTTCTGCCACAAGCTCGCCGGGACCGCGGAGTCGGTCGGCTTGCACGTGCTAGGTCGGCTCGCGAACGCCGGCGAGACCGTCGCGCAGTGGCTCGGCAACGGCGTCGTGCTGCCGCGCGACTCGTCGTTGCGTTTGTTCGGCGACGTCCTCGAAGGTGCGGCGAGCTGTCTCGAAGAGAAGGGCCTTCTGACCGTGTCGTCCGAGCGGCGCAGCTTCCAATCGGCGTCGAGCACCGCCGGCCTGTTGCAGCCGAGCCTTGCGGGCGACGAGCGGGTGCTGTCGAAGGTGCTCATCGTCGATGACGATCCGTTCAGCGCTCGGATGATCCACGGCTGCCTTCGCGACGCCGGCTTTCTCAGCTCGTACTGCTGCGACGCGAACGAGGCGCTCAATATCGTGATCTCGGAGCTACCCGATTTGATCGTGCTCGACGTCGCGATGCCCGGGATGGATGGCTTCAACCTGTGCCGGCGCGTGCGTTCGCACCCAGCGCTACAGTTCACGCCGGTGATCTTCGTGACCCGCCGCGGCGACCTCGAGCAGCGCGTCAAGGGACTCGAGGTGGGCGGCAACGATTACATCGCGAAGCCGTTCGAGCCCCAAGAGCTCGTCGCGCGCGTGCGCTCCCATCTGGTCCGGCTCGCCGAGCTGCGCAGCATGGCGGTGCGCGACGGCCTCACGCGTTGCTTCAATCACAAGTACTTCAAGATGCGGCTCGAGCAGGAAGCGGCCCGCGCGCTGCGCTACGAAGAGCCGTTGACCGTCGCGATGCTCGACATCGATCACTTCAAGCAGGTCAACGATCGTCACGGGCACCCGACCGGTGATGAGGTGTTGCGCCACCTCGCGAACGTCGTGATGGCGACCGTGCGCAGCACCGACGTGGTCGCGCGCTACGGCGGCGAAGAGTTTGGTCTGTTGTTCGTGCAATCCGGGTTACCCGAAGCCAGCATCATCGCCAATCGCATTCGCGAACGCGTCGCGAAGAGCTCGTTCGCGGTCGAGGAAGCGTCGGTTCAGATCAGCGTCAGCATCGGCCTCGCGCAATACGCCGCGAAGGAAGACATCACGGCGCTGATCAAGCGTGCCGACAGCGCGCTGTATCGGGCCAAAGAAGGCGGTCGCAATCAAGTCGCCGTCGATAGCCCCGCCTGAGCTCAGTCCTCGGTCTGTGCTTTGAGCGCGACTAACTGATCGTACGTCGTCACGACGCTGTCGGGCGGCACCTCGAGCGCCCGCGCGAGCCCCTTGAATCGCCACGGCGTGCGAAGCACGGCGTGCACGCGGCCGACGGCGGGATGATCGAAGCGCTTGATCTGATCGCCGAACAGGATGACGCGGCTGAGCCCACGGTGATTGTCCTCGACGTGCTGCAGCGCGGGACCGATCGCTTCCCCGAACGCGCCCGAGATGATCACGCCGACAAAGCGCACCGACTTGTCCGCGAGCTGCCATTCGAGGTCGGGTAGCGTCGCGCACACGCGAGCGGCGACGCCGATCTTCGCGAGGTCGCGCTCCAGCGCAGACGACACGTCGACGGCTGGATGAACGATCACGACCGTGGGCGGCGACGTATCGCGTACGCTCGCAAGCACCTCTGCCATCGCGCGCTCGATCTGTGCGAGCGCATCGGCCGCGACACCGCTGAACACGACCTCGGCCACTTTGCGCTGTTGATCGACGCGCGTCACCTCGGCCGCGAGCTCCACCGGCTCCGCGAGCTCGATGCGCAGCAGGATCTTTTCACCCTCGAACAGAAGCAACTCGCCGACGAGGCGCGCACCGCCCGCCGACAGATCGCGGATCGCGAACCGCGCGTTCTCCTTCGTGCTGCGCGTGACGACGGCCGTCGCGGCTCGGGGCTCCATCACCCATGAGCTTCGAACGGCGCGCGTCCGCGAGCAAGACCGACTGGGTTAGCCGCCGCAGCCGCCGCGCGTTTTGCAGCCGCAGCCGCACGACGCACTGTGGAGGCCATTGAGGCCACGCGGTCCGAACAAGAAGAACGGCAGCATCTGGACGAACCAGTTCGTCGTGTTCTGGTTGCTCGACTTCATGCCGTCGAGGGTCTTCTGGATGCCCTGGATGGCCTCGGTGATCTGTTCGTTGGTGGCTGCGCCGCCGGTGACGCCGTCGAGGTCGGCGACGTCAATAGCGGGCAGCTCGTCGTCTGGGCGAGACATAGAGGTGTCCTTGGTGGGGTGTGCGCGACGAGGGATAAGAGCAGCCGGCGTGCCACTCGAGCTCGCGAGGACGATCAACCGGTTGCACGCGCCGCCCCGGAGGGTGGGGCAGGGATCCGTCTACCGTCGGAGACGACCGATCGACCAGCCGCGGTGGCCGGCGCGGCGGCCATCGCTCGGTGATGGCGGCTACGAATTCGGGTCTCGCACCGTCGATCTTCGCTGCCGCGGGTCTGCGTATCGGCTACTGCGGGCCGCGACGAATCGTCGGTCTTGCGTGGCATTCGGACTGCACAAAGCGAGGGCATGACGAGCCAACTGGAAACCATCGACATCACGGTTCTCGACGCCATCTGCGGTGGCCAGCAAGCCGCCGCGCAGAGCAACAACGGCGAGTTCGATTGGGGCATGGCCCACACCGTCCTGACCCAAGGCCTCAGCTGTGCCGGCGGCGGCGCGCTGATCGGCGCGATGACGGGTGGTGGCGTCCCGGGCGCTATCATCGGAGGCGTGGGCGCGGGTGCCGCGTGCGCTACGACGTCGTACATGGCGATGCGGCAGCAAGCACAGCAATCGAACCGGCAACAGCTGCCGCAGGCAACGACGCCGGTGACGCCGCCGCGCTAGCGCAATTCGCAAGCGCAACCGGATGCGGCCGTGTTATCGCAGCGGCCCATGAACGCTCGCACGCTGCTCACCGTTCCGCTTCTGATCGTGGCTTGCGGCAAGGACGCCGCGAAAGATCCACCGCCCGTCAAGATCGACGTCGCTGCGGTCAACGCGCTGGTGCCTGCCGACCTCCAAGCCAAGATCGTCTTCGAAGAGAAGTCCGTCGAGGAGGAGCGCGGGCGGCGCAGCAAGCTGGTCTACACGCTCGCTGCACCCAAGACGTGGACGGCCGACAACGAGATGAAGATGTTCGCCAAGCTTCGTCCACCAACCGACGAGGGCTACGGCAACTTCACCGAGGTGTCGGTCGGCAACAACTGCGACGGCCGCTGCGAGGCCAAGGATTGGGCGAAGGTCTCCGAGAAGGTCAACTTCGCGCAGTTTCGCGACAAGAAGATCCTCAAGGACGAGCTGAGCAAGACCAGCCACCTGATGATCGCCGAGATCGAGGACACGACGTACGTCACGTACGCGTGGTGGGTCGACGGCGGCGATCACTACAACACGTGCAGTGCGGCGCTCCAGAAAGGCTTCGGCGAGGGACCCGATCCGCGCACGGCAGCGCCGGCATTCGCGAAGGCGTGCGAGGCCGTCAACATCAAGAAGACGAGCCGCGACTAGCGACTTACTTGCTGCTGTTGTTCTGCGAGAACACCTGCATCGCCAGCACCATGAACAGCGGGTCGATGCCGAAGCCGGTCGTGCGGGTATAGGCGACGCCGCCGATGCCGCGGCAGCGACATGCGCCGCAACCTCCGGTGACGTCGTCGAGCTCGAGGGTTTCGATCGATTCGGGAGCGGGGCCAGGCGTGTCGGGGGCGATGTTCGACATGACGAGTCCTTCGGTGGATGCGATCCGCGTGTTGTGCAGAGCCCGTGCCTTGCGCCGAGCGCAATGGTCTCGGCCACCTGTGCGTACCGGTCGGTGACACTGCGTTACCCGCGGTAGGCGGCTTGGGAGCACCAGCCCCGAGATCGCTAGTCGTGGTCGATCGGACCCGCGAACCGCAGCACGTTGCCATCGGGATCGTTGACCTGCATCTCGCGCAGGCCCCACTCCATGTTGGTCGGCGGCATGCGGATCAACGCGCCGCGATCGGCGAGCTCCCGGTGGAGCTTGTCGACGTCCTTCGTGAACGTGAACACCCACGCACCGGGGCTGCCCTGGCACTGCTCGCACAGAAACAACACGAGGTCGCTGCGACTGACGGATCCGAAGTTCGGGGGACTGCCGTGTTCCCAGTCGACCTTGAATCCAAGCGCGTCGCGAAAGTAGTGCTGACTGGCGCGGAGCTCTTTGACGTTCAGGATCGGGCGCGGGCACTCGAGCTCGCCGTCCCCGGGACATGCCTTCATCGCGGCGACGAGCGGATCGACGCGCTCGCGCTTGCTGTCACAGCCCACTACCGCGATCACGGCCAGGATGACGAAGCGCATAGGACGAGCTTAGCACCTGACTGACGGTTGGCCTTGCCGCGCACGTCGGCGACTGACTACTTCGCTTCGGTCCACGCACTCGGCACGACGATCGTCGCCGATTGCTTCGCCGCCGTGGTCAGCTTCGCTGGTACGCACTTGACCTTCGCGTTCGGATCCCTGCGCGGATCTCCGCTCGTCGCGCACACCGTGTGCGCGCCCGGCCGCATGCCTTCGATCGTCGCGGTGCCTTCGCTGAGACCACGCATATAGATCGGCACGACCTGCTCGCCTTGCGGCAACCACGAGCCATCGCGCACCTCCTCGAGCGAGCTCGCGGTGACCACGGCCTGGACCGCGGCGACCTGCACGGTCGATACAAGTGCACCCTTGTCGGTCTTGACCGTGATCGTCAGCGTGACCGGCCCTGGCGTCGCGTCGATCTCGACCTTCGCCTTGCTGCCGAGCGCGACTTCGACCTTGCGCCAGTACATGTCCTTCGGGCGCCCGCCACCGCCGCCGAGCATCGGATAGACGAGATACGTTCCGGGCGCGAGTGCATCGAGCGCGAACGTGCCGTCGGGACCGGTGACGACGAAGAAGTTCGACGACGTCGCGCCGATCGGGTTTGCGATCACGACGGCATCCGCGACCGGCCCGCCGCTGCGCGTGATCTTGCCCTCGAGCTTCGTGGTCGCGCCGAGCACGAGCTCGAGCGTCGCGCTGTCGGGACCCGGCGGTAACCGGATGCTCGTGCTGCGCCCGACGTTGTCCTTGCCCGCAACGACCGTCAGCGGTGCCGGTGGAAAGCCTTGGAGCACGAAGCGACCGTTCTCGTCGGTCTCGGTGTCCTTCGCCATGATGCT
The DNA here is from genome assembly GCA_036524455.1 of Kofleriaceae bacterium. Taxonomy (GTDB): domain Bacteria; phylum Myxococcota_A; class Polyangia; order Haliangiales; family Haliangiaceae; genus JABFXX01. The sequence continues at coordinate 1,291 of DATDCH010000809.1, read as the reverse complement.
CTCGTCCTTGATGTAGAGCTCCGCGCCACCGCCGGTCAGCAGCGCGCCCGCAGCGACGAGCGCCTTCGCGACGGGAACACCATGCTGGTCGATGACGCGTCCCGAGATCGAACGGCCGGGCGTGACGGAGATCGTGCCGACGTCGTTGTCTTTGCCTTCGTTGATCGTGACGTCCTTCGTGACCGCGACGAAGCCAAGTCCGGTGATGGTCATCGGGTACGTTCCCGCGGCTGCGGGCAGCGCAAACGCGCCGTCCTTGTTGCTGAACGCCACGGGGTACGTCGCGCCGAGCGCCACGGTGAACCCAATCGGTGGTTTACCGTCCGCCATCTGCACCTTGCCGATCAGGCGCCCATCCGCGGGCACGACGACTTTGATCGGTGCTGCATCGGGTTTGGTCGCGACGCCGGTCGACAACGAGAGTGCGGCTTCGCTCGCACCGGGCCGTGCTGCGCGCACGCGGTACGTACCGTCGGGCATGCCGGCGAAGCGGAATGCGCCGGCTTGATCGGTGACGGTCTCCTGGATCCCGCGCACGCTCCAACCCGCGCGATCGCCGGTGCCGCCGGTCCACTCGGGGTGGGCAACGACTTGCGCGTCGCCGATCGGCTGGCCCGTTTTGTCGACAACCGTGCCGGTGATGGCACCGTTGACGTCGAGCGCCAGCGTGACCTCATGCTCGCGTTTCGCTGCGAGATCGACCGGCGTGATCGCAGAGGCGCCGGTGTCGTGCCAAGCGACCACGTCATAGCCTCGTGGTGCGAGCCCGGCGATCGAGAACTTGCCGGTGTCGTCGCTGAATGCCTGGCGGCGCGCACGCCACGGTGTGTAGCCCTGCACGACGACGCTGACATCGGCGCCTGCGATCGGCTTGCCGGCCTTGTCCTGCACCGTGCCGCGCACGATGCCACCGCGCGCGAGCACGAGCTCCACACCGCCGCGTGCGCTAGCGCCGTCGACGGTCAGTGGCTCGCTCGTCGTCGGTGCATAGTCACCCGAAGTCGCGGTCAGCCGCCACGTGCCGGCGGCTACCGCCGGGATCGAGAACGAGCCGTCGGCACCGGTGAGCACGCCATCGCGACGCGGATCGACGACCGGAAACGGTTCCGATGCGGACGTCGCGACAACCCGCGCATTCGCGATCGGTTTGCGTTTGTCATCGAGCACGCGACCCGACATCGCGGCGCCACGCGCGAGCGCGAGTGCCACGCGCTCGGTCGTATCGGCGTTGCCCGACGTGTCGATCATCATCGCCGTCGGCGCGAAGCCTTTCGCTCGCACTGCGAGCGCC
>DATDCH010000808.1:0-4771 GCA_036524455.1 Kofleriaceae bacterium | reverse complement strand
TGCCCCGATCGGCAGCGGCCGAATCCCCGCGGTCGCCTGATCGAAGCATCGCTTTTTGCCGTTAATGCGCCGGTGCGGTGGCACCAGGCCGAGGCAAGCGTTGCGGCCTCTGCGTATGTCGGCGTTGCGCGCCATTACGCGATCCGGCTCAACGTCGCGACGTATCCGCATACCGGCTTGGCGAAGGAGGCCTACTACGCGTTCCAAGGCGTAGGTGGCGAGACCGCGTATTCGGGCCGCACCACCGACGTCGGCATCGGCGCGATGATGTTTCCACGCAAGTTGTGGAGTGGCATTTCGTTCGAGCTCGGTGCGTTACGGCGCGTGATCGACGTGCGCGAGCAGTTCGACTACCAAAAGTCCGAAGCGCGCAAGGGTGCCGGCATCGTAGGGCGAGCGCTCGTCGGCTGGAGCTGGTTGTTCGGCGACCGCGTGTTTGTCGCCACCGGCGTCGGGATGTCGATCGGCCGCTACGCGCTGCGTGAGGACACGATCTACATGGATCCCGGCTATCCGGCGATGGACGAGGGCCGCAACGTCGTGGTGTTCGAGCCCAGCTTCGAAGGGTACTTTCGGATCGGTATCGCGGCCACGTTGTGACCCGTGTCTCGGGTTGGTATGAACACTGGAAGTGAAGTTTGATATCGCCATCCAGGCACTGAGCAGTGCCGCCTGGGAGTGGTCGGTGGAGGGATTCGCGCTCGTTGCTGCCACGCTGGGTCTCGCGCTCGAGCCCGACGCAGATGAGGAGACGCCGGTCTACGAGTCTCCCTGGGGCAAGGAATGGGCCCAGGCGATCGTCGAGGAGGGCCACGTGGACCGCATCGAATTCCTCGTCGAGGATACGTCGCCACGCTGGCGGCCGTTCACGATGAAGAAGCTCGTAGCACTCGAGAAGAAGTATCGCGCGAAGCACGCCGCGTACCTGACGCGCGCGAGCAAGGTGCTCGGCGATCCTGCGTTTGTCGGCGACTCCGAGGCGCGGGGCTTCCCCGATGACGAAGATGCGCACCTGCTAGCGATGTGGAAACGCGATTCCGTGCGGATCATGCTAATGGCGCGCAACGAGGGCCCCGACACGCCGTTCTGGATCTCGATCGTCGTCAAACCGCCGCTCCCGCGCGCGCCGACCGCGCGGGCAAGTCGACCAGCGATGCGACCGCCGACGCGCGCGAACGCGACGGCGCTCAGCGGCACGAAGTTCACGAACGCCATCGAGGCGATCCGCACGACACGCTGGGACTGGTCTCCCACCGGGCTCGCGACGATCGTCGAGAAGCTGCCGATGCCGGCGAACGTGGGAGATGATCGGATCGAGCTGGCGATCGAGAAAATCCCGCCCCCCAGCGACGGCTTCTCCGACGACGAGATGGGCGAGCACTTTGGCGACTACTGCGACAAGTACCGCTTCTACGTCGAGCGCGCGGAGCAGATCCTCGGCCGGCCGAAGTTCAACGACGGCATGGACACCAAGGGCTTCCCGCGAGACGAGAAAGCGCAGCTGCTCGCACTGTGGAAGCTCAAGACCGCACGCGTGATGGTGATCTTCCATAACGAAAGCGAGCGATCGCCGTACACGATCTCGATCGTGGTCAGGCCGCCTTAGAGCTCGAGGCTGGCGGCGAGGTCGTAGTCCGCAGCCTGTGTGACGCGCGCTCTTACCAGCGATCCCGGCTTCGCCTCGCCATCGGCAAGGTACGTCACGCCATCGATCCCGGGCGCTTGGCCATACCAGCGACCCTCGAGCAGGTACTCGCTCTCGCTCGACACGCCCTCGACGAGCACGTCGAGCTGCTTGCCGACCATCGCTTCGTGACGCGCGCGGCTGATCTGGCGCTGGATCTCCATCAGCTTCTCTTGCCGCGCTGCCATCACCTGCGGATCGACGCGGTTGGGCAGCATCGCCGACACCGTGCCCGGCTCGATCGAGTACGTGAACGCACCCGCGCGATCGAACTTCGACTCGGTGACGAACTCGCACAGCTCGTCGAACTCCACGTCGGTCTCGCCGGGATGCCCGACGATGAACGTGGTGCGCAGCACGACGTCGTCGATGCGCGCGCGTAGCTTCGTGACCAGCTCGCGCGTGACCCGGCTCGAGTGACCGCGACGCATACGCTTGAGCATCGGATCGCTGATGTGCTGGAGCGGCACGTCGATGTATTTGACGACCTTCGGCTCGCTTGCGATCACGTCGATCAATTCGTCGTCGAACGCGCTCGGGAACGTGTAGTGGAGGCGAATCCAGCGCACGCCGCTGTCGCTCTTGCCGAGCGCACGCAGCAGCTGGGCGAGCGTTGCGCGCGCGGCGGGATCGCTGCCCGTGTCCCAGCCATAGCGCGTGAGGTCTTGCGCGATCAGGTTGACCTCGAGCACGCCTTCGCGACCGAGTTGTTCGACCTCGGCGACGATATCGGCGATCGCGCGGCTGCGCTGCGGCCCGCGCAGCTTGGGAATGATGCAGAACGAGCACGGACGATCGCAGCCCTCTGCGATCTTCACGTACGCCGTGTGATTCGCGCCGATGCGCACGCGCGGCGCGTCGTGATCGTAGATGTACTCGGGCGTGTCGCTGACCTGGACGACCGGCAACTTCTTGCGAGTCCGCGCCGGCTTCAGCACCTTCGCGATCGACTGGAAGTCCGCCGAGCCAAGGATGTGATCGATCTCGGGGATGTCCTTCGCGAGCTCGTCGGAGTAGCGCTGCGCGAGACAGCCGGTGACGACCAGCTTGCCCTTGCTCGCCTTCTTGTACTCGGCCATCTCGAGGATGGTGTCGACGCTCTCTTCTTTCGCCGCATCGATAAACGCGCACGTGTTGACGACGATGACGTCGGCATCGTCGGGCGCCTTCACGAGCGAGTGCCCCGCGGCTTCGACCTGGCCCAGCATCAATTCGGTATCGACCTGGTTTTTCGGACAACCAAGCGACACGAAGTAGATGCGTTGACTGGCAGATGCCATCTGGGCCGCGCAGTCTGTGCCGGCGCTCCCGATGTGTCAACGGCGATCTAATCTCCTGTGACGTCGCTCAGTTGGGTGCGCGATCACCGACGATCGGGGGCGCTCGCGTGCTGCGCAGCCGAGCCCGGGGCCGCCGCTACGCCGGCGCGCCGCACGCGCGCGAGGGCGAGCAACACGAACCCGCCGATGCCGACGGCACCGCAGAGCAGCATCACGTCGGTCTGGCCATAGAGCCCGACCAGCGGCGTGAACACACCGATCGCCGCGCGCCGCGCCATGCTCTCGATCGACAGCACCGCGGCGCGGCCCGACGAATCACTGATCTCGCGGTTCATCAGCGGCTTGGTCAGCGGCGAGTAGATGCCGTGCGCGACCGCCTGCACGAGCAACAGCGACAGCATCCACGGTCCGTTCGCCACGCCGGCGAGCCCGATGAAGCTGATCGCGAGCGCGGCAAGCAGGCCCCACAGCAAGGGCTCGTCGCCGAACCGGCGGCGTAGCAGGTGCGTGCGATACGCGACGGTCGCCGCGACGATGTAGACGCCGGCGAACAATAGGCCCGTCGCGCTCGGACCGAGGCCGCGCTCCTCGAGGTACGGCTGATAGACGTAGATCGTCGCGCGTAGCAGCATGAACACGACGGCCGAGTAGCCGATCAGCCACGCGAGCCGGCCGTTGCGCGTGACTTCGCGGACCGCGCCGACCATCTGCGTGCCCCACGATCGCATCGCGACGCGCGCCGATTCGCGCACGATGCGCGGCCGATCGTCATCGAGCAGACACGCGACGAGCGCGGCGATCGACGCCACGCCGGCGGTGACGAGGTACGGCAACGCGAGATCGATCGAGCCGAGCAAGCCGCCGCCCGCGAATGCGATCGCGCTGCCCATCAAGTGCCACGCGCTCGCCGCCGACTCGCGGCGACTGTATTCGTGCACGCGATCATGCTCGAGTAAGAGATCGAACAGGTAGGCGGAGTCCGCGCCCGAGCACAACGCCATCGAGACGGCCGCGAGCGCCTCGGCGATCACGAACATGCCGAAGCCGTGCGCCTTGAACGCGACGAGGCAGGACGCCGCCATCGTGAGCGCGCCGAGCATCATCGAGCGGCGGCGGCCGATGCGGTCGGCGAACACGCCGGTCGGGATTTCGACCGCGACGATCACGCCGGCGTAGATGCCGCCGAGCGCGAGCCGCTCGAAGAAGGACAGCCCGCGTCCTTCTTGGAACAGCATGAAGATCGGGACGTAGAGGTAGGACGTCGCGAGCAGCCGGAACAAATAGAAGAGGCGCAGGTTGCGACTCATTCGCGCTCCGACCACGGTGACGGACCGGCGAGCAGCAGGATCGCTTCGGCTACCTGCACTTGCTCGGTGTCCTTGTTGCTGTCGAGCGCGGCGAGTAGCGGTGGCAACAGCTCGATGAGGTTAGCCTCGGCCGATAGCCGGCGTAGCGCGCGTGCGGCTTGCACGCGCAGCGACGGAATCGCAAGCTGCTTGACGAGTACCGGGCGCGCGGATTCATCGTGGAGCTCGGCGAGCGCGACCGCGGCGAACGCGTTGTTGCGATCGTCGGCGAGCAGCTCGCGCAGTGCGGGCGCAACATCGGCGCGACCGGCGTGACCGAGTGCGATCGTCGCGCGTGCTTTCTCGTCGGGAACTGCTTTGTCGTCGGCGCGAATCTCGTCGAGCACCTCGAGGGCGCGCGGATGGGCGAGGTACGCGAGCTGCGCCGCGACGCCGAGGCGGAACTGTTCGTATTCGAGCGAGCTCGCCAGCGCACGGATCGCGCGCTTGTCGCGGAGCAG
>DATDCH010000807.1:0-12549 GCA_036524455.1 Kofleriaceae bacterium | reverse complement strand
ACTTCGCCCGGGCTCGGCAGCTTCGACGGCGAGATGATCCGCTCGGTCGGCGCGCCGCGCGTCACGATCCACCACACGAAGAACAGCAGCACGATGAAGCCGACGCCGAGCAGCGTACGGATGTGCGCTGGCGGATCCGCGCGCAGCGTCTTGTACCAGGGCGGCGGCTGGGGCGGTCCCTCCGGCTCCGGCTCCGGCTTCGGCTTCGGCTTCGGCGGCGCGCGACCGGCGATCTCGTCGGCCTCGCGCTTGAGCTCCGCCTTGACGTTCTTCGCGCGCTCCGCGGCAGACACCGGCTTGGGCTGCCCAACACGCTCTGCGGCCGACGCAGGCTTCGCCTCTTCGCCACCCTTGTCGGGCGGATCGGATTTGTCCTTCGAGTCGGCCACGCGTCCTGCCGTTACTGCGCTTCCGCCGGCACGACCTTCACTTCGACGCGCCGGTTTTTCGTGTGGTTCCCAGCGTCGGCCGGATCAGCGGGCTTGCCCCAGCCAAAGCCGTTCACGCTGAACTGGTTCGGCTGCATCTTGAACTTGTTGACGAGCGCTTCCTTGACCGCGTTCGCGCGTTGCGTCGACAGCTCGCGCACCAGCGCCTCGTCGACGTTGCCCTTCATCGACGAGTCGGTGTGACCCTCGATGACGATGCGCGCCGCGCCGAACTGCCCCGACAACTTCGCGATCTCTTCGATCGTGTACTCGACGTTGCCGTCGTAGAAGACGTTCGCGCCTCCCTTGCCCGGCACCTTCTTGTAGATGTCATACGAGTTCGGGAAGAAGTTGATCGTCACCGTCTTGGTGAGCACCGCGCTCTCGACGTTGATCTCACTGCCGCTCGCCGGCGTGAACTTGAACTCGTACTCGTTCTTGCTCTCGGCGTACTTGGGGTCGCTGCCGAGCTTCTTGATCACCGAGAAGTCCATGATCTTGTCGAACTCGACCTTGGTCTCGACGGCGCGGATCGACTTGTAGAGCAAGAAGGCCGTGTTGTACGTGCGCTCGAAGTTCGTCGGGTTCGATGCAACCATGAAGAAGTCGCGGTTCTCGGCGTAGTTCGTCCAGTGCGCGTCGGCGAGCATGCTGGTGCCGGTGCCCGGCGGCAAGCTGTAGAACTCGTCCATCAGCTTCGCGACCGCCTGCTTCTTGTCGTCGGCCTTGCTCAGCTCGTCGGTCGCATCGAGGATGCCGCGCACCAAGCCCTCGACGATGTCGGGGTTGTCGCGCGCGAAGTCGGCGCGCGCGAACCACACGTCGGCGATCAGCTTGTTCGCCGTCGCCGTCGACACGAGCATCTTGTTGCCCATGCCTGCCTTCGTCAGGTTGTAGATGTCGGGCGCCCACGACACGACGGCCGCGATGTCTTTGTTCTGGTTGAACGCCGCTGCCGCTTGGAACGCGTCCTTCGTGAACTTCATCTTCACTTCGGACGGCTGCACGCCGCCGTTGAGCAGCACGTTGAGCAGGAAGTAGTGCGACGGCGAGTTCTGCGCGAGCACGACCGTCTTGCCCCGCAAGTCGTTGACGCTCTTGATCGCCTCGCGAACGACGATGCCGTCACCGCCGTTGGACCAGTCGATCTGCTGGTAGACGCGCGGCATCGTGCGCGGATCGCGCTTCAAGCGCTCGATGATGAGCGGCAGCATGTCGACGGTTGCCCAGCCGATGTGCACGCTGCCGTTCGCGACGGTGTTGCCCATCTGCACCGGGTCGTCGATCAGGACGAGCTCGACCTGGAAGTCTTTGCCCTTGGCATCCTTCCAGACTTTGTTGGGCTTGCTGCCCTGGTTCGCCCAGATGATCGGCGCCCAACCGGCCCACACGTTGACCGCGAAGCGAACGACGCGCTTGGCGCCGAGTGCCTTGAACTCGGCGGTACCCGGCACGGGCGGCAGCGTGGTCGCCGGCTCGAACGAGTACTCGGTGACCGTGGTCGCCGTCGCGTTCGGATCGGGGTTCTCCGCGGTCCCCGAGCCCTTCTTGACGATGTTCGGATCGACGTAGCCAGAGCCTTTATTGTCGCCACCGCCTCCCTTCTTCGCGTTGCAGCGATACAGCGCGAAGCCCACAAGCCCGACAACGATGACGAGCACAGCAATCAAGAATGCCGGTTTTGGTTTTCCAGCCCCGTTGGTCATATGCGTTTCTCCCTACCTGCTGATCGATACACTACTCGGTCGCCTTCTCGGCGTCGCGCGCCGGAGGGACAACCTCGTTCCCTTGTGCGGGCTCCTCTGCACGCATGCCGAGCTCGCTTTCGAGCGCGGACAGCGCTTCGGCCGCCATCGCTTTCTCTGTATGCTCATCGCTTGCGATCTTGTCGAGACCCTCGCGCGACAGATCCGCAGCGACGCGGACCTTGCCGCGGTTGGTGTCGATGCGACGCTGGATCACATCCTCGAGCTGACCGAAGTCCGACGTGACGTCGACGTTGAAGCTCGCCGTCAGCTTCGCGATCTCCGCCTCCGCTTCGCTCATCTTGAGGTCGGCGTCGTAGCGCTGAATCTTGTCCTTCACCTCGACGAGCTTGCGGCTCGCGTGCTGGATCTTCTTCAGGTTGTTCGCGTACGCGTCTTCGTGCATCGCGAGCTGCTGGCGATCCTCGTCGAGCGACACCTTCGCGCGAGTCAGCTGCAGCGCCACCGTGCCGGCGCGATCGCGCTCACCCGCCTGAAGTAGTACGCGGGTCTGCGCGGTCAACCGCTTGACCTGCCGCTCACCTTCTTTGACCTGGCGAACTACGCGCTCGACGAGGCCGCGATACTGCTCGAGCCCGGTGCGCCCTTCCTTGAGCTGCTCGAGCGCCTGATCGTACTCGTACTGCATCTGGGCGATCGGATCGGCCTCCCAGAAGAAGCCTGCGAGCTTGTTGAGCTGCGCAGCGATCGCCTTGAAGAACTTGTTCAGAATCATCGAGGCCGCCCGCTGGCAGCCAAAGGTACGAAGGACCTCGGATCGGCTCAAGCCAAGCGGACAGGAAGATCAGCACTACTCGATGAGCTGATACCGGAGCTCGGCGACCGCAATTCCCGACTCACCGGCGATCCCATAGAACAGGTATGTCTTGCCGCCGTCTTGGAGCACGTATGGATCGCGCAGCTGGTTGACGTTTGTCGCCGGCCCTTTGACCGACGGCGCGATCGGATAGCCCGCACCTTCGTACGGCAGCTCGGGCCGCAGCACCTCGACAGGCTCCGACAGGTCCCACGTCGCCGGCGCGCCGGCATCGAGCCGGATGGTCGACAGCAAGATTCGTTCGGGCACGTCGCCGATCTTCGAATAGAACACGAGCAGCGTCGAGCCCTCGAGCACCACGGCCATGTGGCGGATGCTGCCTCCGGCCAGCGTCTTGATGAACGCGAACCGCTCGATGCCATCGGGTGATGCGCCGAGCTCCGCAGGCGCCGTGCTCCATCCCTTCTGCAGCGCGTACTGCACCCCGCCCCACTCGAACACGCGCATGTAGTACTTCGCGATGTTCACGGTCGACGCCAACGTGAACGCGATGCCATCGGTCGACTCCGACACACCGCTCCACTGCTGCGACGAGCCCGGATAGCTGTCGGTGCTGAAGTACATGCGCACGCGTTGCGAAGGCAGTACGAGCACGTCGGGTGACGAGATCGTGTTCGAGAACGGCGCGACCTCGGTATCGCGCAGCGTGCCCGGCACGTACGTCGTCCACGGCCCGGTCGGCGCGGAGGCGTGCGCGAGGCGAATGTAGTGGCCGTCGTGCGCGGCGAAGTACATCCAGTACTCGCCGAAACCACCCGCGAGTCCCGCGGGCATACGCACGACGCTCGGCATCGTGATGTTGTTACTGATGCCAGGATGCGTCGCCGGCGCGATCAGCGGATTGCTCGCCGAACGGGTCACCGAGCACAGGCGCGCGTGAGGCGTCGCCGCGATCGCAGTGCACGGTGTCATGCTCGTGCCGGTGTCGGTCGTCGTCGTCGCTCCGTCGGGCGCAGCCTCGTTCGCGCCCGTCGGCTCGCAACCAACACACGCGAGCACGAGCACGCTGACACGCAGAGGATGGACCTGCATGTCACAGGGGTGCCCGCAGCGTTCCGATCCTTCACCACAACCGGCAAGTCCAGTTGCCCCATGGCTGGGAGCTTGCCCCTCGCTGCGGGGACTCGCGGTTCCTCGTCGGTGCCTTGGACGCACCGATCGCGATGTTGTGAGCGTGGCCGCACCTACAAGACGGTTCGCGTTCGCCTACCGCGGTCGGCGTCGCCCGTGCGGCATCAGGTCTGCACGAAAGCTCGCTCCATGAAGACACTCACACCCGACGAGCTCGAGCAGATTCACGGCGGCGTACAGCCCGAGATGTGGACCGCGATGAACAAGGCGTGGGACCTCGGCCTTCAGGTTCAGGGTCTTCACACCGGCAACCACAAGGTCAACTCGAACCATTGGCGCGGTCGCGCGATGGACATCGGTGGCCCGGCTCCCCAGCTGCAGGAATTCGTCAACTGGGCGCGCGGCACGAACTACCGCGAGGTCATCTACAAAGATCAGTTCTACAAGAGCGGCCGCCGCATCGGCGGCATCGGCAACCACGAGAACCACGTCCACTACTCGTTCTAAGGAGAACCTCCATGACCACGATCTCCACAGCTGAGCTGACAACCGTCATGGGTGGTATCCGCGGCCAGTCGGGCGCGCAGATCACCGAACGCAAGAAGAACCTGTGCCAGTCGCCGAACCCGACCGTGGCGCGCCAGCACTATGACGAGATGGTGTCGCGCATGGGCACCGGCGTGTGGCCGCGCACGGTCAAGGCCGTCGGCGAGCTGTGTGGCTGGCCCGTGCCGGAGGGCGCGCAGAGCGCCAGGCCCGTCCCCGGCGCTGCCACGTAGCGGCCAGCGTGCCTGGTCACGTGCCGGCGGATCCGTCCGCCGTAGCACTCGCGCTGACCAGCTGGTGCAGCTGCCATGCTTGCAAGCGCAGCTGCAGATCCGCCGACGCGTAGCTCGCGCGCAGCTTACCGACGACGACCGCGACGATCGCGATCATCGCGAGCACGGCAAGGTAGATGTAGACCGTGAACACGACGCCCGGGAAGTTGATCACCGGCGAGCTCAGGAAGATGCCGCCGTTGAAGTACTGCACGGTCGACGGAAACAGGCCCGCATACTCGCCGAACACGCTGAGCGTCCAGCCGCCGCACGCGATCAGCAGCACCGCGAGGCGCAGCTTCGGTCTGCCGATCAGCGAGAACATCGCGGCATGCACGGTGAGGAACGTCGGCACCATCAGCTGTGGGCTGTAGATCGCCGTGACCCAGATGCTCGCCGCCGCGCCGAACAAGAACATCGCGAACAGCGACGCATAGCGCGGGCGTAGAAACGTCACGACGCTCGCGCCGAGCGCGCCGGCCCACAGCGCATGTGCGGCGAGAAATCCGGCGGTCCAGTCGTGGATGCCCAGCGAGTACGTGAACAGCGCGTTGAGCGAGACGTATGCGTAGACTGCGATACCGACCGCACCGCCGACGCGAATCTGGCGCTTGATCGTTGCGCGTTGCGAGTCGACGACCTCGGCGGGCACTGCTTTCGGCGGGTTCGTGAGCAGCTTGACCAGCGTGCGCAGCGCGCCCTGATTGCTTGGATCGAGTGCGAGCGCTTTGCCGACTTCGTTGAGTGCTTCGGCGCGGCGCTTCGTCGCGTCGGCTGCAGGGAGCGCGCCGTCGAGCACTTCGTCGGCCGCGGCAGTCGCGCGCTCGGTGTGCTTCGCGGAGCTGGTCTGGCGCAGCGCGAGATCGCGGTCGCCGTCGAGGTACGCCTCGATCGCGACGTGCAGCTGCCTCGCCGACTCGAGCCGATCGGCCTGCACGATCCGCGTCGCGGCAATGCAGACCTGCTCGAGCTCGGGCGGGACGTCGGCCTGTGGATAGCGCACGCTCGGCCGCATCTCGATACCGTCGAAGCCGCGGCTGAACGGCTTGCCGCTCGGCGCGCGCTCGTGCAGCGGCCGGTAGGTCAGGAGCTCGAACAGGATCGCGCCGAGCGCGTAGACGTCGCTGCGGCTGTCGACCGCCGCATGATCGCCGCGCGCTTGTTCGGGCGACATGTATCCGATCGTGCCGAGCATGTCGCCTTCGCTGGTCTCGAGCTGGCTGTCGGCGGGCTCGATCGGGTGCGTCGCCATCGGCGTCGGTTGCACGTCCTCGCCGCCGACTTTCGCGATGCCCCAATCGAGCAAGTACACCTCGCCGTAGTCGCCGAGCATGATGTTCGCCGGCTTGATGTCGCGATGCACGACGCCGCGCTCGTGCGCGTAGTGCGCGGACAGACAGACCTGGCTGAATGCGGTCAGCAGACGGCGGCGCGAGAACTGCTGCGCCGTCGCCGAGTCGGCCGCTGCCAGCGCCTTCAAGATGTCGCCGAGCGACTTGCCGCGCACGCGCTTCATCGTGAAGAACAACGAGCCGTCGCTGCCGGCCGAGAGATCGTAGACCGGCACGATCGCGGGATGCTCGAGCTGGCCTTGCACGCAGGCTTCGCGCATGAACCGGCGGCGCGCGCGTGCGTCGCTCATGGCCTCGGGTTTAAGCTGTTTGAGCGCGATGTCGCGGCCGATGCGCTGATCGCGAACCTGCGAGATCACGCCCATGCCGCCCTCGCCGAGCGGGCTCGGCGACATATAGCGGTCGTTGTGCCCGGCCTCGAACGAGTCCGCGAGGACAACCGGCGTTGCGCCCGACGGAGCGGGTGTGTACTTCGTGCCGGTCGGCGTCAGCCGCGGCGGTGGTTGTGACCCCATCGAGATTCTCCCCGACGGTCAGCCTATCCCGTCACGTCACGGCAGTCGCGTCCAGCTCCACTCGGAAGGGCGCTCGTTCATTTCGTCGTAAACCTCGATCGCGGACCACTGCGTGTCGCACGTCTTGCACCGGCACGTGTAGTGGGTGACCGGCGCGCACGCATCGCGGATGGTCGCGACGATCTCGATGGTTCTGATCTCGAGCGCGTCTTGCCTGGTCATCGACCGACACGTCTCGCACAGCGTCGTCACTGCGCGAGAGTAGCAGCGGATCAGCGTCCGAGGGACTGCAACGCGCCGACGCCGTAGCCGACGAAGTGGCCGATGCCGGCACCGACGCCGGCACCCACGCCGCCGCCGAGCAGGTATCCGCCGATGCCGCCCACGGGGCCGGCTGCGATCGTGCCGCCGACCGCCCCACCCGCGGAGCCCAGGACGAACCCGGCGCCAGCGCCGAGGCGCGCGCCGCGTTCCGCTTGTTGCCGTGCATGCGCCTGGTCGATGCCGCCGGCGACGTTGGTGAGCTCGTTCATCTCGATCGTGTCGAAGTTCATCATGGTGCAGAAGCGTTCTGCACCCGCGGTACCAACACGCCCACCGAGCAGTTCCGCGAACATGAGCACGGTTGCCGGCGAATCGCGTTGCCGTTTCCCGTCTGGGACCTTGCCCCTCGAACGCGTCTACTTGCGGTAGCGGACCGTGCTATCTGAGCGCGGATGGTGGCCTGGTTGTCCCGCCTGCGGCGCAAGCGCTGGGCAAACTTGTTCGTCATCAACGTGCGCATCTTGATCGGCTTCGCGTTCTTGCCGGCCGCGCTCAAGAAGTTGCTCGATCAACCGTTCACCGATCCCGCGAACGTGGGCCGGTTCCACGATTTCCTCGATGCGTTCCGCGCGACCGGCTGGTTCTATCAGTTCGTCGGCATCGGTCAGCTCGTCGCCGCACTGCTGCTGTTCTCGCAACGCTTTGCGCTGCTCGGTGCGATCATCGCGTTGCCGATCCTCACCGCGATCACGGCATTCTGCTGGAGCACGCAGGTCTATCCGACCGCGACGGTCGCGACGCTGATGTGGCTCGGCACGCTCGGGCTCATGGTGTGGGATGTCGAGCGATGGCGCGGTGTCGTCGCGGCGGCACCAGCGACCGAGTCAGCGCCCGTCGCGCTGCGTGCGTGGCAGCTGTGTGGCCTCGCGATCTTCGTGCTCTACGTCGGCGTGTGCGTGTTGCACGGCGGCATCTATCGCCCGCGTGGCGTGCAGCTCGACGATCCGGCGTTCTACGTGCTGCCCGCGATCGCACTCGCGCCGGTCGTAACCTGGCTGTTCGAAACTTTGCGCAACCGCGACCGCAAGATCGTTTAGCCTTGATCCATGCGCTGGCTCGTCGTCGCGCTAGTTCTCGCGCCGTCGCTCGCGCATGCACGCGATTGGTTCGTCGCGCCCGGCGGCAGCGGCGATGGCAGCGCCGGCGCGCCGTTCGGCTCGATCCAGACCGCGATTGGCGCGGCGATGCCGGGCGACGTCATCCAGGTCGCCGCCGGCACGTACATGGAAGCGCTGCAGACCCAACGCGCGGGCGACGCCGCCGCGACGATCACGATCCGCGGCGCCGACGGTGCGATCGTCACCGCGGCCGGCCGCACGATCACGATCCGCCATCCATTCCACGTGATCGAGAACGTGGTGTTCGACGGCCAGTACGGCGACGACGATGCGGTCCGGATCGAGAGCCCGGCGGAGAGCCTGATCCTGCGCGACTGCGAGGTGCGGCGTGCGACGCGCGACTGCATCGACATGGGCGCGCCGGCAAACGTGCTGATCGAAGGCTGCCTGATCCATCACTGCTTGAATGCCGCGAACGGACGCACCGACGCGCACGGCATCGTCGGCGGATCGGTGCGCGACCTGACGATTCGCAACACCGAGATCCACACGTTCTCGGGCGACGCGATGCAGTTCGATCCGGGCCGCGCAGCGCCGGGTTGGGATCGCGTGATCGTGGAAGGCTGCAAGCTGTGGCTCGCGCCGCTGCCCGCGCCGGAGAACGGCTTCTCCGCGGGTGCGGTGCCCGGCGAAAACGCGATCGACACGAAGGTGCTCGCGACCGCGCCGGTCGCTCACCTGACCGTGCGCGACACGATCGCGTATGGGTTTCGCGCCGGCCTGATTACGAACATGGCGGCGTTCAACCTCAAGGAGCGCGTCGTCGCCGAGCTCGATGGCGTCACCATTTATGACTCCGAGCTCGCGCTCCGCCTGCGCGCGCCAGCCGACGTCACGGTCAAGAACGCCGTCATTCACGACGTACTCGCCGCCGTGCGTTACGAGGACAACATCGTCACGCCTCACATCTACAGCTCGACGTTCGGCAGCGGCATCACGAACGCATTCGTCGAAGCTTCGTCGTCGGCGACGATGATCGATGGCAAGAACGTGCTCGTGCTCGGCGCGCTGCCACCCGAGCTGTCGGCGATGACCGGCTCGTTGGCGGTCGATGCGACCGCGTTTGTCGATGCCGCCGCTCACGACTATCACCTCGCCGCAGGATCGCCCGCGATCGATCGCGGGGTCGAGGTCCCGGTGACGAGCGATCGCGATGGCAACGTGCGCCCGCACGGCGCGATGCACGACGTCGGCGCGTACGAGCAGTGCGAGCCGAACTGCGTCGCGGCTCCCGATGCGGGATCCGGCGGCGGCAACGGAGACGACGAGCCCGGGACGCCCGGCGGGTGCTGCCATGCTGGCGAGGGGGAGCCGCCATTACCCGCGTTCATCCTGGTCGCTCTATTCGCGATCCGCCGCCGCCGCCGTTAGCGTGGTTGCAGCCCGAGGCTGTCCGCGAGCGCCTGCATGCGGAACGCTTCGCTGCCGAGCGCAGACGCGGGCACGACGAGCGCGGTCGACACCTCGGCGACGCGATGCTCGTCGACCTGCGCGAGCTCGGCGAGCGCGCGTGCGTACGGCTCGTCGCCAAGCACCGCGGTCGCACGCGAATCCGCGATCACGTGCACGTGGGTGCGAAACGGGCTCGGCTCCTCGAGCAAGCCGGGGCCGAGCACGACGCCGCCGGCGCCCTTCGCGCTGATCGGGCCGTCGACGATCGCGCCGCCGGGACAACCGACCTCGACGGAGATCTCGCCGTGATCGAGCCCGGACGCCTGCCAGTCGGGGTGCGCATCGGCCAACGCGACGAGGTCGGCGTGGAGCCGCGCGGCGACCACCTGCGTGTGCTCGGCGAGCAGCGGATCGATCTGCAGGCACACGGCAAGCCGATCGCGTGACTTCACGAGCAACGCGGTCGACATGTCGAGCACGGTTTCGGGCTCGTCATGCGTATGACCGTCCACGCTGAACGTGCACGACAGCTGCGATGCGACGAGGACACAAGCGGCGAGACGAATCATCGTGAGCCTCCTAGTTCTGGCGAGCGGCGATGCGCGCGACCGACGCCAGATCGCTCGCGGTTGGATACGTGACGTACGCGAACTGATTGCAGCCGTAGAGCGCGTTGTGCATGACGCTCTCGCTGCAATCGCCTGCCCAGCGCGGGTCGGCGAGCCCGAGCACGTGGCCGGTCTCGTGGTTGATGAAGTTGCGCGCTCGCTCGTCGAGCCCGCGGACGTGCCGCGACTGGAAGTGAATGACCGCCCAGTCGTAGTGCTGGTGCTTCTTGAGCGGATCGAGCGTCGGCTTGCTGAGCACCGTGCAGCTGTAGGTCGTGTTGCCGCACAGCGGCACGCTCGGCCACGCGGTCGCGACGTGGTACTCGACTTCGATCGCGGCGCGCTCCGCAGACGTGTACTGATTGCATGGCTTCGCGGTGCGCCACAGATCGACGCGCCAGCTCGCGGCACCGTCCCAGTGCTTGCCGGGTCGCTTCGTCAGCATGGTCTCGATGTAATCGCCGAGCGCGGTCGTGCTGACCTCGCTGGTATGCGACTGGATGCAGTACTCCTCGTCGAGCGAGCCCGGCGCTGTCGACGTGCCGTTGTTGTCGTGAATCGTCGAGATGTGGAGCTGTACGCTGCCGTTGTGCGAGTGCGATGCACCAGCGACGGCAACGATCAACAGCAAGAGCGCGAGCGCGGGGAGCATGAAGCGCGTCATGACGGTCCTTTCACTTGCAGCGATCGTTGACGTTCGGGTCCTGCGGGGCGCAGCCGGCGGTGCAAACCTGGACCATGCTGATGTTGCCGGCCTGGCAGCGGTACAGCGTGTTCGCGTTGCCCGCGATGCCGTTGCCGCCGCAGTACAGGCCGTCGCCAAACACGCATGCCTGTGTGGTGTCGACGCACGCGTCGGGCTCGCCCGGAGGTTTCGGGTAGCAGCCGGCCGAGCAGGATGCCTCCGCGACGATCACGCCGTCGGTGCAGCGATACAGCGTGCCGACCGTGCCGCCGATGCCAGTGCTGCCGCCGCAGTAGAGCCCATTGCCGAGCGGACAGCTGCCCGTCTGCGTCGGCGCCGGCAGCCTCGCTTTGAACATGCGCACGAGCACGGCGACGAGCGACGACCCGCCCCACTGGCTCGTGCCGCACTGCGCGGCGTAGTGCCCGACCCATGGCGTGTACGTGTAGAGCGCCGCGGTCGCGCGGTTCTGCGGCACGACCCAGCACGGATCGGACGTGTTCTTGCCGCGCCCGACGCCCCAGCCCGTGATCGTCGAGTTCTTGGCATCGAGGTCGCGGATGTAGCCGCGCACGAGCTCGGCGGCGCAACGCACCTGCGTGCCGAAGCCGGCGAAGTTCGGATCGCACGGCACGCCATCGGGACATGCGCACCCGGTGGCCTGGCGGATCTTGTTGAGGGTGCCGCTGCGGATCAGCGACGACTCGGTCTCGATGCGCGCGACCATGTAGACCGGCGAGATCGACTGCGCCTTCGACTCCTGGACGATCCACTGGGCCGCGGTGCGCCCGCCCTCGGAGTACGTCGCGAGCGCGCTTTTGTGATTCTCGAGCAGCTTCTGGATCTGCCCGACGGTCACTGCTTGATCGCCGACCAGATCCGCGTCCTCGATCAGGCGATGTCGATCGACACCGCCCGGCGTGAACGCGATGATCTCCGCGTCGTCCATGTACGCCTCGTCCATCGGCGCCTCGCCCGCACACGCCCATGAGCAGACCAACAATGCGATCCCAACACGCATGGTTCGCGATCACTGCAAGCGCTACTCCACGCGCGCGTCGCGATCGGATCGCGGCGAACCTCGTGAGCACAAACGGTGTCGCGCGAAATGTTACGGAGACTCCGCTCGGTGACGCCCAGGACTGTGTGCACCAGTCCGTGCTCGAATGCTGCTCGTTATCTACAGTAACTTTTGCGGTCGCTAATCGCGGGTGATGCGCTCGATGCGGCCGCCGCGTACGACGATCGTGTAGCGCGAGCCGTAGTCGAGTGCGACGCGCTCCCCACGGTCCGCGATCCGGACGTTGATAAATCCTTCGCGGCCGATCGTGACCGGCTTGTGCGCGACCGCGCCGGCATCGCTGCCCTTCGCGAGCGGCTGATCCTCCGCGTCGCGCGCATCGACGACGGTCGCGTCGTTCACGATCACGCGAGCCAGCGGCAATGGCACGCATCGGCGCTTCGTGCCACACACGCGATCGTCGGCGAGTCCCGGATACACCGCGGTCTTGCCGGGCCCGCACTCGTCGCCCTTGACCGCGCAGCTCGCGAGCGTGTCGTCGTAGCGATTGCCATCGTAGGAGACGCCGCAGCACGGGTCGTTGGTGTCGACGTTGCGTTCGCGATCCGGCCCGATCCACACGGCGTGCTTCGCG
>DATDCH010000806.1:0-8304 GCA_036524455.1 Kofleriaceae bacterium | reverse complement strand
AAAGACGCTCGCCGAGGAAGGCATCGAGTGTGAGGTTGTCGATCCGCGCTCGCTGCGGCCGCTCGATGTCGACACCCTCGCCGAGAGCGTGCGCAAGACCGGCCGTTGCGTGATCGTCGAGGTCGGTTGGCCGGTGGCAGGCTTCGGCGCCGAGGTCGCGTACCAGATGCAGAAGCACTGCATGGATTCGCTCGACGCGCCGATCGAGCGCGTCACCAGCGATGACGTGCCGATGCCGTACGCGAAGAACCTCGAAGACGAAGTGCAACCGCAGGTCAAAGACGTAGTCGCCGCGGTTCGCCGCGTCCTCTACCTGGAGTAGGCATGGCTCAGATCATCGGACTGCCGAAGCTGTCACCGACGATGGAAGAAGGTGTCCTCGTTCGGTGGACGAAGAAGGAAGGCGACAAGGTGTCGCCCGGAGACCTCGTTGCCGAAGTCGAGACCGACAAGGCGAACATGGACTTCAACATCGAGGACGACGGCGTCCTGTTGAAGCTGCTCGTCAAGGAAGGCGACACGGTCAAGCTCGGCGCACCGGTCGCGATCCTCGGCAAGGCCGGCGAAGATGTGAGCGCGCTCGTCGAACAGGCGAAGCAGCAAGGTGCGGGTGGTGGAGCGCCTGCGAAGCAAGAGGCAAAACCAGAAGCGAAGGCCGCAAAGCCGGCTCCGAAGCAGGACACCAAGCAAGCGCCCGCAAAGCAGCAACCGCCGCAGCAGGCAAAGCCCGCGCGCGGGCCGGAGACGAGCGCGAGCGCACCGGCGGCAAAGAAGTCGACGCCCGCGCAAGCGGCGCCCGCAC
The DNA here is from genome assembly GCA_036524455.1 of Kofleriaceae bacterium. Taxonomy (GTDB): domain Bacteria; phylum Myxococcota_A; class Polyangia; order Haliangiales; family Haliangiaceae; genus JABFXX01. The sequence continues at coordinate 7,502 of DATDCH010000806.1, read as the reverse complement.
AACGGGCCGAGCCGACCGAGAAGCCGGCGAGCGGTGCCGGCGGCAAGCTGCTCGCGTCGCCGCTCGCAAAGAGCCTCGCGATCGAGCTCGGCATCGACCTGCGCACGATCCAGGGCAGCGGCCCCGGCGGCCGCATCGTCGAGCGCGACGTGCGCACGGCGGCATCAGGCGGTGGCAACGGTCACGCGCAAGCGTCGCCGCACGACGGCGAGGCACCCGAGGAAGCCGAGACCGAAGACAGCGAGGAGACCAAGACCACGCAGGCGCTCGCCGTACGTCATGCGCGCCAGATCGCTCCGGAGGGCGAAGGTGACTACACCGACGTGCCGGCCTCGAACATGCGCAAGCGGATCGCGGCGCGGCTCACCGAAGCCAAGCGCGACGTCCCGCACTTCTACCTGATGCGCCAGATCGATGCGGCGCCAATGCTCGCGTTCCGCGCGCGGCTCAACGAGCTGCTCGGTGACAAGGGGAAAGTCAGCGTCAACGATCTGATCATCAAGGCCGTCGCACTCGCGCTGCGCCGTGTGCCCGACTGCAACGCGATGTGGGAAGGCGATGCGATTCGCCACTTCCATCGCGTGCACATCGGCGTCGCGGTCGCGATCGACGACGGTCTCGTCACGCCGGTCGTGCGCGATGCGGATCAAAAAGGCATCGGCTCGATCGCCGCGGAGGTGCGCGACCTCGCCGAGCGCGCGAAGGCGCGGCGGCTCAAGGGCCACGAGATCACGGGCTCGACGTTCTCGGTGTCGAACCTCGGCATGATGGGCATCGAGCGGTTCACCGCGATCATCAACCCGCCCGAGGCCGGCATCCTCGCGATCGGCACGGTGGTCGACACGCCGGTCATCAAGGACGGTCAAGTCGTGCCGGGCAAGCGGATGACGGTGACGATGTCGTGCGACCACCGCGTGATCGATGGCGCGCTCGGTGCGAAGTGGCTCGCGCAGTTCGTCGATCTGATCGAGAAGCCGGAATCGCTCGCGCTATGAGCGAGAAGCAAGGTAACGGCGCCGCGCCCGGAGCGCCCGGCACGTACGACCTCGTCGTGATCGGCTCGGGACCCGGCGGCTACGTCGCCGCGATCCGCGCCGCGCAACTCGGCCTGCGTACCGCGTGCATCGAGCGCGCCGAGCTCGGCGGCATTTGTCTCAACTGGGGTTGCATCCCGACGAAGGCGTTGCTCAAGAGCGCCGAAGTGCTCGAGTACGCACATCGCGCAAAAGAGTTCGGCATCATCATCGAAGGCGCGCGCGCCGACTTTCCCGCGATCATCAAGCGCAGCCGCGATGTCGCCGACAAGATCAGCAAGGGCGTCGGCTTTCTGTTCCGCAAGAACAAGATCGACAGCATCGCCGGCACCGCGAAGCTATTGCCACGCGGTGGTGCGTGGAAGCCGCACCAGATCGAGGTCACGAGCGACGGCGGCAAGCGCGTGCTCGACACCAAGCACGTGATCATCGCGACCGGAGCCCGAGCGCGCTCGCTTCCTGGCATCGAGCTCGACGACAAGCGCATCATCGAGTACCGCAAAGCGATGACGCTGGCCGCGCAGCCGAAGTCGATGGTCGTGCTCGGTGCCGGCGCGATCGGCGTCGAGTTCGCGTCGTTCTATCGCGCGCTCGGCGTCGACGTCACGATCGTCGAGTACCTGCCCCGCCTCGTGCCGAACGAGGATCCCGAAGTCAGCAAGGAGCTCGGCCGCGCGTTCGATCGCAAGGGCATCAAGCTGCTCGTCGGTCACAAGCTGTCGGGCGCGAAGAACACCGGCGATGCGGTGACGATGACGGTCGAACCTTCACAAGGCGGCGACAAGAAGGAGCTGACCGCCGACATCCTACTCGTCGCGGTCGGCATCGCGGCGAACACCGAAGGCATCGGGCTCGAGCAGCACGGCATCCAGCTCGAGAAGGGCTTCATCAAGGTCGACGGTGAGTGCAACTGTGGCGAAGGGCTGTGGGCGATCGGCGATGTCACCGGCCGCGGGCTCGCGCACGTCGCGTCGGCCGAGGGCGTGTTCGTTGCCGAAAAGATCGCCGGCGTGCACGCCGAGCCCGTGCGCTACGACGCGATTCCCGCGTGCACGTACTGCCATCCCGAGATCGCATCGGTCGGTCTTACCGAGGAGAAGGCGAAGGCGCAGAACATTCCGGTCAAGGTCGGTCGGTTTCCGTTCCGCCCGCTCGGCCGCGCGATGGCGTCTGGCGAAGCGACCGGCTTCATCAAGGTGATGTGGCACGGCGAGACCGGCGCATTGGTTGGAGCTCATATGATCGGGCCCGCGGTCACCGACCTGATCGCCGAGCTCACGCTCGCGAAGACCACCGAGGTCAACGCGGAGTCACTGATCTACACGATTCACGCGCATCCGACTTTCGCGGAGGCGATCCGCGGCGCGTCCGAAGACGCATTTGGTCACGCGATCGATTTATAAGTGTGCGCAAGAAGTGGGCGCGCGCGAGCGCACACCGGGCGGTGAGGCGACTGCGTGAGTCTCCGACGACAAACCCGGGAGCCAACGCAAGTCACCAAACATTGGCGCGTACGACTTTGTAAGCGCACGTGATCGTTGGCGCGTGGCACGTGACTTGAACTACTCGCGCACGTGCGCACGCAAACCAGACCTTTCATCATCCTCCCAGCTCGCGAGGACGAAGAGGACCTACGTGCGAACCACATCAAGCTCGTTCCTCACGCGTGCGAATCGTGCGGCGAGATCACGACGCGTGGCCTGCTGTGCAGCGACTGCGAGGACCGCTCGCACCCGCACCAGCCTGAAGACCCTTACGACGTCCTCGGCGGGGAGCAGGGTACGGAGTAAAGGTGCTGCAAGCTGTCGTCATTTCCGATGCCGTTCCGTCGCCTGACTTGATCGTTGCCTCGACGGACCTGGTGCGCGGTGCGCTGCTCGATGCGGGCTGCACCGACGTCACGCGTGTGCCCGCGATCGAAGACGGTCTCGGGCATGTCGCGCGCCTCCAAGCCGCCGTGCTCGTGCTCGATCTGCTCGAGCCGCTGTCGTTCGACGGCTACCGCAAGATCCTGTCGCGCACGCGCGGCGTGCCGGTGATCGTGATCCTGCCCGAGAGCAAGATGCAGGTCGCGTTCGACGCCGGGGTCGATGACTGCATCGCGCGGCCGATCCGCCGCGTCGAGCTGATCGCGCGCACACGCGCCGCGATCCGGCTGCGCATCGAGCGCGCCCGCCGCAGCAAGCGCGACCGCCGACTGTCGCAGGAGGTCCGCACGCTGCAGCGCGAGAAGCACCACCTCGAGCGCATCGTGTGCGTCGACTCGCTGACCGGCATCGCGAATCGCCGACACGCGCTCACGTTGCTCGAGGCCGAGTGGAAGCGCTCGGCGCGCGAGGCCACGCCGCTCTCGCTCGTCATCATCGACCTCGACTGCTTTCATGCGTTCAACGAGACCTACGGACATCCCGGCGGAGATGCGTGCCTGCGTCGCGTCACCGCCGAGATGGTGATGTGCTTGCGCCGCCCGTCGGACTTCCTCGGCCGCTACGGCGGTGAAGAGTTCATCGCGGTGCTCGCGAACACCGATGCGACCGGCGCGCGTATCGTCGCCGATCGCTTGCGCGCCGCCGTCGAGGCGCTCGGGATCCCGCACCTAGCGTCGACGTGCTCGCAGGTCGTGACCATCAGTGTCGGGTTTGCGACCGCGATGCCGAAGCCCGAAGCGACACACGACGCACTCGTCGCGGCCGCCGACGGCGCGCTGCTGCTCGCGAAGGCCAACGGCCGCAATCAGATCAGCGGCGAAGCGCCCACGGGCGAGGCCCGGCCGCGCCTATCGAGCCAGCCGTGGCGGCGGTTCCCGCCGGTCGTCGCCGATCCGTGGTTCGCGAACCGCATCCCGCAATTCCTCGCCGCGACGCGCGGTGAGCTGATCGCGGCGCGAGACGCGTGCGAATCGGGCGGCTTCGATCGGATTCGCGCGACCGCGCGCAAGCTGAAAGGCAACGCGGTCGATCACGGCATCGACACGATCGCCGAGCTTGCCAACCTGCTCGAGCGAGCCGCGCGCAGCGACGACCGCGCGTCGATCAAGCGCGTCGTCGACGAGCTCGAGCAATACGTCGAGCACGTGCAGGTCACGTATCGCCGGCCGCAAGAGCGCAAGCTCGTCGGCTAGGCGCGCGGATAGCGCTCGGCGAGCCACTGATCGAACGTGCGCGTGCCGACGCCGCGCTGCATCGCGCACAGCTTACCCGAGCGTAGGAACGCGCCGGTCGGGGTCGGCAGCGGCAACCGCAGCACGAGCCCGGTGGCGCCAGAGGCGCGCTGCCAGCGCCGCACGAGGTCCGCGAGCTCGATCACCTCGGGGCCGCCGACGTCGGGAACACGCCCGGCGGGCGGGCTCGCGGCCGCGACGGCGAGCACCTCCGCGACCTCGCGCACGTCGATCGGCTGCAGCTTCATACCGCGCGGCGCGATGATCATGCCGAGCCGCTTCACCGCGAGCTTCGGGATCAGATCGTGGAACTGCGTCGCGCGCAGCAGCGTCCACGGTACCGGACCGTTCGTGATCACCTTCTCCTGCTCGACCTTCGTGCGGTAGTACGCGATCGGCGCGTCGTCGATCCCGACGATCGAGATGCCGACGAAGTGCTTGATGCCGGCATCGCGGGCGGCCGCGAGCACGCGCGCGGTGCCATCGACGAGTACGTCGCGGGCACCGGCCAGCGTGTTCGTCGCGTCGACGACGACCTCGGCGCCCGTCATCGCGGCGGTCAGGCCCTCCCCCGTCGTGACGTCGACCTTCGTCGGGCCGCGCCGGCTGGCCACGACCACGTCATAACCCGACCCCGTAAGCTCGGCAGCCACGGCACTGCCCAAGCTACCGGTGCCCCCGAGCACGACGACCCGCTTCATGCGTGCATCGTAGCGTGCTACGTAGTCCCCATGGCCGAGCGCCTCCACCTACCCGTCGTTCAGGGCGGTGAAGCTCCGCCGAAGCGCCGCCACCCCGAGTGGATTCGCGCGCAGCTGCCGAGTAAGCCGGAGTACTTCGAGGTCCGCAACATGGTGCGCGAGCTGAAGCTCCACACCGTGTGCGAGAGCGCGAGCTGCCCGAACATCGGCGAGTGCTGGACGCGCCGCGCGCTCACGATCATGATCCTCGGCGATGTCTGCACGCGCTCGTGCCGGTTCTGCGATGTCACGACCGGCCGCCCGCTGCCGCCCGATCCGGACGAGCCGCGTCGCGTCGCCGAGATGCTTGGCCGCCTCCAGCTCGAGCACACCGTGATCACGTGTGTCGACCGCGACGACCTCGCCGACTTCGGCGCCGCGCACTGGGCCGAGACGATCCAGCGGGTCAAGCAAGCGTGCCCGCAGATGACGCTCGAGGTGCTCGCCGGCGACTTTAAAGGCAAGACCGAGCTCGTCGACGTCGTGCTCGCCGCCGACCCCGACGTGTTCGCGCACAACCTCGAAACGGTGCCGCGACTATCGCGCCAGGTCCGCGTGCAGGCGAGCTACCCGCGCAGCTACAAGATCCTCGAGCACGCGCGCAAGCGCGACGCCGTCACCAAGACTGGCTTGATGCTCGGCCTCGGTGAGTCGATCGAAGAGGTCCACGAGGTGATCCGCGAGCTCGCATCGCTCGGCGTCGACATCCTCACGCTCGGCCAGTACCTGTCGCCGAGTAAGCAGCATCTGCCGATCGAGCGCTACGTGCACCCAACGGAGTTCGCCGAGCTCGAGCAGTTCGCACTCGCAGCCGGCATCACGCATGTCGTGGCGGGCCCGCTCGTGCGATCGAGCTATCACGCCGACGGTCAGGCAAAGCTCGTCCGCGATCTGCGCGCGGCCAAGGGTCTCGCGCCCGTAACCTGAACGGCATCTGCCCACGTTCGCGCGTCAGATGCTCGACAGCGAGCTGGCTTCTCGACGCGTAGCTCGTTCAACAACAACGCAACTGCTGGTCGTTGCACATCGCGGACGTGGCATCGCACGTGCTGGTCCGACCGATCATGAAACGCTCGATCGCCTCCGTCGCATTCCTCCTCGCAACTACGTCCGCAGCCACAGCTGACCCCGGCGAGACGCCGCTCTCGCTCTCGCTCGGGGGTGGCGTTGCGGTCAACAACGACGACATGGCCGACGACTTTGACGGCAGTCACGCGATGACGTCGCTTGCCGTCGGTTACCGGTTCCGCACGCATACCGAGCCGTTCGTCACCGGCGGTATCGGCCTCGGCGGGCACGAAGCGATGTTCACGACGTTCGGTGCCGGCGTGCGCCAGCACTTGGCACTCGGCGCCGTCGAGCCACACGCGCAGGTCGGCGTCTACCACGTCGGCGACGAAGCCGAGCTCGGACCGACGCTCGGCATCGGCGGAGGTGCACAGGTCCGGCTTGCGAACCGCTTCTTCGCCGGCGCTGATCTCGATTACTACTTCAGCCGCGACAGCGACGAGGTCGGAGGTCTCGAGTGGACGCTGCGGCTGTCGCTCGGCGCGCGGCTTTAGTTCATCGGCAAGCTCTGCATCGCGGTCTTGAGCCCCGCGTGGTCCTTGCACGCGTCGAAGGAGGGGCCGATCTTCTCCTCCATCTCTTTCTCGCGCGCCTCCATCTTTTGGTCGAATGCCTTCTCTGCGTCGGGGTTCGCCTTCTCGAACGCGGTGAGCGACTCCATCAGGGGTTTGTTGTCGCCGATAAACTTGGTGAGATCGGCGGCGAGCTTGTCGCAGTTCTTGCCGCCCGCGACGAAGATCGCGAGCAACTTGTTCGTGAGGTCCGTCGCCTTCGACTCGTAGTCGTTCGCGTTGACGATCTTGTTCTCGGGCGCCGTGCCTTCGGCGGGCTTGGTCTCGGCGGGCTTCGTCTCGGCGGGCTTGTCGCCTTCCTTCTTCTCGACGGCGGAAGGCTCGGCCGGCTTCGCCTCGTCCTGCTTTTTGCACGCGGAGAAGAGGAGCACGCTCGCAAGCAGGAGGGTTCGCATCGCGCGAACCTAGCCCTAGTCTGGAATCTTCGCCAGCGCTGCCTTGACGCCCGCATGGTTCTGGCAGGCCTGCATCGAGATGCGCGACTTCTGGATGAGCGCCTGCGCGCGGGATTGCAGCTTTGAATCGAGATCATCCTCGGCGCTTGGGTTCACCGCCTCGAATTGGTCGGTCGCTTCGAACGCTGCCTTGTGCGTAGCGACGAAGATCTCGAGATTGTCGGCGAGCTTCTCGCAATTGGTACCCGCACCAGCGAACACGGCGGTGAGCTTGTCGGTCAGATCGAACGCCTTCTGTTCGTACTCCGCCGCGGTGTTGATGCCTCCCGTCGGCTTGATCGCGGGCTTCGTCGGCTCCGCGGCCGAAATCTGTTTCGGCGCTTCGACGGGCGGCGGCGCCGGCGGCTTCACTTCCGCGCTTGGCGATGGAGTGGCTTTGGTGTCCTGCTTGTCGTTGCAGGCGACGAGCAGCACGAGGACAACGCAAGCGCGGCACATCCGCGGACCTTACTAGATTAGGTCGAGGAGGAGCT
>DATDCH010000805.1:0-11469 GCA_036524455.1 Kofleriaceae bacterium | reverse complement strand
ATCGCGCCGCGCTCGACTCGAACACCGATGTCGCGGCCGGGCTCGCGCGCCTGCGTGGCGAATCGACGCGCGACGAGCGCAGCTCCGACGAGGTCACGCCGAGCGGGCGCATGAAAGACGCGCCGACCGGTGCGTTGTCGCTGCGTGATGCTGCGAAGCGCGCGCGTGCCGCCGGCAAGCTCGACGAGTGTTTTGCCGCGCTCGAGGCCGCGAACCACGTGTCGCCGCGCAACCAGGAGATCATCGAGGAGCTCGTGCAGCTCGCGACCCAGCTCGGCGATCACCACGCGGCGGTGCGGCACCTGACGTCGCTCGCCGAGGTCGAGTCGGGCGCGCGGCGCGGCGATTCGCTGATGGCGCTCGCCGACATCTATTACGACAAGCTCGAGGACGCGCCGCACGCACGCGAGGTCATGAAGAAGGCCGCCGACGCGTTCGGGCCCGGCACGTCGCGTCACGACACGACACTGCGCATGCTCGCCTCGGAGGCGGCGTCGCATCTCGCGTGGGACGTCGCGGTCGACGCGATCATGGGCATCGAGCCGTCGCGTCGCGCAGGTCCCGACTCGGTGCTACTCGCGAGTGCGCTCGTACGCGCGGGCAAGCCGGCCGAAGCGGTGAAGGTGATCGAGGACGCAACCGCCGCGGGTAAGTTCGAGGACGGTGGCCTGCTGGTGGCGGCGCTGCGTCGCGAGGTCAATCGGCGCGCCGATCTCGCGAATTCGCTCGACGAGCGAGCCGATACGATGCCGGCGAACGAAGCCGCCGAGCTGCAGGAGCACGCCGGCGAGCTGTGGTCGTCGATCGGTAGCTCGATCGGCTTGCCACGGCTGCGCCGCGCGGCAGGCACGGTCAACCCGCCGATCCAGCAGAACGACGACAACCCGCGCTCGCAGGCGATGCAGCTCCACGAGCAGGCGATGGCTGCGCGGCAAAAGGCCGATCCGAGCCGCGCGTTGCAGCTGTGGACGAAAGCGCATCGCCTCGATCCGAGCTTCACGCCGGTGTGGATGCCACTCGCCGACGCGCTCGTCGCCGCCGACGAGATCGATCACGCGCGCGGGCTCTACGAGCAGATCGCGAATTCGCGCGACTTCGACGAGCCACGCCGCCGGTGGGCCGCCGAGCGCGCGGATGCGCTTGGCCGCGACGACACGATCATCTCGGGCGAGATTCCGATCCGGCCGCCGATGACTGCGGTGCCGCCTGCGAACCTCGGGCACGCGCGCGCACTCGCCGACAAGCAAGACTGGGAGGCCGCCATCCGCGAGGCCGAGCGGGTCAGCAACGCAAATCCCGCCGACGCCGAGGCGCTCGAGCTACTCGAGCAGCTGTATCTCGAATCGGGCGACATCACGGCGGCGTCGGAGGCGATCGGCCGCCAGCTCGTGTTGACCGAGGATCCCGACGAGAAAGCGAAGCTGTGGCGCAGGCGCGCGAAGATTTATCGCGACTCGCTCGGCCGCGACGCCGAGGCGTATCGCTGCCTCAAAGAAGCGCACGCGTTCGCGCCGGCCGACGCAGAGATCGCCTATCAGCTGCGCACGGCCGCGATGGTGCGCGGCGAGTGGGCGCTCGCAGCGTCGCTGCTCTATCGCGAGATCGCCGCGGCACCGAATCCGCGCGAGCGCGGAGCACTCCACCTCGAGCTCGCGATGGTGTTCGCCGAGAAGCTCGACGACGGCGACCAAGCCCAGGTCAACTACGAGCAAGCGCTCGCGTTCGATCCGACGATTCCCGCTGCGAAGGCGCCACTCGCGCGCCACTACGAAACGACCGGGCGCTTCTCCGATGCCGCGCGACTGTTCCTCGAGTCGGCCGCGTCGGCGCGCGCCGGCGATCGGCCCGCCCTGCTGCAAGCTGCCGCGCGCAACCGCGCCGCCGCGAACCAGCAAGGCAACAGCGGCCCACTCGTCGCCAAGCTCGAGCGCGCGGAGGAAGCCGGCGACAACGACGCCGCGTACGACCTCGCACACCAGCTGTGGCGCGCCGAGCCCGGTCACCACGCCGCGTTCCGCGTGCTCGCGAAGCAGCACCGGCTCGCCGGCGATCTCGACGCGCTCACCGAGATCACGACGCTGCGCGCGAACCGTGCCGACACGCCCGACGAACGCGCCGGCGCATGGCTCGAGGTCGCGCGCCTCGCCGAGGATCTCAACAAGCCCGACCAAGCCGCGCGCGCGTACGACCTCGCGTTGATCGAGGAGCCTGGCCACCTCGGCGCGCTCGACGCACGCGGCGCGCTCGCGTTCCGGCTCGGCGACTGGTCGACCGCCGACCTCATCTATAGAGACCTCGGCGGAGAAGACAGCGTGCTCGGCGCCGACGACCTCGCGCTGCGCCGCTCGGTCATCGCCGAGAACCTCGGCCGTCACGAGGAAGCGCTCGAGCTCGCGAAGCAAGCAGCAACCGCGGCGCCCGGGCGCTACGACGTGATGATGCGCGTGCAGCACCTCGCCACGGCGGTCGGCGAGCTGCGCACCGCGATCGGCGCCGCCCGCGCTGTCCTGGAGCTCATTCCGCTCACCGACGACGATCAATCGCTGCGCACGCGGCACTCGCTCGTCGACTTGTTCCGCATGGTCGGCGAGTTCGACGAAGCGATCCACCAGCTCGAGCACATCGTGCGCGACCACCCGCATCACGCGCCTTCGATCGAGATGCTCGCCGAGATGTACATCGCGAAGGGCGACTGGCCGACCGCGACGCGCTTCTTGTTCCAGCTCGTCCCGCTCGCGCCGACGCCGCAGGAGCGCGCCGATCGCCTGTATCGGCTCGGCGAAGCAGTGCTCGTCCACCTCGGCGACATCGATCGCGCCGACGACGTATTCCTGCGCGCGAGCGATCTCAATCCCACGCACGTCCCGACGCTGCGCCGGCTGCTCGATGTCTACTGGCGCGCCGACGATCCGGGCGCGCTTGTCGAAGTCGCGACCCAGCTCGCGCGCGGTGGTGGCCTCACGCAAGGTCCAGTCGCCGGTAGCTCGCTCGCACAGGCGCTCGTCGCGGCCGCGTTGTGCGGCGAGACGGATCTCGCGACCAAGCTCGTCGCAGCGCTCGGCGAGGAGGCGCCGCCACGGCTCGCCGCGGCACTCACCGAGCTGCAGCATCGGAGCGGGCGCTTCGAGCTCAACACCGCGTCGACCGCGATCGCCGAGCTCGGCCGGCGCGGCGTCCTCGATCTACAGAAGCTTCGGACCGCAGCGAGCGGCACCCCGGTCGAGCGCGTGTTGCAGTAATTGCGCGCCCGCCGGCAGCGAGAAATCGACCGTCGCGCGGCCCCACAACCGCAAGCGCGCCGGCGCCCGCCCGATTTCCTAGTTTCTCGTCGGAGAACGCCGCGCGAATCAGCGGTTGGCGTCGTGGTGATTGCGCAGGATCTGTGTTTCTAACTCGGCGCAGTTGTTCGAACCTATTGACGCATTCGTAACCCTGGTTACGTTGCCGGCGTTATGAAGATCGACCAGCTCACCGTCAAGGCTCGCGAAGCGCTCGCGAGCTCGCGAGATATTGCTATCGCGAAGCACCACGCCGAGATCGGCGCCGAGCATTTGCTCGTCGCGCTTCTCGATCAAGACGGCGGCGTCGTGCCGCGCATTCTCGGCAAGCTCGGTGCGGATCCGCGCGTCGTCAGAGCCGACCTCGAGCGCGGCATGGACAAGCTTGCGCGCGCGCACGGGTCGTCGCTCGACGTCGACTTCGGCCGATCGGTCAAGGACACGTGGGAGAACGCCGGCAAGCAAGCCGACGAGATGAAGGACGAGTACATCTCGACCGAACACTTCTTGCTCGCGCTCGCTGCCGGCAAGACGGCGGCCGGCGATGCACTGCGCCGGGCCGGTGCCACGAAGGAAGCGATCCTCGAGGCACTCGTCGAGGTGCGCGGCAACCAGCGCGTCACCGATGCCGATCCCGAGGCGAAGTACGAAGCGCTCGATCGCTACACACGCGATCTCACGCGGCTCGCTGCGCAGGGCAAGCTCGATCCGGTGATCGGCCGCGACGAAGAGATTCGCCGCACGATCCAGATCCTGAGCCGCCGCACGAAGAACAACCCCGTGCTCGTCGGTGAGGCGGGCGTCGGCAAGACCGCGGTGGTCGAGGGCATCGCGCAGCGCATCGCGCACGGTGATGTCCCCGAGTCGCTGCGCGACAAGAAGCTGCTCTCGCTCGATCTCGGCGCGCTGATCGCGGGTGCGAAGTATCGCGGCGAGTTCGAAGAGCGCCTCAAGGCCGTGCTCAAAGAAGTCGCGGCCGCCGAAGGCAAAGTGATCATGTTCATCGACGAGCTGCACACGCTCGTCGGTGCGGGCGCAGCGGAAGGTGCCGCCGACGCCGCGAACCTCCTCAAGCCTGCGCTGTCGCGCGGCGAGCTGCGCTGCATCGGCGCGACCACGCTCGACGAGTACCGCAAGCACATCGAGAAGGACAAAGCGCTCGAGCGCCGGTTCCAGCCGGTGATGATCGAGGAGCCGTCGCTCGACGACACGATCGCGATTCTGCGCGGTCTCAAGGAGCGCTACGAAGTCCACCACAAGATCCGCGTGCGCGACGCCGCACTGATCGCGGCCGCACGTCTGTCGCATCGCTACATTCCTGCGCGCCAGCTGCCCGACAAGGCGATCGATCTCGTCGACGAAGCTGCGTCGCGGCTCAAGATGGAGATCGAGTCGACGCCGACGCCGATCGACATGCTCGAGCGCCGGGTCGCCACGCTCGAAGTCGAGCGCGCTGCACTCGAGCGCGAGCAGAAAGATGATCGGCGCGCACGCCAGCGCCTGCCCGACGTCGAGCGCGAGATTGCCGAGCTCAAGGAGCAGGCGAGCGGGATGAAGGCGCGCTGGCAGCACGAGCGCGAGGTGATCAAGAACCTCGGCGACAAGAAGCAGAAGCTCGAAGAGCTCAAGGCCGAAGCCGAGCGCGCTCAGCGCATCGGCGACTTCGCGAAGGCGTCAGAGATTCGCTTCGGCACGCTGCCGCAGCTCGAGAAGGAAATCGCCGAGGACACCGCGAAGGTCGAGGAGCTGCGCAAGCAAGGCAGCTTCCTCCGTGATGAGGTCACCGAAGACGACATCGCGGCGGTGGTTGCGAAGTGGACCGGCATTCCGGTCGAGCGGATGCTCGAGGGCGAAGTCGAGCGGCTGACGAAGATGGAGGACCGGCTACGCCAGCGCGTGGTCGGTCAAGACAACGCAGTGGCTGCGGTCGCGGCCGCGGTTCGCCGCGCGCGTGCGGGCCTCAAGGATCCGAACCGGCCGATCGGCTCGTTCCTGTTCCTCGGTCCGACCGGTGTCGGCAAGACCGAGCTCGCGCGTGCGCTCGCCGAATTCTTGTTCGATGACGAGCACGCGATGATCCGCATCGACATGAGCGAGTACCAGGAGAAGCACACGGTCTCGCGGTTGGTCGGCGCGCCTCCGGGTTACATCGGTTACGACCAAGGTGGACAACTCACCGAAGCGGTGCGCCGTCACCCGTACTCGGTCGTGCTGCTCGACGAGATGGAGAAGGCGCACAGCGACGTTTGGAGCGTACTGCTCCAAGTGCTCGATGACGGCCGACTCACCGATGGTCAGGGCCGCACGGTCGACTTCCGCAACACGGTCGTCATCATGACGAGCAATGCGGGCAGCCAGCATCTGCTCAAGCTGACCGATCAGAACCGCACCCAGATCGAGCAGCTGGTCATGGGCGAGCTGCGGGGCACGTTCCGCCCCGAGTTCTTGAACCGCATCGACGAGATCATCTTCTTCGAGCCACTCGGGGAGGCCGAGCTCGGCCAGATCGTCAGGATCCAGGTCCAGAGGTTCCAAAAACTGCTCGCGGAGCGGCAGATCACCCTTCACCTCTCTGACCAGGCAGTCGCACGCGTCGCCGAAGCTGGCTACGATCCGATCTATGGTGCACGTCCGTTGAAGCGTGCTCTACAGAAGCTCGTGATCGATCCACTCGCCACTCGTCTGCTCACCGGTGAATTTGCGCCGGGCGACGCCATCGAAGCCGACGTGTCGTCGGGCGAAATCACGTTTCGCAAAAACGTGAAGGGAGTCGCCGCGTAGCATGCCCGCCCAGATCGATTTCGATCCGAGCGTCGATTACTACAAAGTGCTGGGTGTCTCGGAGAAGTCCAGCGCCGACGAGATCAAGAAGGCGTACCGCAAGCTCGCCAAGGCGAACCATCCCGATTCAACGGGTGGCGACAAGGTGAAGGAGAAACGCTTCAAAGAGATCCAGAACGCGTACGACGTGCTCGGCGACGACAAGAAGCGCAAGCAGTACGACGCGATCCGTGCGGGCGGCTTTCGCCCGGATCTCGGCGGCCCAGGCGGCGCGACGTACACGTATACGACGCGGGGCGGCCAAGGCCCCGGCGTGTTCGATCTCGGCGACCTGTTCGGTCAGTTCTTCAGTGGGGCACAAGCGCCCGGGCGTGGAGGTCGCGTGCGCGTGGAGCACGTCGACTTCGACGATGGGTTTCCGAGGGGCGATGGCCGAGCACAGCGGCAGCGTCAGCCCGTCGAAGATGCGGAATTCGAGAGCAAAGTGCGCGCCTCCGACGGGAGTTGGCTGCGTGTCGAGGGCAACGATGTTCACTCTGACGTGAGGATCTCCTTCGACCGCGCGATTCTCGGGACCGTTGCAACGGTGGCGACCATCGACGGAAAAGCCGAGGTGAAGGTGCCTCCCGGCACATCGAGCGGTAAGAAATTGCGACTGCGTGGAAAGGGCGTGCCAAATCGCTCCGGACAACCCGGCAACCACTACGTCACGGTGCAGATCGACGTCCCGAAAGACCTCGATGACGACGCGAAGAAACTCTTGGTTTCGTTCGTGCAGAAGGCGCGCAAACGCGAGCACAACGACTGAAGTGTCGTAGACTGCAGAGAACACCTCGATGACTAAACACACCGAGACCGCAGGTCAGTACCCCGTCATCCCACTGCGAACCGAAGTCCAACTCCCGGGCCATGTCGGCCCACTGGAAATCGGCCGTGAGGCGTCGGTGCGTGCGATCGAAGCTGCGACCCGCGACGACAACCTGATCGTCATCATCCCGCAGAAAAATCCAGCGGTGCGCGATCCGGGTCAGCGCGACCTCCACGAAATCGGCGTGCGTGCGGGGATCGTACAAGTCGTCAAGCACTCGCCGGGCCGCTTCACGTGCGTGATGCGCTTTCTCGAGCGCGTGCACATCGATGCGTTGGTCGCGACCGAGCCGTTCTTGGTCGCGAGCGTGTCGCCACTCGTGTCGAGCTCGAGCGTGCCCAGTGATCAGCTGCTCGCGACCACGGGCAAGGTGCGCGACTACCTGATCGCGGTCGTCACCGACGCGCAGGCCAAAGAGCACAAAGACAAAGAAGGCAAGGAGCCGCGCGGCGAGCTGACGCGTGCGCAGGTCCAAGCGATCGTCGATCCCGACAAGCTTGTCGATGCTGCCGTGCCGTATCTCGAGCTCGAGCGCGACGACCTCACCCAGCTATTGGTCGAGACCGACACGATGAAGCGCCTCGAGCGCATCATCCCGTCGCTCGAGCGTCAGGCCACCGTGCTCCGCCTCAAGGCAGACATCGGCGCCGAGCTCGAAGGCGAGTCGAGCCGCACCCACCGCGAGCGCGTGCTGCGCGATCGCATGCGCCAGATCCAAGAAGAGCTCGGCGAGCAAGACGACAACGCCGAGATCGACGAGCTGCGCAAGAAGATCGAAGACAGCAAGATGAGCGACGAGGTTCGTGCCGTCGCGAAGAAGCAGCTCGCGCGCATGAGCCAGATGGCGTCGAGCTCGCCCGAGTACAACATCGCGCGCACGTACGTCGAGAATCTCCTGGAGATTCCGTTCAACGTGATGACCGAGGATCGGTTCGACGTCGCCGCAGCGCGCGCGATCCTCGAGGCCGAGCACTCTGGTCTCGACAAGGTCAAGCGCCGCATCCTCGAGTTCCTCGCGGTGCGCAAGCTCGCGCCGAACAAGCACGGCCCGATCCTGTTGCTCGTCGGTCCGCCCGGCGTCGGCAAGACGTCGCTCGGCAAGTCGATCGCGAGCGCGCTCGGCCGCAAGTACGTCCGCATCTCGCTCGGCGGCGTGCGCGACGAGGCCGAGATCCGCGGTCACCGCCGCACGTATATCGGCGCCCTCCCCGGTCGCATCGTCGCGGGCCTCAAGAAGGCCGGCTCGATGAACCCGGTGTTCGTGCTCGACGAGATCGACAAGCTCGCTGCCGACATGCGGGGCGACCCGGCGGCGGCGATGCTCGAGGTCCTCGACCCCGAGCAGAACAAGGACTTCGTCGACCACTACGTCGAGGTACCGGTCGATCTGTCGAAGGTGATGTTCATCTGCACCGCGAACCAGATCGACACGATCAGCCAGCCGCTCCTCGATCGTATGGAGATGGTCGAGCTCTCGGGCTACACCACGGTCGAGAAGCTCGCGATCGCGCGGAACCACCTCGTGCCGAAACAGCTCGGCGAGCACGGCATCGGCAAGGACCAGCTCCAGCTCGATGACGAAGCGCTCGAGGACATCATCCACAGCTACACGCGGGAAGCCGGCGTGCGAAATCTCGAGCGCGAGATCGCAGCCGTGTGTCGCGGCGCTGCGGTGAAGGTCGCCGAGGGCGCGACGACCCTGCACGTCACGAAGGATTTGCTGCAAGAGCTGCTCGGTCCGCCGCGCTTCGTCTCGGACACGGCCGAGCGCACGCCGGAGGTCGGTGTCATCACCGGCCTTGCATGGACGCCGGTCGGCGGCGACATCATGTTCATCGAAGCGCGCACCTATCCCGGCAAGGGCGACGTGCGCCTCACCGGCCAGATGGGCGACGTGATGAAGGAGAGCGCCACGGCCGCCGTGTCGTGGATGCGCAGCAACGCGGCGCGGCTCGGCATCGATCACGACAAGATCGCGAACAGCGATCTGCACATCCACTTGCCGCAGGGCGCGATCAAGAAGGACGGCCCGTCGGCCGGTGTCGCGCTGACCTGCGCAGTGGTCTCGGTGTTCACGAAGCGGCCGATCCGCAACGACGTCGCGATCACCGGCGAGATCGATCTGCGCGGTCACGCGCTGCCGATCGGCGGCATCAAGGAAAAGGTCCTCGCGGCTCACCGCGCGGGCATCAAGATCGTGTTCCTGCCGGAGCGCAACCGCAAAGACACGATCGATATCCCCGAAGAGATCCGCAACCAGCTCGACATTCGCTTCATGACGAAGATCGACGACGCGCTCGAAGTGGCGCTCGGCGAGCCTCCGCCGGCGAGCGAGCCCGAGCCCGCCATCCCGCCGCCGACCGCGCCCAGCCGTGGCTCGATGGGCGACCGCCTGCCGAGCTGATGTTGGCGGCTGCCGGATCTCGCACCGCGCTGCTCGCGCTGGTCGCGACCATCTCGCTCGCGTCCTGCAAGAAGGAGCCGGCGAAGTCGCCGGACGCAACCGATGCGACCGAGGCGGAGTGCGCCGCGTACCGCAACAAGATGTTCTCGTTCCTGCCGGCAGAGGAGCAGGCGTCGATGGCGGGGATTGGTTTCGACAAGCCGATGCCCAAGGAAATCGAGCTGTGCCGCCAGCGCATGAACTCCGACGAGATCGCTTGCGCGCTCGAGGCAGCGACGCAGGACGAGGCGCTCGCGTGCAAGTCGGCGACGGATGATCGGCCCGCCGAGATGCGCCGCACCGCCGAGGAGTGCAAGGCGTACGCGGATCACATGATGAAGCTCGCCGAGTCCAACGAGAGGGGCGAGGCGGTCGGCCCGCCGCTCACGCCCGCGATGGCGAAGATGGCGATCGCGGAGTGCCCGCGCTGGCTGTCGAAGAAGCGCTACGACTGCGTGATGAAGGCGCCGTCGCCGATGGGCATCATGCAGTGCCCGCCGTAGCCGTCGTCAGTCGCAGTTGGTCATTGCCGCGCGCCCGAGCAGCTACTGCGGCGCGGCGGTGCCCGCGAGCACCGAGTAGCTGAGCTCGATCGAGTCGAGGCCCGTCGCGATATCGCCGTCGCTGGTCATCTCGACGGCGTATTGCGCGAACCGCCGCGTGGGCGCGCTCGGCAACGTGCCGTACGCGACGTCGACCCACGGCTCGCTCGCGCATGCAGCCGCGCTGTCGCAGGTGCGCACTTGCACCGTGGCCTGGTCGAGCTTGCGGAGCGTGTAGCGCACGGTGCCGCGCGCGACAACTTCGCCGAGATCGCGCACCGCCGACTCGTAGCGATAGGTCGTCGGAAACGGCGCGGTGCCGCCGCCGTGCAGCAGTGTGATCCCCGCGAACGACAACACGCCGGTTTGCAGATCGAGCGCGTTGGTGTCGGTCACGATGAACGTGAACGCGTCGCCGAAGTTCGCGGCCGGTACCGTCGCGTAGCGATAGAACACGCCCGCGCCGGCCTCGCTACCCGCCGCGAGCAGCGTGATGTTGCCGCCGACCGGCGGATCGAGCACGACCGACACCGATGCGCGCACGGGATGATCGACCTCGTACGCGGCCTGGATCGCGAGCGGCGTCGCGTTGGCCGGCACGTCGATCAGGAGCAATCGGCTTCCGCTGCCGCCCTCCGGAACCGGCACGTCGGTCGAACTATCCATCGCGCTCCATCGCACCTGGCGCCCCATCACCGGGCGCACGTGATCGGCTGGAATCGTCTCGCCCACCCAAGCAGGTCCCGACTCGACGTGCACGCGCAGCACGCTCGGCGACGAGTCGCCTTCCTTCGTCAGATCGATCGCGACGTCGTGCCAGCCGGGATCGAGGTGCGTCAGTTGCGTCGTCAGGTTGTGCGGGTTGTCGTCGAATGCAGCGGCGACTTGCGAGCCGTCGATCCACATCCGCGAGCCCTGGAACGACTCGACGTTGAATACGTAATCGCCCTCGACATCGATCAACACCTGTCCCGACCAGCGCATCGACCACGAGGCCGAGCCGAGTAGCAGGCCGAGCGGATCGGCGCCGAACTCGCCGTTGAGCGTACCGTCGGCGAGCGTCGAGGCGCGATAGTCGATCAGGTAGCCATCTTCGAAACCATCGGCCACAAAGCCGTTCAGATCATCGACGCGCGCACGGATCTGGTCGGATTCGAAGTCGCGCAGTCCGCCGCTGACCAGGGGCGAATCCGCGCGCAGCCGGAAATCCATGTTCGTGCTGGTGTCGGCGAACGCGGCGCGCATGCGGTGCCAGCCCGGCGCCGTCACGTTGTAGGTCACGCTCTCCACCGAGTTGTTCTCGGCCGCCACGACCCGCGTGAAGTCTGCGCCAGGCGCGGCGATCTCGACGAAGCCCTTATCGTTGGCGTCGAGCTCGAACCGCCACGCGCCGGTTCCTTCGAGATACAGCTCGCCTTCGATCGCGACGGTGATGTCGTCGCTATCCGTCAAGCCGAGGTGCGATGGCACTTCCTCCGCGAAGTCGATGTCGAGCTCGGCGATGAACCCGGTCCCGGCACGCGTCGCCGAGCTGATGTCGTTCCACGTCGCGGTCGA
>DATDCH010000804.1:0-14158 GCA_036524455.1 Kofleriaceae bacterium | reverse complement strand
CGGCGCGGCTGCGGGCGGCGCGGCTGCGGGCGGCGCGGCTGCGGGCGGAGGCGGAGGTACGGCGGCGGAAGTAGCGGCCGCGGCCCCCGCTGCATGTGCGGCCTTGTCGCCGTGCGCGATCGTCTTGCCGGCGGCTTCGAGCTTCGCGCTCGCGGCTGCATCGGCGGCTTGCGCACGCTTCGTAACGTTGTCCTCGATGACCTTGACGAGCTTCTTGTACGGCGACCAAAACGCCTCGCGCACGCTGATCGGGTTCGTGATCACCTTCGTGACCGTCGCGTCCCAGTCGTTGTCGTCGCGATCGTAGAAGATGCCGTTGCGGCCGACGAACACGTTATCGGCGTCGCCGTTCGTCAGCGCGGCGGCGATCTGCTTCGTCGTGCCTTGTCGCGTGATGTCGCAATAGATCAAGCACGCATCCGACGCAGCGGCGAGCAGGCCGTGCCTGCCCGCGTCGCTGACCGGCACGCAGAGGTGGAGTGCGCGGCCGTCGAGGTAGAGCGTGCCGGCTTGGAACACGCCGTCCTTCTTCGAGTAGAAGTCGGAGAAGTTGACGAAGTTGCGCACGATGCGGCCGAAGTCCCGCTGGTAGCGCACGGCTTTGACAACGAACGTGATCTGTTCGTACTCGCTGGTCAGGGCGGCGTCGGCTGCGATCAGATCGAACACCTTCGCGCGCAGCTCCGGCACCGCGAGCTCTTTGATGCGAGCTGCGCTGAGCGCACCGACCTTCGTGTCGGGCTTGCCAGCACGCCATGCTTCGAAGCCTGCGAGCTTGTCGACGAGCGTCGCGAGGTCGGCCGGCATCAGCGCGTCGCGCGCGCCGAGGATCGGCTTGACCGTCTTGTCGAGGAACGTGGTCAGCGCCGGCGCCCACGCCGGGTTGACGCCGGCGGTGAGCTGAAGGCGCGCGACCGAGTCGACGCGCGCGAGCGGCAAGCGGGCGATCGCTTCGTCGCCGGCGCTGAGCGTCTTGCTCGCGAGTGCGACGAGCTCGGCCTCTTGCCCGGCAAGCACGGCCTGCGCGCGCGGATCAAACGCGGCGAGCCGGCAGCGCGTGAAGTAGTCCTCCAGCTTGTCGCGCACCGCGCGCAACGCGTCGGCCGCGGCCTCGGTTGCCTCGCCGAGCGGGCGGCTCGCGGCACCGGCGTCGAGCCATGCCGCTTGCTTGTCGACGTCGGCGAAGAACTGCTCGGTGAGTGCCTTGTCGATGCCCGGCTTGCCGCTGCGGTCGGTGACGCTGCCGACGCACGCGATGACATCGTCGATCGCGGTGCGCACGGGGCCCGCATCGGCGGAGGCTGGAATAATGATGCCGTCGCCGTTGAGCACGGTGTCGGCGAACGCCTTGGTGACGGCGATCGTGTCGTCGATCGTGATCGCCGTCGCGCTCTTCTTGCCGAGGTCCGCGAGCATGCGCTTGGCGGCGGCGACCACGCCCGCGTCAGCGATCGCATCGAGCTCGACCTCGTCGTGGGACGCCAGCACTTCGCTCGGGTTCTTGAACACGCGCTTGATGTCGCCGACCGCGATCAGCACGTCATGGACGCGGATGCGGCCGTCGTGGTTGACGTCCATCAGGTCGAGCGTCGCTTGATCGATGTCGACGCCGGTCGTCGGCATCGCGAGCGCAACCCACAGCTTCTGATCGAGGTCAGGGAGCGCGAGCAGGTCGAACCCGTCGCGGAGCGTCACTTGATCGACCGCGCCCGCCCGAAAGAAGTGCCACCGGTGAAGCATCGCGGCCCATCCTAGACCAACGACTCCCGTACGGCAGCGAGCTTCGTCTGCTAGTTTTTCCGGCCCCACGAGTCGCACCGGGAGATCTCGTGTACCGTCAACCGATGCGCACGTCGTTGGTGCTCGCCGCGATGCTGATCGCGTGCGGCAACACGCCGACGCCGCAGCCGCGACCGGTGGGCACGGTTCGCGAGCCAGCGGCCGGCAAGCTGCGTGGGGTTGCCGACTTCAACGTGATCGCCGATCGCAGCGAGCGTTCGCGCGCGCTGTTCGCCGAGGCGAGCCGGGTGCTGCTGCATCCGCGCTGCGTCAACTGCCATCCCGCCGGCGACGTTCCGCATCAAGGCATGCGGCTCGAGACGCACGATCCACCGGTCGTGCGCGGCCCCGACAACCACGGCGTGCCGGGCAATGGGTGCACGACGTGCCATCAGGATCGCAACCAAGAGCTGACCCGCGTGCCGGGTGCACCGGGCTGGCACCTCGCGCCGATCGAGATGGCGTGGGTCGGCAAATCGGCCGCGCAGCTGTGCGCGCAGCTGCAGGATCGGCAGCGCAACGGCGGCAAGACACTCGCGCAGATCGTCGAGCACAGCGGGCACGACCCGCTCGTCGCCTGGGGGTGGTCACCGGGTCATGGCCGCGAGCCGGCGCCGGGCACGCAAGCAGAGTTCGGCGCACTGATGGCCGCGTGGGCAGAGACCGGAGCGCAATGTCCGGAGGACAAACCATGAAGCTTCGCGTCAACGGTGTCGATCGCGATGTCGACGTCGATCCCGACATGCCGCTGCTTTGGGTGTTACGCGACATCCTGGGCCTTACCGGCACGAAGTACGGCTGCGGCGAAGCGTTGTGCGGTAGCTGTACCGTGCATCTCGACGATCAGGCGGTGCGCGCGTGCGTGACGCCGGTGCGGCGCGCCGACGGCAAAGCGGTCACCACGATCGAGGGCCTGTCGAAGGACGGCTCGCATCCGGTGCAGAAGGCGTGGCTCGCGCTGCGCGTGCCGCAATGCGGTTACTGCCAAGCAGGACAGATCATGTCGGCGGCCGCGCTGCTCGCGAAACGACCGAAGCCGAGCGACGACGAGATCGATGCTTCGATGGCGGGCAACCTGTGCCGCTGCGGCACGTACACGCGAATTCGTGCCGCGATCCGCAAAGCCGCCGGTCTGCCGGAGGAGCCATGAGGATCACGCGCCGTTCGTTCCTCGCCGGTCTCGGTGCGGGACTCGTGATCAGCGTGCGGCCGCTGCGCGCACAACCGGCGGCGCCGGTCGCTGCCGGGTTCAGCCCGCACGTGCTCGTGCACATCGCCGCCGATGGCACGACGACGGTCGTGTGCCATCGCTCCGAGATGGGGCAGGGCGTGCGCAGCACGATCCCGATCCTGATCGCCGACGAGCTCGGCGCTGATCCGGCGCGCGTCGCCGTGCAGCAAGCGCAAGGCGACAAGAAGTACGGCGATCAGAACACCGACGGCTCGAGCAGCATCCGCAAGCAATTCGATCAATTGCGTCGGGCGGGAGCCACAGCGCGCACGCTGCTCGTCGCGGCGGCGGCGAAGCGGTGGAAGGTGAAGCCGGAGACGTGCGTCGCGAAGAACCACCAGGTCGTGCATCCGCCGACGAAGCGTGCGCTCGGCTTCGGCGAGCTGGTCACCGCCGCGTCGAAGCTGCCGGTGCCGAAGCCCGAGTCGATCGTGCTGCGCCCGGCGAGCGAGCTCAAGCGCATCGCCGAGCCGAACCTCGCGCTACTCGACGGTCCGGAGATCGTCACCGGTACGGCCACGTTCGGGGCTGACATCAAGCTGCCCGACATGCTGATCGCGGTGATCGCGCGACCGCCTGTCGTCGGCGGCAAGGTCGCGCGTTACGACGCGAAGCGCGCGCTCGCGATTCCGGGCGTGAAGAAGATCATCGAGATGCCGCAGGCGAAACCGCCGTGGATGTTCCAACCCTGGGGCGGCATCGCGGTGGTCGCCGACACCACGTGGGCCGCGCTACGCGGCCGCGCCGCGCTCGACATCACGTGGGACCACGGCTCGAACGGCACCTACAACTCGCCGGCGATGCGCGACGAAATGCTCGCATCGGTGCGCGCGCCCGGCACGAAGCTGCGCGACGTCGGCAACATCGACGAGGCATTCGGCAAGGCGGCGAAGACCGTCGAGGCCGAGTATCTCGTGCCGCACTTGCTGCACTTGCCGATGGAGCCGCTCGTCGCGATCGCGCGGGTTGCGAACGGCAAAGCCGAAGTCTGGGCACCGACGCAGCACCCGCAGGCGGCGCGCAAAGAGGTCGCGCGCATCCTCGACACCACCGAGGACAACGTAGCGATCAACGTCACGCTGCTCGGCGGCGGCTTCGGCCGCAAGTCGAAGTCCGACTTCATCGGCGAAGCGGCGTATCTCGCGAAGCAGGTCGGCGTGCCGATTCGCGTGCAATGGACACGCGAGGACGACATCCGCCACGACTACTACAACGCGGTCAGCGCGCAGCGGCTGCGCGCCGCGCTCGACCCGACCGGCAAGGTCACTGCGTGGCATCACCGCACCGCGTTCACGCCGATCGCGAGCACGTTCGACCCGACGGCCGACACGCCGTCGCTCAACGAGCTCCAGCAAGGTGTGACTGATCTCGTGCTCGCGGCCCCGAACGTGCGCGCCGAGGCGTGCAAGGCAACCGCGCGCACGCGCATCGGCTGGTATCGCTCGGTCTACAACATCTTCCACGCGTTCGCGGTCGGCTCGTTCATCGACGAGATAGCGCACGCGCGCGGCAAAGACCCGCGCGACACGTGGCTCGACGTGATCGGTCCCGCGAAGCAGTTCTCGCTCGCCGATCTCGGCATCGCGAAGCTGTCGAACTACGGCGAGCCGCTCGACAAGCATCCGGTCGACGCCGGCCGGCTGCGCAACGTGATCGAGCGCGTCACCGCAGCTGCGCGGTGGTCCGATCGCAAAGGCCGCGCGCTCGGGCTCGCCGCACATCGCAGCTTCGTGTCGTACACCGCGGTCGTGATCTCGGTCGTGCCCGATGCGAAGCGCACCATGCGGATCGACGAAGCGTGGATCGCGATGGATGCCGGCACGGTGGTCAATCAGGAGCGCGTCCACGCGCAACTCGAAGGTTCGGTCGTTATGGGCATCAGCAACGCGCTGTACGGCGGCGCGACGATGACGCGCGGTGCGACCGATCAGACGAACTTCCGCGACGCGAAGATCGCGCGCATCGGCGACGTGCCGCGCCGGATCCACACGCAGATCGTGCCGTCGCAGGCGCCGCCGAGCGGTGTCGGCGAGCCGGGCGTGCCGCCGGTCGCTCCGGCGGTCGCGAACGCGATCTTTGCGCTGACCGGCAAGCGTCTCCGCGAGATTCCGCTCGCGCGCTCGCTCTGAAGATCCGCGTTACTGCCAGCGGCCTTCGATCCAGATCCATGCGCCCGCGCGCAGCGTCCACGTACCGCCGATCCACACCGCGGCGGCGCCCGGCACCGGCGGCGGAACCTCTACGCGTGGCGCGGGCATCGCGACCCGTTCGTCGCGCCAGAAGCCGGCGACCCAGCCCCACTGCGCGCCGGCCCACTGCCAGTAGCCCGCGATCCACGTCGCGCGCGCGGTCGGCTGCGCCGGTTTCGCTTCGGCGAGCGGTGCGGGCGGTGGTCCGTGCTCGGCCACCTGCTTCTTCGGTTCGCGCGGCGTCTGTTTCGGCGGATTCTTCTCGTAGTCCTTCGCGAGCTTGTCCCACTCGGCGTCGACTTCGGCTTTCGACTTCTTCGACGTCAGCTGCTGCACTAAGAAGATCGCGTGCTCGAGATCATTGGGCACGTTGGACCACAAGCGCACGTGCAGATCGTCGCCCGGATCGGTCCGCGTCAGTATCGCTCCGATCACGACCTGCGACTGCAGGCCGTACGCTTCGCACAGCTTGTCGGCGAAGCGCCCCTCGTCGCCGCGATACGGGCGCTGGATCAACGTCGGTTGTGCGCGCTGCGCAGCACCCGCGACACCTGCCGCCGAACCACCGCCGCCACCACCGCTGCCACCGATCGTCGCGATCGTTGCCGGGCTCGCGAGACAGCGCTGATTGTCAGCGGGCGCATCGTCGCCGAATTCCGTCGTGTAGAGCAGCGCGCCCTTGATTCGCATCTCGGCCACACCGCGCAGATGCCGAGGCGTGCACGCGATCACCTCGACCCCTTCTTCACCGGTCTTGCCATCCGCCTTGATGTGGATGTCGTACGGGCCTTGGCCGCACGGCGTGGTCGCGACGAACTCGTGCGTCTTCGTGCGGTAGGTCGACGAACAACCCGCAAGGACGATCAGGCCAAGGCTCCACCTCATATATAGAGGGGAGCCGGTCGAACCCTGCCGGTCGCCGGCAAATCTCGATCAGCCTGGCGACAAGCGGACTTGCAGTGCGAGCGCGATCACATCGCGACGGCCCGCTTACATCGCGGCGTCGAGCTCGTCGTGGAAGCGGTCCTCTTCAAAGCGCTCGAGCCACACGGTGAACAGCGTGCCCATGAGACTCACGACCGGCGTCGGCTGCCACGCGCGCGGATGTCCCGGCTTGCGGCGAACGGAATCGTAGAGCTCGAAGCACGTGACGAGATGTGCGTCGTCGCCGTCGTTCGCCGCGCGCCAATAGTCTTCACCTTGGCTGACGATCCAGTCCGTGAAGTCTTCGGTCGAGTCTTCAGACAGCACGCCCAGGCTGGGAATGTCGGGGCCGTTCCATGGCTCGCGGATCAGCAATCGGCACTGACGAATGTGAACTCCGAGCTCGAGCAACTCCTGACGCGACAGCGCGCGCATCGCGACGACGAGCTCATCCACCGATGGGAACGAGCTCTCGATCAGTCGCCACCAACGTTCTTCCTCGGCACTCATGACCGCCACCACATAGCTGCGCGCTTGCCGCGTGTCGACGACTGAGTCGGCATCGCGTGCGTTATGCGCGAGTCGTGCACTGCACTGCGCGTTCAGCTTACTGCGGCCACAAGCTCTCGCCAGGCCCGCACTCGTACAGGTTCATGTAGATCGAGTAACGCTGCTCGGGGCACGGCACTTCGTAGAGATCGATCATCACGGGTGTCCCGTCGGCACATCGCCCCTTCGTCGGCCGCGATCCGTGCCGAGCGGCGTGCGCCTTTCTGCGGTCGTGCCCCCACGGCCGAGAGCCATCCGCACACGTCGCTCGTAGCAACCACTCGAGCTCGCCTTTGGTACCGCACACCTCGATCGGTGTATCGGCGGTCGTCGCGACCTCGCCGAACGTGCGCGCGCCCAAGCCGCGGCGGAGCAGCATGTCCTCCGCGCTGAGATCGAACGCACCATCGTCGCGTCGTTTGCAGGTGGCGAGCGCTTCGCCCGCCGCCTTCGAGCCCGGCGTGGTCGCCGCGGCCGGCGACGTCGGTGCTGATGTCTCGCGAAACTCTTCTTCCTGCCAGTCGTTCGAACCAGACTGCGGTTGACGGGTAGCGGACTTCGAGCCGCCACAAGCAACGACGAGCATCAGCAACGCAGCCCTCATGCCGATCAGACTATCGATAAAAACCGCGGTTGCACGCGATGAAACGTAGGACGTACGGCCACCACCGGACTGGAGGAGGCAGCTGCAATGCGAACCCACTTGCTGTGGACCACGCTGGCCGTCGTGTCGTGACGTTCATCGTCCACGAACGATTCGGGCGGACCCGGCGGGGATGGCGGCGGCTGCGCTGGGCGCTGCGGGTCAGCTGGATCCGCGTGCGCGCGCTATTCGGACGGAGTGTCCGCGGACACTGACCGGACACTTCGCCGGACACTTCGCGGCGGACACTGTCCGGGCGGACAGCGTGCGGACGCGGCGGACAGACCGGACAGCTGCGATGTCTAGGCGTTAGCGCGGGCATGGGCGTTGCTCTATGGGCAAGCGTCCATGATTCGCGATACGTCCGCGCAAGACCGTCCGCTCACGAAGTCAGCCGTTGGCCGACCGTGGCGGCGCTGGCTGTCCGCCGGGTTGCTCGTGCTCGCGGCGGTCGCCGGCATTGGCTACGTGCTGACGCGCTGGCTCGGCGCCGAGAAGTCGATCGATCGCTCGAGCGTGCGGATCGCGAAGGTCGAGCGCGGCACGCTGGTGCGCGATGTCGTGGCGGATGGCCGGATCGTCGCGGCGAATAGCCCGACGCTCTATGCGATTGCCGCGGGCTCCGTCGATTTTCATGTGCGGCCCGGCGACAAGGTCACGCGCGGGCAATCGCTCGCGACGGTGACGAGCCCCGAGCTGCAGAGCCGGCTCACACAGGAGCAGGCGACGCTCGTCGGGCTCGAAGCGAGCGTCGGTCGCGCCGGCCTCGACGTCCAGCACGGTCGTGCGAACGCCGAGAAGCTCGTGCAGCAGGCCGAGATCGATCGGCAGGCCGCTGCGCGCGAGGTCGAGATCAACAAGAAGATGTTCGACAGCGGCGTGATTCCGGAGCTCGAGCTGCAGCGCTCGCAAGACGCGCTCAAGAAAGCGGAGCTCTCGGTCAAGCACGCCCACAAGGAGGCGGGCTTGCAAGGCAAGGAGCTCGGCTTCGATCTCGGCACGCGCAAGCAGAGCCTCGATCGCCAGCGCGAGGTCGTGCGCGAGCTCGAGCGCCAGGTCGTTGCGCTCGCGATCACCTCGCCGGTCGATGGCCAAGTCGGTCAGCTGCTCGTCGCGCAGCGTGCGACGGTCGCCGCCAACACCGGCGTGCTCAGCGTCGTCGACCTCAGCACGTTCGAGCTCGAGATTCGCGTGCCGGATAGCTTCGCGCGCGATCTCGCGATCGGTATGACCGCGGAGATTCGCGCCGCCAACGCGACCTTTGCCGGCCGCGTGCGCTCGGTGTCGCCCGAGGTCATCGACGGCAATGTCGCGACGCGCCTCGAGTTCGGTGAACAGCGGCCCGCGGGTCTACGCCAGAACCAGCGGCTGACCGCGCGCATCTTGATCGAAGAGCGCCCGAATGTGCTCAAGGTCGAGCGCGGTCCGTTTGTCGAAGCGGGCGCCGGCAACTCTGCTTACGTCGTCGTGGACGGCGTCGCCGAGAAGCGGCCTGTCCGGACCGGTGCGCTCAGTCTCGACGCCGTCGAGATCCTGTCGGGCGCGAACGTTGGCGATCAGATCGTGGTGTCCGGAACAGATGCTTTTGGCGGTGCGCAACGCGTGCGGATCGCGGATTAGGAGAGGCCCATGCTTCACATGCAAGACGTATCGAAAGTGTTCCGGACCGAGATGGTCGAGACGCACGCGCTGCGCAACCTGTCGCTCGAAGTGTGCGCCGGCGAGTTTGTCGCGATCACCGGCCCGTCGGGCTCGGGCAAAACGACGTTCCTCAACATCGCGGGTCTGCTCGAGGAGCTGACTGGCGGCAAGTACTTGCTCGACGGTATCGACGTCAAGCAGCTCGGCGACAAGGCGCGCTCGCACCTGCGCAACGAGAAGATCGGCTTCGTGTTCCAGAGCTTCAACCTGATCCCCGACCTCAACCTGTTCGACAACGTCGACGTGCCGTTGCGCTATCGCAGGATGACGCGCGGCGAGCGCAAGAAGCGGATCGAGAGCGCACTCGAGCGGGTTGGGCTCGCATCGCGCATGCGCCACTTTCCGGCCGAGCTATCGGGTGGCCAACAGCAGCGTGTCGCGATCGCTCGCGCGATTGCAGGCGACCCCACGCTGCTGCTCGCCGACGAGCCGACCGGCAACCTCGACTCTGCGATGGCGCGCGAAGTGATGCAGCTGCTCGAAGAGCTCAACGCACAAGGCACGATCGTCGTGATCGTCACGCACGACCCGGAGATCGCGGCGCGCGCACAGCGCAACGTGCATATCGTCGACGGCGTCGCGACCGACCTCGAGCGCGGCCCGGCGCTGATCCGCCCAGGCAAACCCGAAGCCCTGCAGCCGACCGGTTAGAGGAGACGCCATGTTCACGTACTACCTCGACCTCGCAGTTCGCAGCCTCAAGCGCAACGTGGCGCTTACGATCCTGATGATCGTCGCGATCGCGTTCGGCGTCGGCGCGAGCATGACGACGCTCACCGTCTTGCACGTCCTCGCGCAGGACCCGATTCCGCACAAGAGTGACCAGCTGTTCAACGTGCAGCTCGACCCGCGCAAGATGGAGGATTTCAAGCCGGGTGAAGAGCCGAACGATCAGATGACGCTGCTCGATTCGCAGAATCTCCTCCGCGCGAAGAAAGCGGATCGCCAGGTCTTGATGACCGGCGGCAACGCGGCGATCGAGCCGCAGCGTGCGGACCTCGATCCGTTCTTCGTCGAGGCCCGGTGGACGTCGGCGGACTTCTTCGCGATGTTTGACACGCCGTTTGTCGCCGGGACGGGATGGACGGCCGACGACGACGACAAGAACGCACGCGTCGTCGTGATCGCGCGCCCGCTGGCCGAGAAGGTGTTCGGCTCGACCGATGTCGTCGGCAAGGAGCTGCGCGTCGCCGGCACGCCGATGCGGATCAGCGGCGTGATCGACGACTGGCGGCCGACGCCGCACTATTACGACCTCTCGACCGGCGCGTACGCGAAGGCCGAGCAGTTGTTCATGCCGTTCACGACGTCGCGCGAGCTCAAGCTCGGGCGTAGCGGCACCATGAACTGCTGGGCCGAACACAAAGATCCCGAAGCTGTCGGCGCGCCGTGCGAGTGGATCCAGTTCTGGGTCGAGCTCGACTCGAGCGCGAAGGCTGCCGCATATCGCGACTACCTCGTCAGTTACTCACAAGAGCAGAAGCGCGCCGGCGTGTACGAGCGCGAGCCGAACGTGCGTTTGCGCGACGTCAATGCATGGCTCGCTTACCAGAAGGTCGTGCCGCCTGACGCGCGGCTGCAGACGTGGATCGCACTCGGCTTTTTGCTCGTGTGCCTGATCAACACCGTCGGCCTGTTGCTCACGAAGTTCTTGCGCCGGTCGTCGGAGATCGGCGTGCGCCGAGCGCTTGGCGCATCGAAGCGGTCCATCTTCATCCAGCTCGTCGTCGAGGCCGGCATCGTCGGGCTGGTCGGCGGCCTTGCGGGCTTGGGCCTCGCGTGGCTCGGGCTGTGGGCGGTGCGCCAGCAACCCGCCGACTACGCCGAGCTCGCACACCTCGACCTGCCGATGCTCGCGGCGACATTTGGCCTCGCCGTGGTGTCGAGCCTACTCGCCGGCCTGTTGCCCGCGTGGCGCGGCTGCCAGATCACGCCGGCTATCCAGCTCAAGTCGCACTAGGAGCATGTCATGCATTTTCGTCCCATCCTGTCGACCCTGCTCCGCCACCGCACCGCGGCTGCACTGATCGTGCTCGAGATCGCGCTGACCTGCGCGATCGTCTGCAACGCGGTGTTTCTGATCCGCGAGCGGTTGGCGCGCATGGATCAACCAAGCGGCGTCGCCGAGGCCGAGCTACTGCGCGTGCAACTCACCGGGATCAACAAGAACAGTGACGCGGGCGCGATCACGCAGCAGGACCTCACCGCGCTGCGCGCGATTCCCGGGGTCAAGTCGGTCGCTAACGTCAACATGGTTCCGTTCGGAAACTCGTCGTGGAACACCAGCGTCTCGACGATCAAGGATGATCCGAACCGCCTGATCAACGCCGCGATGTACATGGGCAGCCATGACCTCCTCGAAACACTTGGCGTCAACCTGATCGCGGGCCGCGACTTCACGCCCGACGAGTACGTCGAGTTCGACCTCGTCCAGAAGCAGGAGGCGCGGATGCCGTCGATCATCGTCTCGCGCGCGATCGCGGAGCAGATGTTTCCGGGCCAGAACGCGCTCGGCAAGGGCATCTACGTTTGGGGTGACGAGCCGCTTGTCGTCGTCGGCATCTTCGAGCACGTGGCGCGGCCGAACGATCATCGCCAGCCGCGGTACTCGATGTTCCTGCCGGTGACGATGCCCTACACGTACGGCGGCAACTACGTGCTGCGCGTCGATCCCACGCGTAAGGCCGAGGTGCTCGGCGCTGTCGACGCCGCGTTCGACAAGGTCGATCCGAGCCGCATCATGCTCGAGCGTCAGACGTACGGCACGATCCGCGACGAGTACTTCCGAGACGACCGCTCGATGGCCTGGCTGCTCGCCGGCGTATCGATCGCGCTGCTCATCATCACGGCGCTCGGCGTGATCGGCCTCGCGAGCTTCTGGGTGCAGCAGCGCACGCGGCAGATCGGAGTTCGTCGCGCGCTCGGCGCTACCCGGCGTGACATCCTGCACTACTTCCAGACCGAGAACTTCATCCTCGCGACGATGGGCATCATCCTCGGTATGGCGATGGCGTACGGCATGAACCTCGTGCTGATGGACAAGTACAGCGTGCCCCGCCTGCCATGGGAGTTCCTCCCGATCGGCGCGACGCTGCTCTACTTGCTCGGCCAGATCGCGGTGCTCGGACCCGCGCTGCGTGCGGCCGCGATCCCACCTGCCATCGCAACCCGTACCGTGTAGGGTAGCTGCGCGTGCCGACCGTCCTCGTGATCGATGACAACCCCGCCGTCGCGACGGCGCTCGAGGTGTTGTTCTCGCTCAACGAGCTGACGACGCTCGCCGCCGACTCGCCGGCCGCCGGGCTTGCGGTGCTCGAGAAGCAACGCGTCGACGTCGTGATCCAGGACATGAACTTTCGCGCCGACACCACGTCGGGCGCAGAGGGCGCCGAGCTGTTCCGCACGATCCGCAAGCGGTTCCCCGATATGCCGGTGATCCTGCTGACCGCGTGGACGCAGCTCGAGTCGGCGGTCGAGCTGGTCAAGGCCGGCGCGGCCGACTACCTCGCGAAGCCGTGGGACGATCACAAGCTGCTCACCGCGGTGCAGAACCTGCTCGAGCTCGCCGAGACCAAGCGCGAGCTAGCGCGCCGGCGCGCGGCCGAGAATCGCCGCCGCACCGACCTCGAGCAGCGCTACGACCTGCGCGACGCGGTGTTCGCCGATCCAGCGACGGAGCGCGTGATCGCGCTCGCGTGTCAGGTCGCGCGCGCAGACGTGCCGGTGCTCATCACGGGTCCCAACGGCGCGGGCAAAGAGAAGATCGCCGAGATCGTGCAGGCGAACTCCACGGTCAAGGACGGGGCGTTCGTCACGCTCAACTGCGGCGCGCTGCCGGCCGAGCTGATCGAAGCCGAGCTGTTCGGCGCCGAAGTCGGCGCATACACCGGCGCGAGCCGCGCGCGCGAGGGCAAGTTCGAATCCGCCGATGGCGGCACGCTGTTCCTCGACGAGATCGGCAACCTGTCGGCGACCGGACAGATGAAGCTGTTGCGCGTGCTCGAGACCGGGCGCTTCGAGCGTCTCGGCTCGAACAAGGAACGCCAGGTCAAGGTGCGGGTGATCAGCGCGACCAACGCCGACATCGGCGCGATGATCCGTGCCGGCACCTTTCGCGAGGACCTCTACTACCGGCTCAACACGATCGAGATCCGCGTGCCGCCGCTCGCCGAGCGCGTCGACGACATCCTGCCGCTCGCGAAGCTGTTCCTCGCACAGGGCAAGCAGCTCAGCGCCGATGCGCGTGAAGCACTGCGCCGCCACCCGTGGCCGGGCAACGTGCGCGAGCTCAAGAACGCGCTGCAACGCGCGGCACTACTCGCGACGAGCGACACGCTCACCGCCGCCGACCTCGCGCTGCCCACCGCCGCGCCGGCCGCACCTCCCGGCGAGGAGCTCGATCGCGGCACGATCGAGGCCGCGCTCGCACGCGCAGGTGGCGTAATCGCGCAAGCTGCGGCCGAGCTCGGCTTGAGTCGCCAGGCACTCTACCGGAGGATGGAGAAGCTCAGCATCCCGCGCGAATGACCGCCTCGCGATCATTCGCCATGCCACAGCTCGCGAATGACCGCCGACCCCATCGAACGACGACGCCGCCGCAGCTCGCTGATCTGGCGGGTCACGCTGCTCGCAGTTGCGATGGTGATCGCCGCGGTCGCGCTCGTGCTGGTGCTCGCCGACTGGCTCGACGATCCGCTGACGGCCGGCGTGATCGCCTGCGCGGTATTCGTGCCGCTGACGATCGCGATCGTGCGCGGCCCGCTCACGCGGATGACGGCGATGTTCCGCGCGCTCGCCGGCACGGTCACGAGCTATCGTGACGGCGACTTCGCGTTCTCGCTCGCGTGGCCGAGCAACGACGAGCTCGGCGAGCTGGTCGACGCCCACAACAAGCTCGGCGACACGCTGCGCGGGCAACGCGAGTCGATCGTGCAGCGCGAGCTGCTACTCGACACGATGGTGCAGAACACGCCGGTCGCGATGCTGCTCTGCGATCCAGGCGGTCACATCGTGTACGGTAACCTCGCTGCGCGCCACTTGCTCGCGGGCGGCCGCCGGCTCGAGGGCGTGCTGATGCGCGTGTTACTCGAGGCAGCGCCCGAGTCGTTGCGCGAAGCGATCTCACGCGGCGGCGACGGCCTG
>DATDCH010000803.1:0-2989 GCA_036524455.1 Kofleriaceae bacterium | reverse complement strand
GGATCCTGTCGTACGAGGTGAAGCCGAAGATCGCGCTCAAGTTCAGCAAGGACGGCGCCGACAACTTCTTCGTGCGCAGCGACGAGAGCGGCGCGTCGGGCCAGTACCGGCTCGTGTTCTACGCCGACGCCGACCAGGCCTACTTCGCGCCGTCGCTGCCGCCGCGGCAGTTCCGGATACGCGACGTGATCGCGAATGCGCCGCCGGAGCTCAAGCCGCTGATACCCGACACCGTGCGCCGCGAAGCGCGCGTGACGCTCACCAAGATCGGCGTCGACGAGTCGTACGACCTCGGCAGCGCGTTCAACAAGCTGGTCGCGCATTTCCGCGCGTTCCAGGCCGGCGAGATCGCAAACCCGACCGGCAACCTGTATCGCGACCTGTGCGACAGCCAAGCCGGCGTGTGCCGCCATCGCTCGTTCGCGTTCGCCGTCACCGCGAACACCCTCGGCATCCCGACGCGCTACGTGCAGAACGAAGCGCACGCGTTCGTCGAAGTGTGGTTTCCGGTTCGTGGCTGGCAGCGCATCGACCTCGGCGGCGCAGCGTTGCGCATGAACGTGACCGGCGCCGACAACAAGACGCTGCACCGGCCGCGCGCCGACGATCCGTTCCACAAGCCACCCGAGTACAAGAACCAGTACACGCAGCTCGAAGGCGACATCCGCGGCCTCACCGATCAACAGAAAGCCGACAAGAAGAAGGGCCTCGATCAATCGCCGCCGAGCGGCGCGATCGGCCAGCAAGGCAGCGGCGCCGGCAGCGCGCAGAACACCGGTCCCGATCGCATCACGCCCGATCCGACGCTGCCCGCGAAGCAGCAGGATCCGAAGAAGGCCACGCCGGAGCTGCTCGTCACCACCTCGGATACGAGCGCGTTTCGCGGCGACTTCATCCACGTCGAAGGCATCGTGCGCGTCGGCGGTAAGGGCGTGCCGAATCGTCAGGTCAACGTGTTCCTCGCGCCGGCGGGCGGCGGCGGCACAGGTTCGATCGGGCTCGGAACCGCGGTAACCCGGCCCGACGGCGGGTTCTCCGCAGACCTGCCGCTCCCCGCGACGCTAGATCTCAAACGCTACGAGATCCTGTTGTCGAGCGAGGGAGACGCGTACTACAACGACGCGCTCAGTGACTGAGCCCGCCTACGCGACCGTCAACCGCGCGCTCACGAAGACGCGGTCGAACGCGATGACGCAGACCGGCGGCTCGGCCCTGTTCCTCGTCGGCCTGCCGCTGTCGAGCGGCGGCTATCCCACGTGGGTGATCGTGCTGAGCGTGATCAACGCGCTGATCGGCTTCTATCTCGGCCGC
Source organism: Kofleriaceae bacterium (assembly GCA_036524455.1). GTDB lineage: Bacteria > Myxococcota_A > Polyangia > Haliangiales > Haliangiaceae > JABFXX01. The sequence continues at coordinate 1,678 of DATDCH010000803.1, read as the reverse complement.
CGGTGGTGGCGGCTGCGCAAGTCGGGCCCGATCAGCGATGCGCTGCTCAAGACACCGACCGCGATCACCGAGATTCGCGGCATGCCGCAGAAGCTGCCGAAGGGTCGGTTGCCGATCTTCATCGACATCCACACGAAGAACGGCGCGAAGGGCACGCTGCTGCTCGATACGCGAAAGCCGGCCGAGGTCGCTCAGCTCGCAGCCGCGCTCAAAGCACGTTCGCCGGATGCGCTGTACTTCCTCGACAACGTGCCGCTTCCCGAGCCCGCGGCTAGTGAAAATTCACCGGTAGCGTGACGAGCGTCGGCGCGCCCGTCGATGGAAACGACCAGCCGCGCAGCGAGCCCTGCACGCACCCCAGTAGCCCTTGCGAGAACAAGTAGCGCGGCGCCTGCACGCGGCTGCGCGCCACCTTGCCGTTGCCCTCGACGACCATCTTCACCGTGATCGTTCCGGACAGGTCGGTATTCGTCGCCGCCTTCATGACGCAGCTCTGCACCCCACCCGACTGGCTCGAGATCGCGTTCTGAATCTCGCCGTTGTCGAGCGAGCGCGACTCGGCGTTGTTGCCCATGTCGAGCTTGGTCTTGCGCGGAGACGTGTCATCGCCCCGCCACTCCAGACCGCGATCTGCGGCCGATAGCTCGATGAGCTTCGGTGGCTCGGTCTCTTCGCCGCCGCCCGAGTTGATCCAATCCTCGTCATCGCCGCCCGGGCCCGGCCGATTCCCGCCACCACCACCGGGCCGGCGCTTCTTTTTCTTCTTGCCGATGCCGCCGTCACTCGTTGCCTCGGCGACCACTCCTGCGTCCGACGGTGCGGTACTTTCGCCAGCCCACGGTGGACGCAGCGCGAGATACATTCCACCGGCCCCGACGACTAGGCCGATGACGAGCCCCACACCGAGCGAGCCACGCACTGGCCAACAGTTGTATCACGCCGCGCCGTTTACGCTCGCACAGGCGGCCGGGGTGACTGCGACGGCGATCGCAACAATCTATGTCGTACAGATCGTACTGGTCGGTACCGGCGTGCCGGACCTCGTTGCGGCGGCGATCAGCGACTCCGCGGTCTTGGTCGGTGTCGTCGTTTACCTACGTGGCCGCGGGTTACGCCTGCACGACGCGGGGGTGCGGCGCACGCCACCGCGGTTCATCGCGGCGGCAGTGCTGCTCGGTTTATCGATGTGGTACCTGACCGCGTCGGTCGTCGAGCTTGTCGACCCACCCGGCGATACCGAGAAGCTCCAGCAGTTCGTCACCCAGACGCCGCTCGTGCCCACGCTCGTCGCGCTCACGATCTTTCCGGCGCTGGCCGAGGAGCTCGTGTTTCGCGGCATCCTCACGCGCACGCTCGTGAGCCGCTACCGCTACCCGGTCGCCGTCGCGATCTCCGCGGCGGTGTTCGGCGCGTATCACTTGAACCCGCCGCAGATCCTGACGACGTTCCTGCTCGGTCTCGTGCTCGCCCACCTCACGCTGCGATCCGGATCGATCGTCCCGTCGATCATCGTCCACCTGCTCAACAACACGATCGCGATCGTGCTGCCGCGCAACGAGGTCCCGGCGGCGACGGCGTGGATCATCGCGAATCCGGCGATGATGCTCACCGTCGCGCTCGCCGCTGTCGGCTGCGCGCTCGCGATCAGCGCGAAAGGCGTCGCATGAGCGACACCAAG